>JAEUNH010000207.1 GCA_016791205.1 Rhodocyclaceae bacterium | reverse complement strand
CGCGGCCGCGGCGGCCTTCGGCGTGCTGTACTTCACGCCGGTCGGGAGCGTGGTCCGCGATGTCCAGCAGTTGCGGGCTTTTCTTGCCGGAGACGACTTGTGGGCTGAGGTCGTGTATGTCCTGCTGGTCATCGGCCTGGTCGCCATCGGCGCGCCGCGGCTGATCTTCTACGTGCTCGGCGGTCTCGCTTTCGGCTTCTGGCTGGGGCTGGCCCTGGCGCAGGTTGGGGCGGTGATCGGTTCCTGGCTCACATTCTGCGCCGTGCGCAGCGGCGGGCGCGGCTGGCTGCAGCGGCGCTTCGGCGGCCATCGCTTCGTCGGCCGCGCCTTCCATGTGCGCTCGTCGGTGAAGGCGGTGGTGATGATCCGCCAGCTGCCGCTCACCAGCGTCATGATCAATGGCGGCCTGGCGCTGAGCCAGGTCAGCGCCCGGGCGTTCCTCCTCGGCACCTTCATCGGCTACCTGCCCCAGGGGCTGATTGCCGCGCTGATCGGCAGCGGCATCGTGGACGAGAAGGCGATGGAGGGCCTCGGCAAACTAATGGCCGCAGGCATCGTATTGCTGCTGGGCGCTTTCATGCTGTGGCGCTGGCGTCGGCGCCGGGGGCGCTGATGCGCCGGGCCGCCTGGGGTGCCGTGCTGGGCCTGCTGGCGCTGGCCTTCTACGCCATCCGCCTGACAGGCCCCTCCAACCTCGAGGCCGACGCCCAGGACCGCAACGTCGGCTACGTCATGGACGTCGTCTGGCAGGGCCACTGGCTGGTACAGCAGGACATCCGCGGCCGCATCATGTCGAAGCCGCCGTTGCACACCTGGGCCGCCTCCGCCGCGGCCTCGGTCGGCGGCATCAACCGCCTGACACTGACGCTGCCCTCCATGCTGGCCGTGCTGGCCATGACGCTCCTCGTCTTCGAGATCGGGCGCCGGCGCTACGGCGAGTGGGCCGGCGGACTGGCCGCGGCAGCCGTCGTGCTGGCGCCGATGATGTCCAAGCATATTGCGCTGGTGCGCACCGATGCGCTGTTCGCCCTGGCGGTGGCCCTTGGTGCCTTTGCCGCGCAGCGCGCCTGGGAGCGCGGCGGGGGGTGGACGCCGTTCTGGTTCTGGGCGGCGCTGGCCACGCTGATCAAGGGACCGCTGGGCCTGGTGCTGGCGGCCATGGGGATGCTGGCCTGGTTCTGGGAACGGCGCAGCGATCCGGCCACGCCGCGACCGGCCGGCGCGCACGGTGCCGGCATCGCGGTATTCCTGCTGCTGACATTGGGCTGGCTGGTGCCGGCTCTCGTTTCGGCCGGGCAGCCGCTGGTCGACAAGCTGTTCTTCCAGGAGCTGGTGGGCCAGGCGGCGGGCATCGGCAAGGAAGGCTATCCCGGCCGCAATCTGCACAAGCCGGCCCTCTACTTCGTCCTGCGCTTCCTGCCCTTCAGCCTGTTCGCGCTCTACGGCCTGTGGCGCATCGTGCGCCATCCCGCCGCGGAGGCCGCGGCGAGGCGCTTCGAGCGCTTCCTGTTCTGCTGGATCGTCGGCGGCATCGTCCTCTTCTCGCTCGCCTCCCACCATCGCGGCGACCTGCTGCTGCCGCTGTGGCCGGCGGCGGCGCTGCTGGCGGGGCGGGAGATCGGGCGCCTGGCCGATCGTTTGGGCAGGCGGATCACGGCCGCCGTCCTGGCGGGACTGACTTTTTTCTTTCTCGGCGGTGCCTGGTGGAACTATCATGCCGGGGCGGCGGAGCGGAGCGAGGAGGTGCGCTATACCCTCGGGGCGGAAGGCGCCGCCCGAGCGCTGTCGGCGAGTGGGCTCGAAGCCAAGGCCATTCTGCATCTCGACACGCCCGTCACACTGCAGCTCGGCCTGGGCACCTTCAGGCCCTGGATCAGCGAGACGGAGGCGCTTCGGGTCGCCGCGGGACAGCAGCCGGTGCTGCTGGCGGTGGAGTCGCCGGGCCAGTTCCCTCGCCTGTTCGGCCCCGGGGGGCCGCCGATGCGGGAAGTGTTCCGCTGGCCGGCCGATGAAAAGGAGAGTGCGGCGTTGTCGGTTTTCCGGATGGGAGAGGGCAGATGATCGGCCGGATCGCCGCAGCGATGCAGGGGGCCGGGCCCGTGCGCGCGGCTTTCCTGGGAAGCCTGCTGCTATCCCTGGCGGCCGTTCAGGGCCATCTCATCAATCGTGACGGCATCTATTACCTGGAGACGGCGCGCGCCATCCTCGACAGCGGCTTGGCAGCGGGTCTGGAAAACGGCGAATGGGCTTTCCTTCCCGTATTGATTGCGGCGCTGTCCGGATCGACCGGCCTGACCACGGAAATGGCGGCGCACTGCCTCAACGCGCTGCTCATGGCCGGCGCCTGCTCCCTCCTGGTCGCCTGGGTCCGAGAGCGGACGCCGGAGGATGCCTGGGCGGCCTGCCTGGTGGTGCTGGCGATGCCGGCGTTCAACCAGTATCGGCACGAAATCCTGCGCGAGTTCGGCTTCTGGTTCTTCAGCCTGCTGGGGCTCTGGCTGGCGATGCGCTGGGAAGAGACGCAGCGCCGCCCACTGGCCGTTGCCAGCCAGGCGGCGCTGGCCCTGGCCGTGCTGTTTCGCCTGGAGGCGGCCGTGTTTTTTGCGGCGCTGATGCTCTGGCAGGCCATGGCCGCTCCGGCGGGAGACAAGGCGCGGCGGGTGCTGACGATCGGCGCGCTGCCGCTGGCGGGCGGATTGCTCGCCATCCTTCTGTTCGGCACCGGCTGGCTGAAGCCGCCGGCCAGGCTGCTCTACTACCTGGACGTGGCCAATCCCCTCCACATCGGTCAAGCCATCGGCGAGGCGGCGAGCCGCATGTCCGAGGCGGTCTTCAAGCACAAGTACTCGCGCGAGGAGGCCGGCTACGTGTTTTTCTTCGGGCTGCTGTCGATCATTCCGGTCAAGTTCCTTCAGCTGGCCGGGGTTTTTCTGGTCCCGCTTGCCTATCGCTTTTCCGTCCGCCCGGCAGGAGAGTGGCTGGCGCGCTGGCAGCCGCTGCCATGGGCCCTGCTGGCCTATTTGCTGGTGCTGGTAGCCTTCGTCACTTACCAGTTCTTCCTGGTCGGGCGCTACGTCAGCATGCTGCACTGGCTGCTTGTGCCGCCGGTCGCCGGAGGGCTGGCCCTGCTGTTGCGGCGCTCTCCACGCTGGAAGGCCCCGATCATCGCGCTCGCGCTGGCAACGATGGCGGCGAATGTGGTATCGCTCTCGCCGCGCAAGACCCACATCGTCGAGGCCGGGCGCTGGCTGGCCGCCAACGTTGTCGACCGCAGCCGGGTCGGCATCGACAACGGACGCATCGCCCACTATGCCGGCTGGCCGGGCAGGGCCAGCGTGATCCTGCCGAGAGAGCTGCTTGCGCAGGCGCTGGAGGAACGGCGGCTCGACCTGGTCGTCATCGAGGTGCCGCGCAAGGATGCCCAGGCAGAAGCGTGGCTAGGTAAGAACCGCCTCAGGGAAATCCGCCGCTTCGAAAATCGCGCCGGCGAGGCGGTGATCGTCGCCGAGCCAGTGCGGGCTCAAGCCAGTCCGTCGATCACGGAGCGCAGCCGGTCGAACACCGGCAGGATGGAATAGTCGGCTTCGACCAGACGCCGCCCGGCCTCGCCCATGCGCTGGCGCAGGCCGGCGTCCTGCGCCAGAAGCGCGATCCGTGCCGCCCATTCCGCGGGTGAGGAGGCCAGAAAGCCGGTTTCCCCTTCCCGGATCACCTCGGCATTGGCACCGGCCCGTGAAGAGACCACCGGCAGGCCGGCCGCCATGCATTGCAGCACCTTCAGCGCGCACTTGCCGCGGCTCCAGTCGTCGTCGCGCATCGGCGCGATGCCGATATGCGCGGCGGCAAGTTCTCGCGCTTCCGAATCGGCGTGCCAGGCCACCGGCAGCGTCGCCACGCCGCAGCCGGGCAGGTCGAAGTCGGCGATGATCTTCAGGCGCAGGCCGGGCACCTTCGCCGCGGCCGCCGCGAGCCAGGGCATCGCTTCCGCCAGGTACTTGCGCGTCGAATGGCTGCCGATCCAGGCCAGGTCGAAGCTGTCGGCCGGCTTGCCGGCATCGACCCGGTAGCGTCCGCTGTCCAGGCAGGTCGGGACCAGCGTCACCGCCGGGTTGAAGGCGGCGGCCCGCCGGGCCAGGAAGGCGTTGCCGGCGAGGATCCGGTCGCTGGCCCGCGCCATCGCGACGAAGCGCGCCATGCGCGTACGAGAGGGGGTGCCGTCGCTGTTGCAGAAGATGGCGTCGTCGAAGTCGAAGACCAGCCGGCGGGCGCACCGCCGCAGCAGCCAGAGCAGGGCGGCGGGGAAGGTCTTGCGCAGCACGATGACGATGTCGGCGCGGCCGGCCTCGCGCAGCATTGCGAGCGTGGCGCCGGCACCGCCCGAGACGGTGAGGTGGGCCGGCTCGAAGCCGGCCTGCCGCCACAGGGGAAAGAACTGCAGCGCGCGGTAGCGTGTCGAGGAGGACGCCTCGCCCTTGGAGACGAAGAGCAGGCGCGCGCTCACGGCTTGGTCAGGACCAGGCGGAAGGTGTCGCCCCGGCCGCCTTGCTGGGCCAGGCTCACGTAGATTCTGGCGAGGAGCCGCCGCCAGCGGGACTTGCGCGATGGCCTGGCACGGTCGCCCATTGCGTAGTCGAGGCTGTTGAGCAGCGCCTTGGGACTGCTTTCCATCGCCGCCTCGACCTTGCGCAGGCCGTGGCCCGCGGCCAGGCGCTCCAGGTTGGCGAGCGAATAGAGAATGAGATGGCGCGGCACGTCGTTGTGATACCAGTTTGGACCGAACCAGGCGCGGCCCAGCGCCTGGCTGTTCGGCGTTTCAAGATGCAGCCGGCCGCCCGGCTTGAGGATGCGGGCCAGTTCGGCCAGGAAGGGGTGGGGTTCGGCGATGTGCTCGATGACGTGGCGCACGGTGATCAGGTCGAAGGACCCCTCGTCGAAAGCCGCCGAGGCGAGATCGCCGTGATGCACCGACAGGCCGGAGAGGCGGCAGACGCGCACGCCCTCCGCGCTGAACTCCACGCCCTGGGCCTGCCAGCCGAGCGCGCGCAGGGTGGCGAGATAGCGGCCGTTGCCGCAGCCGACGTCGAGCATGCGACCGCCCGGCACGAACAAGGGGGTGCCGGGCGGCTCGACAAAAGGCGCCATCGCGGCGGCCAGCAGGCGCAGCGGCGGGGGAACGGGCAGATGCCGGTAGCCGCGGCAGCGGCGCAGCAGTGCGCGCCGCCAGGCGCCGATGCTGCGCGTCCTTTCCTTTTCGTCATATACGCCGTAGTCGGGCGGATAGAAGGCGGCGATGGCCTGCGGGTCGGGCATGGGATGCTGGAACGCCGCGCCGCAGTCGGCGCAGCAAAGATAATCGTAGCGGCGATACAGATCGAACATCAGGTCGCGGCCGCTGTAAGCGTAACGGGCCGGGCCGCTGCAAAGCGGGCAGGCCGCCTCGACGGCAGACATCGCGTCAGCGGAAGGCGCAGCGGGTTTCATGGGGCGGATTGTACTGAGCGGCTGGCTGCCACGCCGGTGTCGAGCTGGCGGAACAGCGCTGCCACCACCATCACCGAGCTCTCCTCGATCAGATGGCCGTAGTCGAAGGCGAAGGGCAGCCGGACGCCATCCCGCTCGATATAGCGCAGGCAGCCGTCGGCATCGCAGGCGGCGGCGATCGGAGAAAAGACTTCCGCCCGGCCGGCGGCGAGTTGCCGGATCAGCGCGTCCCGGCGCGCCATGTCCGGGTCGAGGTCCTTGCCGGAACGGGCCCGCTCGTCGCCGCCCAGGAAATCGCTGGCGAGCAGCCTCGGCAGCGGCCTGCGCCAGGCGGGCACGCTGCCGACCCGCACGATGCGCGGATGCCAGGAAGGGTCGGCGGGCAGGTGCGAGAGTGTCCGTTCAAGGCCGCGGCGGAGTGTCGCCTCGGCGAGGTT
>JAEUNH010000197.1 GCA_016791205.1 Rhodocyclaceae bacterium | reverse complement strand
GGCCGCCTTCAACATCGTGTCCACGCTGGTGATGGCGGTCACCGACAAGGAATCCGACATCGCCATCCTGCGCACGCTGGGGGCGAGCCCGGCCAGCATCATGCAGGTGTTCATCGTCCAGGGCGCGCTGATCGGCGTCATCGGGCTGGCGCTGGGGCTGGCCGGCGGCATCGCGCTGGCGCTCAACATCGACGTGGTGGTGCCGGCCATCGAGCGGCTGTTCAACACCCAGTTCCTCGCCAAGGAGGTGTACTACATCTCCGAGCTGCCTTCGGACCTGCAGTGGCGCGACGTCGGCGTCATCGCCGCCGTGTCCTTCGCGCTGACTTTGCTGGCGACGCTGTATCCGAGCTGGCGCGCCTCGCGCGTGAACCCCGCGGAAGCCTTGCGTTATGAGTGAGCTGGTCCTTTCCTGTCGCGGCCTGAAGAAGACCTACGTCCAGGGCAAGGTCGAGGTGCCGGTGCTGCTCGGCGTCGACCTCGACATCGCCCGCGGCGAACGCGTGTCCATCGTCGGCGCCTCGGGCTCGGGCAAGAGCACGCTGCTGCATCTGCTCGGCGGGCTGGACGCGCCGAGCGGAGGCGCGGTCAGCCTGCTCGGCCGCGACCTGACTACGCTGAATGAGGCCGAGCGCGGTCGGCTGAGGAACGAAAGCCTCGGCTTCATCTACCAGTTCCACCACCTGCTGCCGGAATTCAGCGCGCTGGAAAACGTAGCAATGCCGCTGCTGATCCGGCGCCTGCCGCGCGCCGAGGCGCAAGCGCAGGCGGCGGAGATGCTGAAGGAGGTCGGCCTGGGCCATCGGCTGGCGCACACGCCGGGCGAGCTCTCCGGCGGCGAGCGCCAGCGGGCGGCGGTGGCGCGCGCCCTGGTGACGCAGCCGGCCTGCGTGCTGGCCGACGAGCCGACAGGCAACCTCGACCGGCATACCGCGGAGAGCGTCTTCGACCTGATGCTGGCGCTCAACGAAACCCATCGCACCAGCTTCATCATCGTCACCCACGATGCCCACCTGGCCGCCAAGGCCATGCGCACCCTGGCCCTGGACGACGGCGTCCTGCAGCCGGCGGCCTGATTTATAAGTCTTTCCTGTTGTTCGCGCGGGGCCGTCCAGCCTCAAGCAAAGCCTTCGTCGGCCGTTATATCGGACTGTCCCCGGAAAACGGACTTCGGAGCACAACATGAATGCCTTCTTCGCCCCGGCGGTTGCCCTGATGAACCGCCTCAAATACCCCTTCAAGTTCGGACTCATCGGCCTGGTGGCGCTGCTGGCGATCGCCTATCTGCTGACGGTGATGACGCTCGGCCTGCGCGCCTCGCTGGCCCAGGGCCAGCGCGAGCTGGCGGGGCTGGAGGCGATCAAGCCGATATTCCCCCTGGTGCAGCAGGTGCAATTGCACCGCGATCTCTCCAACGGCGTGCTGTCGGGCGACGCCGGGCTGAAAGACAGGGTGGCTGCCGCCGCGAAAGAGATCTCCTCGGCTTTTGCCCGCGCCGACGCGGTGATGGCCCGGCTCGGCGACGAAGTCGGCCAGCAGGAGGAATGGAAGCAGCTGCGGGAGGAATGGACCGCGCTGGTGCAGGAGTGGGCCGATATGACCGGCCCGGCCAGCTTCTCGGCCCATGGCGCGGTGATCCAGCGCGCCATGCAGATCGTCGCCGGCATCGGCGACGCCAGCGGGCTGGTGATGGACCCGGACCTGGAGTCCTATTACCTCGTTAACACGGCGGTGTTCGTCATGCCGGAGACGCTGGAGCGCCTGGCGGTGATCCGCGGCGCCGGCAGCGGCGTGCTGTTCAAGAAGACCATCACCGACGACGAGAAGCACGAGTTCTCGACCCGCCTGGGGGTGCTCGACAAGATGACGTCGGATCTCCTCGCCGCGCTGGCCCGTTCGGAAAAGTACAGCCCGGAGATCAAGCCGGCGATGGAAGAGTTCCGCCAGAAATTCGTCGGCGGGGCCGGCGACGTGGTGGTGGTGACGCAAAGCGAACTGACCACCGGCCGCCTGAATTCGCCCGCCGCCTACTTCTTCGGCAAGGCCAGCGAGGCCATCGACACCGGCTTCGCCCAGCTCGAGGGCACCCTGCTGCCGACGGTGGAAAAGCTGATCCGGGCCCGCGTCTCGCGCCTGACCGGCAAGCTCCTCCTGGCGATCGGCATCGCCCTGCTGGTGGTGCTGGCCGGCGGCTATCTGACCGTCGGCATGTACCTCGCCATCGTCGGCAACGTCAGGCAGCTGGCCCAGGCGGCCGGGCGCATCGCCGGGGGCGACCTCACCGCCCGCGCCGCGCTGCGGACCAGGGACGAGCTGGCGGCGGTGGGCGCGGGCTTCGACACGATGGCCGGCGTGCTCGGCGGGCTGATCGGCAAGGTCCAGGCGGGCGCCGGCCAGGTCACCGTGGCGGCCGGTGCCGTGGCCGGTTCGGCCACACACATCCAGGACGGTTCGCGCCGGCAGAGCCAGGCGGCCGCCGCCATGGCGGCCTCGGTGGAACAGACCACCGCGGGCATCGAGCAGATCGCCGAGCATGCCCGGCAGGCCGAGACGATCTCGACCGAATCCGGCAGCCTCTCGGAGGAAGGCAGCGAGGTGGTGCAGCGGACGGTGGACGAAATGAAGCAGATCGCCGCTTCGGTCGAACAGTCGGCGCGGCTGATCGAGGAGCTCGGCCGCCAGTCGGAGCGCATCACCGACATCGTGAACGTCATCAAGGACATCGCCGACCAGACCAACCTGCTGGCCCTCAACGCCGCCATCGAGGCGGCGCGCGCCGGCGAGTCGGGGCGCGGCTTCGCGGTGGTGGCCGACGAGGTGCGCAAGCTCGCCGAGCGCACCGCCAAGTCGACCCAGGACATCGCCGGCATGATCGCGGCGATCCAGAGCGGCACCGGCAACGCGGTGCGGAGCATGAACGCCGGCGTGGTCCGCGTCGAGGGCGGCGTGGCGCTGGCCACCCGCGCCGGCGAGGCGATGGCGCGCATCCGTTCCGGCGCGCTGCGGGTGGTGCATTCGGTGAGCGACATCTCGACGGCGCTGAAGGAGCAGAGCGCGGCCAGCGCCGAGATCGGCGCCAACGTCGAGCGCATCGCCCGGATGGCCGAGGAGAACAATGCCGCGGTGGCCGAGACCACCGCCACGGCGCAGCAGATGGAACGTCTGGCGGCCGGCCTGCAGGAGGATATCCGGCGCTACCGGGTCAGCTAGGGAGGCGCGCCGCCTCCAGCTCCTGCCGGCCGTGCGGCGAGGCCATCGCCACCAGGGTGGTGCCCGGCTCGATGACATAGTCCTCGCCGGGGTTAAAGACCCAGTCGCCGTGCTTGCGCACCGCCAGCAGCACGTAGTCCGGGCTGCGCAGGCCGAGCGCGCCGAGGCTCCTCGATTCGAAGTGTTTCGGCACCGCCACCTCCTCGATGCGCAGCTTGTGCTCGGTGCGCAGCATCTCGTCGAGGAAGGAAACGACGTGCGGGCGCACCATCGCCGAGGCGATGCGCATGCCGCCGGTGAAGTCCGGCGAGACCACCGTGTCGGCGCCGGCCTTCTTCATCTTTTCGGCATTCCTCAGCTCGTGGCAGCGCGCCACCACCCGCACGTTCGGGTTGAGCTGCTTGGCGGTGAGGGCAATCATCAGGTTCTTGCTGTCGTCGCCGGTGACGGCGAAGACGCCCCGGGCGTCCTCGATGTCGGCGCGGATCAGCATGTCGTCGTCGGAGGCGTCGCCGTGCAGGAACAGCAGGGACGGGGTCTTTTCCTTCTGCGCCTCCAGCATGGCCTCGTCCTCGTCGATGGCGACGAAGTGGCGGTGCGTCGTTTCCAGTTCCTGGGCGACGTTGCGCCCGACGCGGCCGTAGCCGCAGACGATGTAGTGGCCGTGCAGCCGCTTGATGATCTTTTCCATGCGCCTTCTCCGCCATGCCGTGTTGAGGTCGGTCTCCAGGATGAAGACCGTCAGGGTCGAAAACATGAACCACAGGGTGCCCAGGCCGGCGGTGCCGATGAAGATGGTGAAGATGCGGCCGGCCGGGTTGTTGGTCATGTCGATGATCTCGCCGTAGCCGATGGTGGCGAGCGTGATGAACGTCATGTAGAAGGCGTCGAGCAGGGTGTATTTGTCGCCGCCGATGAGGTGGTAGCCGTAGGTGCCGATGGCCAGCACCGCGACGAGCGCGGCCAGCGACCAGAGGAACTTGATGAAGATGCCGCGGAGCGGAGCCTGCGCCATCGCCTATCCTCCGCTCGCCAGGGTGCGCTGCAGGCGCCGCTGGCGCCAGGCGTGAATCAGGTAAAGGCGCCAGCCGAGGCGCACGAGGGCGTAGCCGAGCGCGGCCAGCACATTCGCCAGCAGCAGGACGCCGAATGCGAGCGGTGCGCCCAGCCCCAGCATCCAGTCCCCCATCGCCCGCGTCCACTCGAGCAGGTTGCCGGCGCTGTGTTCCGGCGGCGGGACGAACGTCCCGACCTCGGCGCCCAGGGCGAAGAGGCCGAAGCGATAGGCGACCAGGTACAACGGGATGATGGTGAACGGATTCGTGTAGAGGGTGGTGAACAGGGCGAGCGGCAGGTTGACGCGGAAGGCGACCGCGAAGATGGCTGCCCCCAGCATCTGGAAAGGACCGGGAATCAGGCCGCAGTACAGGCCCACGGCAAAGCCGCCCGCGGCGGAGCGCCGGTTGAGGTGCCATAGCCGCGGATGCAGCAGGGTGTTGCCGAACGGCGCCAGCCAGCGGTTGCTGCGGATGGCCTCGTGGTCGGGCAGGTATTTTCGGAGGTGCTTGCGCATGGACGGCAATTCTAGCCTGCCCGGCGTGCCGTCCGCATACAATCGCCCTCCATGCGAATGGCGATTCTTTGCTTTGCCCTGGGGGTCGGGTGGCTGCAGCGGCAGGCCGCATTGCCCGACTGGGGCCTGCTGGCGGCGCTCCTCGCCGTCTCGGCGGGACTGACTTTTTCCGCCTGGCGCCTGCGCGGCCGCTGGCGGCGGGCGTCCGTCTGCATTGCCGGCCTGCTGGCCGGCTTTTTATGGGCCGCAGGATTCGCCCAGTGGCGGCTGGCCGACCGGTTGCCGACGGAGAACGAGGGCCGCGACATCCGCCTCAGCGGGGTGATCGCCAGCCTGCCGCAGGCCTACGAGAACGGCCTGCGCTTCGAGTTCGCGGTCGAGCAGGCCGAGGCGGCGCTGCCCTCCAGGATCTCCCTGGCCTGGTATGCCGGCAGGCGTCCCGAGGAGGACGAGGCGCGCCATGTCCTGCCGCCGCTCTCCGCCGGCGAGCGCTGGCAGCTCACCGTGCGCCTGAAGCGCCCGCACGGCAACCTCAATCCCCACGGCTTCGACTACGAGGCCTGGCTGTTCGAACGCGGCGTGCGCGCCACCGGCTATGTGCGGACGGCCGAGGACAACCGGCGCCTGGATGCCTTCGTCTGGCGGCCCGCGTATGCCGTCGAACGGCTGCGGGAGCGGGTCCGGGAGCGGATCCTGCGCGCCCTGCCGGAGCGCGACTATGCCGGCGTGCTGGTGGCGCTGGTGGTGGGCGACCAGCGCGCCATCGACGGCGGGCTCTGGCAGCTCTTCGCCCGCACCGGCATCTCGCACCTGATGAGCATCTCCGGAATGCATGTCACGATGGTGGCGGCGCTGGGCGCCTGGCTGGTTTCGCTGCTCTGGCGAAGACGACCGGCGCTGATGCTGCGCCTGCCGGCGCAGAAGGCCGCCGCCGCGGCCGGCTGGGCGACGGCCTTCGGCTATTGCCTGCTGGCCGGCTTCGGCGTGCCGGCGCAGCGCACCCTGTACATGCTCTCGGTGGTGGCACTGGCGTTGTGGCTCGGGCGCGCCGCCTCGGGCAGCCGGGTGCTGGCGCTGGCGCTGCTGCTGGTGCTGCTGGCCGATCCCTGGGCGGTGCTGGCGGCCGGCTTCTGGCTCTCCTTCGGCGCCGTCGGCCTGCTGTTCTATGTCAGTGCGGGACGCCTTGCGCCGGGGCACTGGCTGGCCGAGTGGGGCCGCGCCCAGTGGGCAGTTACCCTGGGGCTGATTCCGGCATTGCTGGCGCTGTTCCAGCAGTTCTCCCTCGTCTCGCCGTTGGCCAACGCGGTGGCGATTCCCGTCGTCAGCTTCATCGTCACGCCGCTGGCGCTGATCGCGGCCGCGCTGCCCTTCGATGCGCTCCTGCTGCTGGCGCACCAGATCCTGGCCTGGCTGATGGCCTTCATCGCCTGGCTGGCCGATCTGCCGCTGGCGGTCTGGCAGCAGGCCGCGCCGCCCGCCTGGGCGGTGGCGCTGGGGCTGCTGGGCTGCGCCTGGCTGCTGCTGCCGCGCGGCTTCCCTTCCCGCTGGGCCGGCGCCGTGCTGATGCTGCCGCTGGTGCTGGTCGAGCCGGCGCGGCCGGCGCCGGGGGAACTGCGCCTCACCGTGCTCGACGTCGGCCAGGGCCTCGCCGTGCATGCGCAGACGGCCGCCCACGATCTCATCTACGACACCGGGCCGCAGTTCTCGCCGGACGCCAACAGCGGCAACCGCATCCTGCTGCCCTACCTGCGCGCGGCCGGCGTGCGCCGCCTCGACGGACTGATCGTGACCCACCAGGACCAGGACCACGCGGGCGGCGCGCTGTCGCTGCTCGACGGCCTGCCCGTCGCCTGGACGGCGAGCGCCATGCCCGCCGACCATCCCTTCCGCGAGGCACCCGGTCACCGGCCCTGCCTGGACGGACAGTCCTGGGAGTGGGACGGCGTGCGCTTCGAGATGCTGCATCCGGAGCAGGCCGATTACGCCAGAGGCCTCAAGAGCAACGACCTGAGCTGCGTGCTGAAGGCGACGGCGGCGGCCGGCAGCGCGCTGCTTACCGGCGATATCGAGACCCTCTCGGAACGGGCCCTGTCGCAGCGGCATGGCGGGCGGCTGCGCGCGGATGTGCTGCTGGCGCCGCATCATGGCAGCCGCACCTCGTCCTCGCCCGAGTTCCTGGCGGCGGTGGGCGCCGACACGGTGATCTTCCCGGTCGGCTACCGTAACCGCTTCCGCCACCCGAACGCCGAGGTGCTGCGGCGCCACGAGGCGACCGGCGCGCGGCTCGCCCGGACCGATCGCGACGGCGCCGTGACCGTGGAATTCGCCGTCCCGCGCAGACAGACTTTTGAGCGCGAGGCGCGCCGCCGCTACTGGCACGGCCAATGAGAATCGATGAGAATGCCGGAATGAGATTGCCGATCCTGCTCGCCGCGCTGGCGACCCTGCCCGCCGCGGCGGAAACCCTGCCGCCGGTGGAGGCCTTCGTGCCGAAGGTCTGCCTGTCCTGTCTCGACTGGGCCGAGCACCTGCGCCAGAACGGCTTCAAGGTCACGGTGAAGGAAGTCGACGACATCGACGCGGTCAAGCGCCGTTTCAAGGTGCCGGCCGATGTCGCCTCGCGCATGACCGCGAAAGTGGCGGGGTATTTCGTCGAGGGCCACGTGCCGGCCGAGGACATCAAGGAACTGCTCAAGGAGAAGCCGAAGGCGCGCGGGCTGGCCGTGCCGGGCCTGCCGATGGGCGCGCCGGGGCGCGAACCGACCGGCGCCGACTTCAGCTGCGAGCGCGGCTGCACCATCGTCGACCGCGAGAACGCACCGCCGCGGCGCGAGTTCTACGACACCCTGCTCATCCTGCCCAACGGCAAGACGAAAATCTGGGCGCGGCACTAGCCGAACAACTCCCCGAACATCCCCTTCGCCCACTCGACGTCCTCGCCGCGCGGGTTGGGATCGAAGTTCTGCTTCGTCGTTTGCACGATCAATCCATCGCCACGCACGCGGTACTGCGTGTCGACGCGCATCGACTCCTGCGGCTCCATGCGGGTGGTGACGAAGCAGCGGCTCTCCGGCAGCAGCGCTTCGGGCGCGACGCCGCGGGCGCGCGCGGCGATCTCCTGTGCTGCGATGCGTCCCAGGTGCGCGGCCAGGTGGCCGCTCTTCGGGTAGTGGCCGAACAGCGGCGAGGCGCGGTCGATCAGGTCGCCGACGAGGAAGACGCGCTCGTCGCCGAGGGCATGGAGATGCAGCGGATCCTGCGCAGCCCAGCCGGTGGGCTTGCCGTCCTTGTCGCGGCCGATCAGCCCGGCCTGCCAGGCGAGGTCGCCGGCCTGCTGCGGCGGCATCAGGATGGCCTCGTCGAAGCGGATGTCGTCGAATTCGGTGGCGATGGTCTTCGCGAAGGGATCGACCGACTTCACGCGGGCGTGCGGCACGACCTGGATCTGGCCCTTGTACTGCTCCTCGAACACATCGGCGAAGCGCTGCGGCGGCGGGTTGGGATCGAGCAAAGTCAGTCTCCCCGGCACGGCGCGCGACTTGAAGAGGTGGGCGATCACCAGCGCCCGCTCGTAGGGCGCGAGCTGGCAGCGGTAGGGCGGCGGCGGAATCGTCATGACCAGATCGCCGCCCTTGAAGTTGTCGAGCCGGGCCTGGAGAGCGCGGAATTCCCCGCCGGGCGTCCAGGCGCAGGCGAAGCGCGCGCGCGCCTCGTCGATGGCGCGCCGGTCGTCGCCGAACCAGGCGGCGTAGTCGTGGCGAATGCCGACGGCGAGCACCAGCCAGTCGTAGTCGACCGTACCCTGCGCGGTGTGCACGCGGCGCCGCTCGCGGTCGAGCGCCGTGACCTCGGCCTGGATGAACGTGTAGCCATGGGCCTGCGCGGCGGCGCGGGTGTCGTGCGTCAGCAGCTTTTCGTCGACCAGCCCGGCCAGCCACTTGTTCGACAGCGGCATGGAGAAGAAGGCGGAATTCCGCTCCAGCAGCACCACCTCGAGTTCCGGCGCCAGCGCGCGCAGGTGGCGCGCCGCCGACAGCCCGCCCCAGCCGCCGCCTACTACGACCACGCGCCGGCCCTTCGCGGCGGGCAGCAGCGCAGGGGGCTCCTGTGCGAACAGCGGCGCGGCGCCGGCGGCGAGCGCGACGGCCAGGAACTTGCGGCGGGTGAATGACATGCGGCCAAGTTTAGCCGAGAAACTCCCCTCTCCCCGCCGGGGAGAGGGGCGGGGGAGAGGTGCGGGCCTCTGCTAAACTCGCCGGAAAGGAGACGTCCATGAGCGAAATGCGCCAACACAC
>JAEUNH010000188.1 GCA_016791205.1 Rhodocyclaceae bacterium | reverse complement strand
ATCGTCATCCTCGGCATCGGCAACACCATCCTCAGCGACGAGGGCGTCGGCGTGCATGCGGCCGAGGCCCTGCGCGCGGCCTATGCGGTGCCGGAGAACATCGAAGTCATCGACGGCGGCACCGCCGGCATGGAACTGCTCGATCCGCTTTCCGGCGTGGATCTGCTGGTGGTGCTCGACGCCGTCAAGGCGAAGCGCGCGCCCGGCACGGTGATCACCCTCACCGGCAAGGAAGTGCCGGTGTTCTTCCGCAGCAAGCTCTCGCCGCACCAGGTCAGCATCTGCGACGTGCTGGCCAGCCTCGAGTTCGCCGGCAACCCGCCGAAGGATCTGGTGCTGATCGGCTGCGAGCCGTTGAGCCTGGAGCTCGGCACCGAATTGACGCCGACCGTCGCGGAGAAAGTGCCGGAGATGGTTGCCTCCGCCGTGGCGCAGCTCGCCGCGCGCGGCATTCATCTCTCGCCGCACAAGCTTGCAGTCGGGGCCCACTGAGATGTGCCTCGCCATCCCCTCGCGCGTCCTCGAGGTCGACGACCTGATGGCGGTGGTCGACACCGCCGGCGAGCAGCGCAAGGTCAGCCTGATTCTGATGCACGAGGATGTCGCCGTCGGCGACTACGTGCTCATCCAGCAGGGCAGCTTCGCCTACGAACGCCTCGACGCCGAGCGCGCCCGCGAGTCCCTGGCGCTGATGGAAGAAGTCTTCGCTCAAGAATCCCCCGATGTCCGCGCCTGGTAGCACACTGCGCCTCCACGTCGAAGACCCTTCGCCCCTCCTCGAAGCCGCCTTCCGCCGCATCGAAGCCGAAACCATGGCCGGCGTGCCCATCCTCAATTCGGCGCTGCAGGTCGAAGCCGTCGGCTTCACCCGCTGGCAGGATCACTGGCTCGGCATCGTCATCACGCCCTGGTTCATGAACCTGATGCTGGTGCCCGGCAAGGCCGACACCTGGCAGAGCGTGGCGCCCGGCCTGCGCCTGTTCCGCAACTTCCCCTCGGGCGACTTCGCCTTTCTCGGCAGCGACGAGTCAGAGGTCGGCGAGTTCCAGTCCTGCTCGCTGTTCTCGCCCATGGGCCAGTTCGCCGACCAGGCCGGCGCCCGCGAGGTCGCCCTCGCCGCGCTCGCCGCCCTGCAGGCCGAACCGGTCGCGGCGGCGCCTGCGCCCAGCAAGGACGCCTTCGAAGACCCCAAACAGGCCGCCCTCGAACGGCCGATGAGCAAGCGCGAATTCCTCGGCTCGGTGTTCCGGCGCGGCTAGACCGCGGTCGCCATCCCCCAGTAGTGGTAGGACGCGATCCTCGGCCCGGGGATGTACATCGATTCCACCTGGGCGTCGAAGCCTGCTTCCTTGAGGATGGCCGGGATGTCGCGGCCGAGGTGGCAGCCGCCCGAGAATTTCCCCCACACCGGCTGGATGCGCGCCTGCCACTTGCGCACGCTCTCGTCCGGCGCTTTTCCATGCTCGGAGAACAGCAGCCGGCCGCCGGGCGCCAGCACGCGGCGCAGTTCGCGCAGCGCCAGCACCGGATCGGGGATGGTGCACAGCGTGTAGGTGCTGACCACCGTTTCGAAGACGTGGTCCGCCAGCGGCAGGCGCTCGGCGCCGATGCCGACGAGTTCCACCGGAATGCCCGCCGCGCGGCTGCGCTTCATCGCCAGATGGTGCATGGTGAGCGACGGCTCGACGCCGACGAGTTCGCTCACCCGGCCGGTGTCGTAGAAGGGCAGGTTGAGCCCGGTGCCGAGGCCGATCTCCAGCACGCGCCCCCGCGCCTGGGGGATCACCTTCATGCGCTGCTGGCTCACCGACTTCATGCCGCAGGCGAAATCGATCAGCCAGGGCAGCACGTTGCGTTCATACCAGTTGCCGTGTGACATTCGTCATCCTCTCTATTGCCAGAGCAATCGCATTTGACCATGCAGTGTCGCCGTGACCATCCCTTCTTATAAAAAGGGAGGGTAACTGTAGTTACAAAAAGCTTGACACGGATAGCTTTTTGTAACGACAATGAGCCGATGATTACTTGGGACGAACCCAAGCGGAAAAGGAACCTCAAGGATCACGGCATCGATTTGGCTGAGGTCGCTTGTGTTTTCGATGCCCCGATGGTCACGGTGGAAGATGAGCGCGAACATTACGGCGAGCAGCGCCTGCAAAGTTTGGGCTGGTATCGCGACCGCGTTGTCTTCCTGGTATGGATGGAGCGCAATGACAGCGCTCGATTGATTTCCTGTCGTTACGGTGACAAACATGAAACGCGCGCCTAATTCGAAGCCCTCGACCTTTAGCAAGAAACAGATGGCGGCCGCCATTGCGGCGGCGCCTGCCAAGGTGAACGACCCAGAATGCCCATACGACCCCAACGATGCTGCCTCGGTAAGGGCGTTCTGGGCGAAGGGCAAAGTTCGCCTGCCCGGCCAACGTGGCCCGCAAAAGCAACCCACCAAAGTAGCGGTAACGGTGAGATACAGTCCCGAGGTGGTGGAGTATTTCCGGGCGACCGGCGAGGGCTGGCAAACCCGCATGAATGATGCATTGCGGGCGTATGTGAAGCGGCACCGCGCGGCGTAATCCATCGGCATCTCAGCGGTCCAGCGTTCAAGGTAACAGGCGCTGCGCGGCTTTATCGCACAGCGTCCTGATGACTGTCGAGGGGGGATTGACCGGCCGGTGCCAGGAGGGGAGGGCGGAAGGATGGACGCGCAGGGTTCCGTCAGGATCGAAATGCTGCGGCGCAAGCTGCTGCTGGCGCTGCTGGCCGTCGCCGTCGCCTGCGCCTGGCTCAGGCCGCTCGACGACCTGGCCGGCGCCCAGGCGCAGGCCGGCTTCAAGCGCGCGGTGGCCAGCTTCGCCACGGCGCGGGCGCTGAATGCGGTGATCTCCGTCGTCCAGGGCACCGAGTTCTCCGTGCAGCCGCTCGGCGTCGGCGTCACCCTCACGCCCGGCCAGATGCTCGATCCGCTGAACGACCTCGTCGAGCGCTTCTCCGACCTCATGCTCGCGGCGAGCGTCGCCTTCGGCGTGCAACTGCTGCTGATCGAGGTCGGCATGCACTGGGGCATGTCGCTGGCGCTGACGCTGGTCGCCTTCGCCTGGGCCTGGCCCTACCTGAAGCGCAAACGCCCGCCGGCGCTGCTCACCCGCGTGCTGGTCGCGCTGCTGCTGGTGCGCTTCATCGTGCCGGCCGCCGGCATGGCGAGCGACGTCGTCTACCGCGGCTTCATGCAGGCACAGTACGCCGCCGGCCAGCAGGGCATCGAGCAGGCCTCGCAGGCCATCGGCGCGCTCGCTCCCGCCCCCGCCGATAGCGCCGCCGACAAGAAGTGGTGGCAGATCGACAAGCACATCCAGCAGCTCGGCGACACCATCGACAAGACCGTCGAGCACGCCATCCGCCTCATCGTCGTCTTCCTGCTGCAAACCCTGATCCTGCCCCTCCTCGTGTTCTGGATACTGCTGCGCAGCGGGCGGATGCTGACGGCGGCGGGGAATTAGCGAAGCGGGAACGGTCGCCTCCCGACAGCGGCCCGATGACCAGTCACAGGAATGTTGCCGGCAATCGAGCGCCTTACTATACTGTCAATAGTAAGGACAAAAGGAGATTTCAATGTCAAACGACGCAACGCTTACCAGCAAGGGTCAAACAACCATTCCCAAGGAAATCCGGGATAGCCTCTCCATGAAGGCCGGAGACCGGATGACGTTCACGTTGATGCCTGATGCCACGGTAGTCATGCGAGTGAAATCAAAGAGCGTTACCGAACTGGCGGGCGTGTTACGCAAGAAGGGTCGCAAGCCCGTGCCGGTCGAGCAGTTGTCGCGGTGATGCTGGGGGTCGATACCAATGTTCTCGTCCGCTTTCTGGTTCGGGACGACGAAGTGCAGTTCGAGAGGGCACGAAAGCTGATCAAGCGCGAAATCGCGGCAGGGCGCCGCGTTTTCGTCAGCCAGTTGGTTCTCCTGGAAACCGAATGGGTTCTGCGCAGCCGCTACAGCCTGCCGAAGACTCTGATCGTCGAGGCCATCTCGGGCTTGCTCGATGCGGCCGATGTTCAACTCGAGGATGAGCCGGCTGTCGAGGAAGCGCTTTTCATCTGGAAGGATACGGCTGCCGATTTCGCCGATTGCCTGATCGGTACCCAAAACCGACGACTTGGATGCCGGGCGACGGCAACCTTCGATGTGAAGGCTTCCAAGTTGCCGGGGTTTATGGTTGCTTGACGATTCGTGCCGGGCCGTTTCCTCCTGCGCAGCGGGCGGATGCTGACGGGGGCGGCTTGAAGCCTGGCGTTGAATCGCGTAAAGTAAGGATTCCTTACTTTACGCAAGAGGCGGACATGCTTGCCAAGATGACCTCGAAAAACCAGTTGACGCTGCCCAAGAGCGTCACGGCGGCCGTCGACTCCCCCGAGTATTTCGAAGTGGAGGCCCGCAACGGCCAGATCGTGCTGACGCCCGTGCGCATCCAGCGCGGCGACGCCGTGCGCGCCAAGCTGGCGGAACTGGGCCTGCAGGAGCAGGACATCGCCGACGCGGTGCAATGGGCGCGGCAGGCGCCGGCCGCCAGGACCGCGCGCAAGAAGAAATGACGCGCCCGGCCGGCCCGCCCCGGGTCGTCATCGACACCAACCTGGTGTTGTCGGCGCTGGTGTTCGCCCAGGGGCGGCTGACGCCGTTGCGCCAGGCCTGGCAGGCGCAGCGCATCCGGCCCCTCGTTTCCCGCGTCACCGCGGCCGAGCTGATCCGGGTGCTCGCCTATCCGAAATTCAGGCTCTCGCCGGCGGAACAACGGGAATTGCTGGCTGACTACCTGCCTTACTGCAAGACCGTGCGCATCCCTACGCCGCCGCCGAAAACGCCGGCCTGCCGCGATGCCTTCGACGTGCCCTTTCTGCAGCTGGCGCTGGCCGGCAAGGCCAGGGCGCTGGTGACCGGCGACCGTGATTTGCTCAGCCTCGCCCGCGGCTTCGCCTGCCCCATCCTTAGCGCCGATCAGTTCATCGACAGCCTGCACTGAAAAGCACCCGGGACGGCTTTACGTTCGCGGGGAATCATGGCGATGCCCAGCGCAGCCGCTTAGCGAGGCGCGGGTGGGCGGAGCGGCAAAAGTCAGTCGCCGCAGGACGGCGGTTTGTTTCGGGATTGGAGCTATCGGCCAGGAGTCGTCATTCCGGGGCCGCGCAGCGGAACCCGGAATCCAGTGCCCTTCTTCAAACGCCGCTGGATTCCCGCGTTCGCGGAAATGACGGCAAGGAATCGTAAGTTCGCTCTCGCCGTCCCCCAGCAACTGACTTTCCCCCGCCTCACGAACTCAGCTCGCGCAG
>JAEUNH010000180.1 GCA_016791205.1 Rhodocyclaceae bacterium | reverse complement strand
AGGCGGTGCGGGGGGGGAGTCATTGGTCGGCGTGCGGGGGGGGGCAGAGGGGGGCCGTGCGGGGGGGCGGGAGCGTCTGCGGGTCGGGGGTCGCGTGGGTCTGCGTGAGCGGGGTGGCGGGGGAGCGGAGGCGGGCCGGCGGGGCGGGGGCGCGTCACGCGGCGGCGGGGCCGGCGCTCAGTAGACGTCGTGCTGCGTGTTCCAGACGTTGAACTTGCCGGTCGGGGTGATCATCTTCGGATCGGTAATCACCTTCTTGACCTTCAGGGTCTTGTCGTCATACACCACGATGGCCGACTGGTCGGTCTTGCCGCCCCACAGCGAGATCCAGACTTCGGTGCCGTCCTCACTGAACTCCTGGTGCACCGCACGGCGCAGCGCCTTGGTCACCGGCAAGCCGGAATCCTTGGCGACGTCGATCTTCACCGGCGGCTTGGACAGGTCGGTCAGGTCGAACACCAGGTTGGTCTCGGCGTTCTCGCGCTCGGGGTTCATCGGCATGTCGGTCCACAGATGCTTCGACTTCGGATGCGTCTTGACGAACAGGTTGCCGGCGCCCGGAGTCTTCAGTTCCTGGACCACCTTCCAGTTGTACTGCTTGTACTTGGCATGCTTGGGATTGTCCGACGGGGTCGAGATCAGCGAAATCACCGCGTCGCCCAGGTGGCCGGTGGCCCAGACCGGGCCGTACTTCGGATGGATGAAGTTGGCGCCGCGGCCCGGATGCGGGATCTTCTTGGTGTCGACCAGGGCGGCCAGCTTGCCCGTCTTGGTGTCGACCGCCGCCACCTTGTGCGAGGCGTTCGCCGCGACGAGGAAGTAGCGCTTGGAAGCGTCCCAGCCGCCGTCATGCAGGAACTTGGCGGAGTTGATGGTGGTGGTCTTCAGGTTGTTGATGTCGCTGTAGTCCACCAGCAGGATCATGCCGGTTTCCTTGACGTTGATGACCCACTCCGGCTTGATGTGCGAGGAGACGATCGAAGCCACGCGCGGTTCGGGGTGGTATTCGCCATCCACCGTCATGCCGCGGGTGCTGACAACCTTGAGCGGCTTCAGCGTGTCGCCTTCCATGACCGAGTACTGGGGCGGCCAGTAGGAGCCGCCGACCAGGTACTTGTCCTCGTAGCCCTTGAACTTCGAGGTATCCACCGAGCGCGCATCGGAGCCGATCTTCACCGTCGCCACCGTGGTGGGCTTCTCGAACCAGAGGTCGATCAGCGTGACGAGGCCGTCGCGGCCCACCGTATAGACATAGCGGCCGGACAGCGACAGGCGGGAGATATGCACCGCGTAGCCGGTCTTCAGGATCTGCCAGATCTGCTTGGTGTCGCCGTCGATCAGGGCCAGTTCGCCGGTATCGCGCAGGGTCACGGCGAAGATGTTCTTCAGGTTGACCTTGCTCATCTGCTTCTTCGGGCGCTGGTCGACCGGCACCAGAAGCTTCCAGGAGTCCTGCATGTCCTTGAGGCTGAACTCGGGCGGTACGTCCGGCACGTTCTGGATGTAGCGCGCCATGACGTTGATTTCTTCCTTGGTCAGGATGTCGTCGTAGTTCACCATCCCGCCTTCGGTGCCGAGGGCGATGATCTTCTCCAGGCGCGAGGTGCCGAGCTTCAGGGTGCCGCCCGAGGTCTCCTTGCCGTCCTTGTCCTTCTTCGACCAGGCGGGCTCCAAGTTCTTGCCGGTGGCGCCCTTGCGCAGCACGCCATGGCAGCCGGCGCAGCGCTCGAAATAAATCTTCTTGCCGGTGGCCTTCTCCTCGGCCGTCATGGCTGGCGGCGCCGCGTCCTGAGCGTAGGCGCTGCCGAAGGCGCCGGCCAGCGCGAGCGGCAGGGCCGCCAGGTACAGGGCACCGGATTTCACATTACGTTTCTGCATGTGCATCTCCCTCAACGAAGAACCCGATTAATGAAAAGCCCAAAAAAATTGCGGTTTTTGTGCTGCCGAGAGATTCCGCCCAACCACGACTTGATTCCTTGATTTTTGTCAAACATAAACACAACTCTTAGACAAAAGACAAAGAACAAAATTACCCATTCCGCAAGAAAGGTCTATGAATTAGCGCCAGAGGAAAAAGAATTTGATGGTGCCGGGAGGGGGAGTCGAACCCCCACACTGTTTCCAGCGGCGGATTTTGAGTCAGACAAACCGAGAAACTGGCAACAATGGGGAGCAAGCAAAGGCAATGGAATCCGCTTGTTGCTGTTGTCGCTTGTTCTTGGCTTTTCTCGATTTTTGTCCCTCAGTGTCCCATCAGTGTCCCATGTGTTGCTACGCGTTAAAAATTCCCCAGATTTTCTGAGTTCTGCGCGTTCAAAATTACCCAGGGTGATTAACCTCCGCTGCTCGATTGTTGAGCAGGGAAGTCGAGGAGATGATCACCATGAAGCAACTGGGGAAGATACGACGTTTGTACTACCGTGACGGGCTGACGATCTCGCAGATCGAGCGGCGCACGGGATTGACGAGGAAGACGGTCAGGCGCTGGCTGAAGGCGGCCGAGGGGACGGAGCCGAAGTACCGGCGGGTGCCGGGCGAGACCAAGATCGGGCCGTTTGCCGAGCGGCTCACCAAGATGCTGGAGACGGATGCGCGGCGCCCGAGGCGCGACCGGCGCACGGCGCTGAAGCTCTTTGCCGAGCTGAAGGCGGCGGGCTTTGCCGGCGACTACAGCCGGGTGACCGAATTCATCCGGCGCTGGCGGGAGGGCGGCGGGACGGCGCTCGCCAAGGCCTACGTTCCGCTCCAATTCGAGCCTGGAGAGGCGCACCAGTTCGACTGGAGCGAAGAGCATCTGGTGGTGGGCGGGGTGTGGCGCAAGATCATGGCCGCGCATCTGAAACTGTGTTTCAGCCGGGCCTTTGTCGTGCAGGCCTATCCCACGCAAAGCCACGAGATGCTGTTCGATGCCCACACGCGGGCCTTTGCCGTGCTGGGCGGCGTTCCGCGGCGCGGCATCTACGACAACATGAAGACGGCGGTCGATCGCGTCAAGAAGGGCAAGGCGCGCATCGTCAACACGCGCTTTGCCGCGATGGCCTCCCACTACCTGTTCGACACCGACTTCTGCAACGTCGCTTCCGGCTGGGAGAAGGGCGTGGTCGAGAAGAACGTCCAGGACAGCCGCCGGCGCCTGTGGCAGGAAGCCGGGCGCGAGCGCTTCGGCTCCTTCACGGAACTCAACCTCTGGCTGCTCTCGCGTTGCCGGGCGCTGTGGCAGGAATTGAAGCATCCCGAGTTCGATCTGACGCTCTCCGAGATGCTCGAGGAGGAGCAGCCTGCCCTGATGCCGATGATCACGCCCTTCGACGGCTACGTCGAGACCCTGGGCAAGGTCTCCAGCACCTGCCTGGTGGTCGAGGAGCGCAACCGCTACTCGGCGCCGTGCGAACTGGTCGGGCAGATGGTCGGCCTCCGCATCTACCCGGAGCGGATCGACCTGGTCAGCCACGATGCCGTGGTGGCGAGCCACGCGAGGAGCTTCGGCAGGGGCGAGACGCGCTACGACTGGCAACACTACATCCCGCTGATCGAACGAAAACCCGGCGCGCTCAGAAACGGCGCGCCCTTCGCCGACATGCCCGAGCCGCTTCTGCGGCTGCGCGCGCTCTTGCTGCGCCGCGAAGGCGGCGACCGCGTCATGGCCAAGGCGCTCGCCGCCGTGCCCCGGCACGGGCTGGAGGCGGTGCTGGTAGCCGTGGAACTCGTGCTCGAATCGGGCAACGCCAGCGTCGAGCATGTCGAGAACGTGCTCAACCGGCTCAAATCGGCGCCGCCGCCGCAGCCGATCGAGACGGCGCTTGGCGTGGCCGAGGCGCCGCTGGCCGACACCGGCCGCTACGACCGCCTGCGCAAGGAGGCGAGCCATGCGTGAGATTGCCGCCGAACTGAAGAGCCTGCGCCTGTACGGCATGGCCGGCGCCTGGGAGGAGTTGGCCGCCCAGGGGGATGCGGCCGCGCTGCAGGGCTCGCGCTGGCTCGTCGAGCATCTGCTCGGCGCCGAGCACACCGACCGGGCGATGCGCTCGGTGCGCTACCAGATGCACGCCGCCCGCTTCCCCGTGCACCGGGATCTGGCCGGCTTCGACTTCGGGCAGTCGAAGGTCGATCGCGGGCTGGTCGTCGAACTGGCCGATCTCACCTTCACCGAGGCGGCCCACAACGTGGTGTTCATCGGCGGCACGGGCACCGGCAAGACGCATCTGGCCACCGCCCTGGGGGTGTCGGGCATCACTCATCACGGCAAGCGGGTGCGCTTCTACTCGACGGCGGACTTGGTCAATTCCCTGGAGCGGGAGAAGGCCGAGGGGCGCGCCGGCAGGCTCGCCTTCGCGCTCATGCGCATGGACCTGGTGATCCTGGATGAACTGGGGTATCTGCCCTTCAGCCAGGCCGGCGGGGCGCTGCTCTTCCACCTGCTCTCGAAACTCTACGAGCACACCAGCGTGATGATCACGACCAACCTCACCTTCGCCGAGTGGGCGGCCGTCTTCGGCGATGCCAAGATGACCACGGCGCTGCTCGACCGCCTCACGCACCACTGCCACATCGTGGAAACCGGCAACGAGTCCTACCGCTTCCGCCACAGCAGCGCCACGGCCAAGACCCGGATCAAGGCGCGCGAACAGAGCCGGCGCGGCAAGGCCGCGGCAAAGGAAGGAGTGTCTTGAGCGGCGGCAGCGCGGGGAAATCCGCTCCGGGCTACGCCCTGCGCGGCTTCCCCCGCGCAAACCGGGCCGCGCTGCATGCTCCACAAGGAAAACCAGTGACTACGGGAGGAAAACCAAACCGACGAATTACGCTACACTTATCCACAGCCGCCTCTATGTCAGGCGGCTATAGCCCCTGGGTAAAATTCAACGCGCATCCCTGGGTATTTTTAAACGCGCAGCGACAGCCATATGCTCTAAAGCCGCTAGGTAGCGGTGTTAAGGGAGCTGGTGCGTTGGTCACTTTTTTCTTGGTACCGCTCATGGTGCATTCCTTCCAATGCAGCCTTCAATAAGGGAGCCGCGCCAGCCGGGTGAAGGTGCCCGGTATTCGTCCCGTCGGACTAGGCGCGGCGTACTCTGTCTTCCT
The DNA here is from genome assembly GCA_016791205.1 of Rhodocyclaceae bacterium. Classification (GTDB taxonomy): domain Bacteria; phylum Pseudomonadota; class Gammaproteobacteria; order Burkholderiales; family Rhodocyclaceae; genus Desulfobacillus. The sequence continues at coordinate 347 of JAEUNH010000180.1, read as the reverse complement.
ACTTCCCCACCCCTAGCCGCGTAGCCAGCTTGTCGCCAACAGCAACGACATGGGACGGGTCTAAGTGCGCGTATCGCGCCACCATAGCCAGCGTTCTATGGCCGAGAATCTTTGCGATTTCCACCAGCGAAACGCCACTCATGGCAAGGTAGGATGCTGCGGTATGGCGCAGGTCATGCCATCGAAAATCCGATATTTCCGCAGCCTTCAATGCCCGTTCCCATGACTCGCGCAGATTGCGGCCCTCGGCCTTCTCTGACACTGGCGGAAACACGCGGTCATCCTTCAAGCTCCGCACCTTGGAGCGTTCCTGCAGCAGCGTGAAGGCCTCCCCCACCAGCGGCAGG
>JAEUNH010000148.1 GCA_016791205.1 Rhodocyclaceae bacterium | reverse complement strand
GCTGCCCAGCGAGGCGGTCACGTCGCCAGCGCTGTTCTGGAACCGATACCAGGAGATCGGCGTGCCGTGGTTGACGTATTCAACGCCGCCGTAACTCAAGCCGGGCGTGCCGGGGGACGAGGGAGAAATCGAATCGGCGCTGCTGGAAAAGGTGCCGGCATCGTTGATGCGCGCCGTCAGCGTGCCGTTGGTAATCGTCGTTGGCGCCGCCTGCGCGCCCCCAATCAGCAGCGCGGCCGCGGCGGCCAGCGTGGTCATTGCGAGTTTTTTCTTCAACATTGTTGTTGTGCTCCCTGGTTCGTAGATCGGAATTCCAAAGCCAAATGCATATGCCGGTCGCGATTTTCAATGCCAACTCATGCTGCGTCAATAGTCCATCCGGACTATCCAAACCGATCCGCATAACCTTGGAGATACGCCGCGCGCCGCTTTCCCTGGCGGAGCGGCCAATGGGGAGATAACCACTTTTCATGCGGGGCCATGCCGGAATCCGATATGATCGATCATTCAGGCAAGCGGCCGGCCCATGAACGACGTCCTCAAACTGCTGCTCGATCTCTATCGCGGCGCCAGCGAACGCCCCTTCGAGGAGTTCCAGGACTTCGCCCTCGAACTCGTCCAGCCGGCGCTGCGCTTCGAGTCGGCCCGCTGGGGCGCCGGCAACCTCGGGCCGGATGGCTTCAAGCCCGGCCTGGTGCATCTGCACAACGAGCCGGACGAATCCGTCGCCAGCTGGGAAGACGTCCTCGCCCAGGACACCATCGTCCCCGAAGTGCTGGCCCGGCCCGGCGCCACCGTCTCGGCCCACGTGCCCAGCCGCTACGCCGGCAAGGACCAGGCCGGCATCCGCGACTACGCCCGCAAGTACCGCCACCAGAACATCCTCGCCACCGCCTTCGTCGCCCAGGGCCGCGGCCGCGCCGAGTGGCTCTCCTTCTACCGCGGCGAAACCGACGACTGCTTCAGCGAGCCGGAGCGGCGGGCCTGCGAGCAGCTGATGCCCCATCTGCTGCAGGCGCTCTCCATCAACCGCAACCTGCACCTCGACCGGCTGCGCCAGGGCCAAGCCGGCGCCAGCTTCGCCATGGCCGACCCGCGCGGCATGCTCTGGTACGCCGAGCCGGCCTTCCTCGAACTGCTGGCGCAGGAATGGCCGGGCTGGCAGGGGCCGGCCCTGCCGCGGCGGCTGGCCGAATCGCTCGCGCCGCGCCCCAAGGAAGCATTCGCCGGCAGGAGCCTGCGCATCGGCGCCGCCGCGCTCGGCAAGCTGCTGCTGCTCAAGGCACGCCCGCGCTCGCCCGTCGACGACCTCACCGCCCGCGAGCTGGAGATCGCCCGCGCCTACGGCAGCGGCCTCAGCCACCGCGAAGTCGCCGCGCAGCTCAACATCTCCCCGGAAACCGTGCGCCACCACCTGCGCAGCATTTTCAGCAAGCTGGGCATCGGCGACAAGGCCGAGCTCGCCCGCTTCCTGCCGCCATGTCCCTAGCCGCCCTCGACGGCGTCGAACTCCACTACCGCGCGCTCGGCCGCGGCCGCCCCTGCCTGGCCATGCACGGCGGGCTGGGCCTCGACCACAGCGCCTTCCTGCCCTGGATCGAACCGCTCGGCGAAGACCTGCGACTCATTCTCTACGACCACCGCGGCAACGGCCGCTCCGGCCGGCCGCCGCTCGAAACCCTCACCCTGCCGCAACTCTGCGACGACGCCGAAGCCCTGCGGCGGCATCTCGGCCTCGGCCCGGCGATCCTCCTCGGCCACTCCTGCGGCGGCTTCATCGCCCTCGAATACGCCCTGCGCCATCCGCGGTCCGTCAGCGGCCTGATCCTCGTCGGCAGCGCCGCCCGCTACGACCCGGCCTCCCCCGATCTCGCCCGGCGCCTCGCCGCGCGCGGCCTCGCCCCCGCGCTGGAACGCCTCATCGCCAGCCCCGCCGACGACCACGACAGCATGCGCCGCTTCCTCGACGAAGCGCGCGCCCTCTACTACCCCGCCCTCGCCCCCGCCGAGGCCCGGGCGGCGATCGACCGCATCGTTCTCGACAAGACGGCCTGGCTGCGCGGCATGGAAATCCTCGCCGGCTGGGACATCGGCGCGCGCCTCGGCGAGATCCGCGCGCCGACCCTGATCCTGCACGGCGCCGACGACGCCGTCTTCCCCGCCGACGAAGCCGAGCGGCTGCGGCACGGCATCCCCGGCGCCGAATGCCACATCCTCGAAGGCTGCGGCCACCTCCCCTTCGCCGACCGGCCGGAAGCATTCCTCGCCGCCGTGCGCGGCTGGATAAGGCGGATTTAGTTTTCGTCACCCCGGCGTCCCTTTTCGTCACCCCAGCGCCGTCACCCCGGAGAGCTTGAGTCCAGGGCGGGGTCCAGGGCGGCGGTTGAAAGCCTGGATTCCGGCCCCGGACTCAAGCACTTCGCAGCCCCGCGTTTACATGTGTGCACATTTGTGCACATAATGCGGCATGCGGTACGAATGGGACAAAGCCAAGAACCGCTCGAACATCGCCAAGCACGGCATCGACTTCGCCGACGCTGTCGCGGTTTTCGAAGACCCCTTGGCGCTGACCCGTCCCGACGACGCAAGCCGGGACGAGGCCCGCTATGCCACCTCTGAAAGCTGAGTACGATTTCTCGAAGGCCAAGCGTGGCGCCGTGGTCAAGCCGGCTCCCGGCAAGACCCGCATCACCATCCGCCTGGATAACGAAGTCATCGACTGGTTCCGGGCGCACGTCAACGACGCTGGAGGCGGCAACTACCAAAGCCTGATCAACGACGCGCTGAAGAACCACATCAAACAGCAAGCGCTGGAAAAGGCCCTGCGCCGCGTCATACGCGAAGAACTGAAAAAAGTCGCCTGATACGGAAAAAACCCCTGGATTCCGCCCCGGACTCAAGCATTCCGGGGTGACGGCGCCGGAATGACGATGCGCCTCGTCAACCCGGCGTCTCTCTTGTCACCCCGGCGCAGGCCGGGGTCCAGGGCGGCGGTTGAAAAACCCTGGATTCCGGCCTCCGCCGGAATGACGATGTGGGGGGGATTCCGGCCTGCGCCGGAATGACGATGTGGGGGGGGATTCCGG
>JAEUNH010000145.1 GCA_016791205.1 Rhodocyclaceae bacterium | reverse complement strand
CAGGGCGCCTTCGTCATCGACGAGCTGACCGATCTCGTCGAGGAGGCGGTGCTGAAGGAGTTCGAGGCGATCTCCTCGCGCGGCGGCGTGCTCGGCGCCATGGAGACCGGCTATCAGCGCGGCAAGATCCAGGAGGAGTCGCTCACCTACGAGCACCGCAAGCACGACGGCTCCTACCCGATCATCGGCGTGAATACCTTCCGCAACCCGAAAGGCGACGCGCAGGTCGAGATCGAACTGGCGCGCTCGACGGAGGAGGAGAAGCAGTCGCAACTGAAACGGCTGGCCGACTTCCAGAGCCGCCATGCCGCCGAGTCAGGCCCCATGCTCGAACGGCTGAAGCGCACCGTGATCGAGAACGGCAACGTCTTCGCCGTGCTGGTGGACGCCGTGCGCGTCTGCTCGCTGGGCCAGATCACCCAGGCCCTGTTCGAGGTGGGCGGGCAGTACCGGCGCAGCATGTAGGCGCCTTATTCGGTGACGATGAGTTTGCCTCGCGACATGTCCATCGAGCACTGAAAGGGCAAATCCCCCGCTTGCTCGGGGAGAATATCCAGCGTCACCGTCTGTCCGACGGGAAGAATCCTGCTGATGTTGAGCGTCGGAAAAACGACTTCCCGCGCGCAGCCCGCGGATTCGTCCGCGGTGAAGGTCAGCCTGAGCGGGACGCCTTTCTTGACCGTGGTGACATTCGGCGTGTAGCGTGACTGCGAAACGGCGATGCTGGCGGTTTGCACGCCGTTTTCCTGCCTGGCTGTCGAGGTGATCTCTTGAGTGAATGCGCGGAATCCTTGCGGCGACGCGGCAAGCGGCTCCGTCGTGCGGGTGCGCTGTGCGGCGACGGATGCACCGTCGAGCGGGAAAGGCAGCAGGATGCTCGTGAAGACGACAATGAATACGGTCGATGTCCATCCCCCGACAAAGACGGCGCCGGCCGGTTCCGGCCGTTTGTCCGGCCTGTCGCGACCGCGCGCGCCGCAGCGAGCGGCGTAGGTGATGCCGGCAAGGGTCAGCAGCACGAGAAACGCGAAGAACGGCATGAACACTTCAAGGTCGTAGGGGCGGATCATTTGCCCGAGCATGGCCCCCATCATGCCGCCCATGGGGCCCGCCATGATGCCTTCGAGGATTCCCAGGTGGCCGCCGAGCTTCCCGACCGGCACGCCGATCAGCAGCCCAGCGACGCTGCCGAGGATGACGCCCCAAAGGAAGTCCCCGCTGGGAGCGGTCCAGAGTGTCGCCGTGACCAGTCCGGCCATCATGCCGAAGCCCATGCCGGCCATCATGCCGTGCATCTCGTCGAGTCTCGCGCGCAAGCGATAGACATACAGGACTGCGCCGGCGAGTGCTGTCGACAACAGGGCGAAGAGCAAGACAAATGCGGAAATCGTCATTCGTACCCAGCCAGAAGGGAAGGAGCGAAAAACGGCACGTTGCGTTGCGCCGCAGGTAAAGCATACACCTGCCTGTTCCCTGCGGAGTGGGCGGGGAATGGACGCGTTCGCAAGCGGAACTATTCTTCGAAGCGCCTCAACCCTTCGAGGTCGAGCACGGTGATGCCGCCGTATTCGACGCGCAGCAAGCCGGCCTTCTCCAGGGTCTTCAGGGCCTGGTTGGCGCGCTGGCGGGAGAGGCCGGCGAGATAGCCGATTTCCTCCTGCGAGATATGCAGCTGCGGGCCGATGCCCGGGTAGAGGTGGGGGTTGAACATTGCCGCCAGGCTGCGCGCGACGCGGGCGTCCGGCTCGAGCAGACGGTCGTATTCGACCATGGCGATGAACTGGCCCAGGCGCTCGTTGAGCTGGATCAGCAGGAAGCGGTTGAACTCGATACTGGTGTCCAGCAGACGATTGAAGGTGGCCTTGGGCATATAGGCCACCTGGCTGTTGCGCAGCGCAACAACATCGTATTTGCGCGGTTCATTCTTGAGCAGGGAGCCCTCGCCGAACCATCCGCCGGTGGGCAGGCCGGTGAAGGTGGTAGGCTTGCCATCGGCGGAGAGGTTGGTCATTTTGACCAGGCCGTCGACAACGCCGATCCAGTGCTCGACAGGCTCCCCCTTGCGGCAGACGAACCCCCCGGCGGGAACCTGACGGGTGAGGGTCTCGCCTTCCACCCGACGCAATTGCTCGGGACTGAGAGAGCGCGACCAGAGGCTGGCTTTCAGCATTTCGCCGAGCGTGGGCATGGGCGCATATTACCGGATTGTCTGTCGGATGACAGCGCGGGCGGAAGGGGTTCAGTAACCTAGCGCGTTTATCGGGTAAACAGACCGGTTTGACTCGGTGGATCGATCCGATGGAGAATCATCGGCCGCAGCTACGAATAAGAGACGGCGCAAGGCGACTCTCGCCCGGACGCCAGCAAGTCAGGAACAGGAGGAGTCCATGTCGGACGACGTTCGACTGCAGTCGCTCAGCACGTTTCCTCGCCTCTTGATGCACCACGCCCAGGTGCGGCCGAGCCATCCCGCCACCCGCGAGAAGGACATGGGCATCTGGCAGACCTGGACCTGGTCGCAGGTCGCCGAGGAAGTACGCGCCATGGCCAGCGGCCTGGCCGAGCTCGGCTTCAAGCGCGGCGACAACCTGGCCATCATCGGCGATAACCGCCCCCGCCTCTACTGGGCGATGTACGCCGCGCAGTG
>JAEUNH010000223.1 GCA_016791205.1 Rhodocyclaceae bacterium | reverse complement strand
TGGTGAAGTACGAGGTCTATCACAATCTCGTGGGCTCGAGTTTCGCGTCCTTGCCGACCTGGGTGGCGAACTGGGCGGCGGTGGACAAGACCCTGATGGCGATTGCGGACATCAACAAGGACGGCATCATCCAGCTGGCGGAAATCGTCATCGGCGGCGACCTGGTCGTGCTGGCGACGCCGGAAATCGCCGGCCTGCCCTACGTGATCTCGGGTCTGGTTGCCGCCGGCGGTCTGGCCGCAGCGCTGTCCACCGCGGACGGCCTGCTGCTGACCATCGCCAACGCGCTGTCGCATGACCTGTACTACAAGATGATCGACCCGAACGCCCCGACGGTGCGCCGTCTGGCGGTGTCCAAGGGCCTGCTGCTCGTGGTGGCCGTTCTCGCCGCCTACGTCACCAGCCTGAAGCCGGGCGACATCCTGTTCCTGGTCGGTGCGGCCTTCTCGCTGGCGGCCTCGGGCTTCTTCCCGGCCCTGGTCTGCGGTGTGTTCTGGAAGCGCGCCAACAAGCTCGGCGCCATCCTCGGCATGGCCGGCGGCCTGGCTACCTGCGCCTACTACATGTACCAGACCTATCCGTTCTTCAAGGTCAATGCGCCGCTGTGGTGGGACATCAACCCGATCTCGGCCGGCACCTTCGGCATCCCGGTCGGCTTCCTCGGCGTCATCATCGGCAGCCTGATCTCGCCGGCGCCGTCGAAGGAAGTGCAGGACCTGGTCGACCACGTCCGCTACCCGAATCTGGCGGGCGACATCGACACGTCGGGTCGTTAAGAACTACGAGGAGGGGGGGCAACCCCCTTGTTAGAGCCCGCCCAACGGCGGGCTCTTTTTTTAGGGTGCGCCCATGAGGGCGGCCCTAAAAAAAGACCGTCTTAGCCGCGGTAGGTTTCGAAGAAGCGCCGCACTTCCTCGGGCACGAGATGGACGAGGTCCGGGCGCTCGGCGTCCTTGATGAGTTTCATGGCGCGCTTGGGATCGAAGCCGATGAGCTGCTTGACGACCTTGGTGACCTGGTCGGGCTGGAAGGCATGATGGCAGGCCATGCCCCACTGGTAATAGACCTCTCCGCTCATGGGCTGCAGCTCGGCGGCCCTGGCGAAGGCGGCGGCGGCCTCGGCGTGCTCGCCCAGGCGGGCATGGGCCAGGCCCATGCCATAGAAGGCGCGATCGAGGGAGGGCTTCAGGCGCGCCGCCTCGGCGAAGGCGGCGATGGCCTCGCGCGAGCGGCCGGCCTGTTCGAGGACGAAGCCGCGGTTGAAATGCGTGTCGGCATGTTCGGGCGCCAGGCGCAGGGTCTCGGCGAACCACTTGTCGGCGACATCGAACTGCTGCCGGCGCGCGGCGATGTGGGCCAGGTGGCGCGCCGCCTGGGCGTCGTTGGGCCTGATGCGATAGGCGGCGGCGTAGGCGTTGAAGGCTTTTTCTTCCTGGCCGAAGAAATGCAGTACCCAGCCGCGGGCATAATGGCGGAAATGTTCGAAATCCATTGCGGCACCCCTAAATCGAAGGCAGGAACGATACCATGAGTCACCCGGATATTTTCATCGTCGCGATCCTTCGCGCGCTGGTCGAAGTGGCCCTGCTGGCCCTGCTGGCCCAGGGCGTCCTGGCCCTGCTGGCCGGCGGCCGGCGCCACAGCAATTTCGTCTACCGCCTGTTCCTGGTGATCACCGGGCCGGTACTGAAAGTCTGTCGCTGGATCACGCCGAAAGTCATCATCGACAAGCACCTGCCCTTCGTCGCCTTCTTCCTGCTGTTCTGGCTGTGGATCATGCTGGCCTGGATCAAGCGCGAGCTGTGCATGCTGAGCGGGCTGGCGGGCTGCTGACGCGCGCCGCTACAGCGTCGGCTGGAACTTCTCCGGCTGCTGCGCCAGCAACTGGGAGACGGTGAAGCGGCGGCGCGGGAACACCGCCTGCGCCAGGGTGCCGCGACCGCTGGGGCTGGGCTTCAGCTGCACGCTGCCCAGGTGCAGGTCGGCGATCTCGCGGACGATGGCCAGCCCCAGGCCGCTGCCCGGCGCCTCGTTGCCGAGCACCCGGTAGAAACGTTCGAAGACCAGCTCGCGATCGGCCTCGACGATGCCCGGCCCGTCGTCCTCGACTTCCAGGATGGCGAACTCGCTGGCGCGGCTGCGCACCGTGACCCGGCCCTCGGGCGGGGTGTATTTCACGGCGTTGTCCACCAGGTTAACGATCAGCTCGCGCAGCAATAGCGCGTTGCCGCTGATCTGCAGCGGCCAGCCGGTGCCTTCGAAGCCGAGATCGATTTTCTTTTCCATGGCGCGCGGCACCCATTCCAGGGTCACCTGGCGGGCCAGGCCCTCCAAGTCGACCAGGCTGGCCGACTGGCTCTTGTCGTGGCTGGCTTCGGCGCGCGCCAGCGAAAGCAGCTGGCTGGTCAGGTGGGCGGCACGGTCGGCGCTCTCGGCGATCTGCCGCAGCAGGATGCGCATGTTCTCCGGGTCGGTCTCGGTCAGTGCCAGCTCGGTCTGCATCTTCAGCCCGGTGAGCGGGGTGCGCATCTGGTGGGCGGCATCGCCGATGAAGCGCTGCTGGGCCTGCAGGTTCTGCTCCAGCCGCGCCATCATGTCGTTGAAGGAATGCACCACCGGCTTGACCTCTTCGGGCACGCCGGCGGTCGGGATCGGCGACAGGTCGGTCGGCAGGCGGCGGCGGATCGTCCGGCTCAGGCGGTTGAGCGGCTCGATGCCGCGGCCCAGGCCGATCCAGACCAGCAGCACGGCCAGCGGAATCACCGCGAACTGCGGCAGCGTCACCCCCGAGAGGATGCGCCCGGCCAGGGCGTTGCGCTTGTTGCGGGTCTCGGCCACCTGCAGCATCACTGGCGGCGCGCCGGGCTTCGGCAAGAGGTAAAGATAGGCGACACGGATCGGTTCCCCATTGATCTCGTCGTCGCGGAAATAGACCTTCTCGATCTCGATCTTCAACGGCGGCTCGACCCAGCGCAGGGCCAGGTCGCCGGCCACCAGCTCGTGGCGGAAGCCGAGCACCTGGTAGTAGATGGCGTCTTCCTCGTCTGTGCGCAGAAAGCTGCGGGTCTGCGGATGCAGGTTGAGCCTGACGCGGCCGTCGGCGTAGGCGACCAGGCGCGCCAGGGTGCGGGCGTTCTCGGCCAGCGCCTGGTCGTAGGGATCGTCGGCAATGCCGTTGGCGACGTTCTGGATCAGGATCACGCTGAGCGGCCAGATCAGCAGCAGCGGCATCAGCATCCAGTCGAGGATCTCGCCGAACACCGACTGGCGCTCGGCCTCGTCCGGCTTTCGCCGGCGCAGCCGGTCGCTAAGCGCCATCCGGCCGGTCCAGGCAGTAGCCGAGCCCGCGCACCGTGCTGATGCGCACGCCGCCGGCCTCCAGCTTCTTGCGCAGGCGGTGCACGTAAACCTCGATGGCGTTGGTGCTGACTTCCTCGCCCCAGCCGCACAGGTGATCGACCAGCTGCTCCTTGCTCACCAGCCTGCCGGCGCGCAGCAGCAGGATCTCCAGCAGGGCCAGCTCGCGCGCCGAGAAATCCACCGCCTGGCCGTCGAGGCGGGCGCTGCGCTCGCCCTGGTCGTAGGTGAGCGGGCCGAACTCGATGCGGGTCGGATTGCCGGTGCCGCGCCGCGTCAGGGCCCGCACCCGCGCCTCCAGCTCGGGCAGGGCGAAGGGCTTGGTCAGGTAATCGTCGGCGCCGGCGTCGAGGCCGCGCACGCGGTCTTCGAGGCCGTCCTGGGCGGTGAGGATCAGCACCGGCAGCGGCGACTTTCGGCCGCGCAGGCGCTTGAGCACATCGATGCCGGGCAGCCGGGGCAAGCCCAGGTCGAGGATCAGCAGGTCGAACTGCTGGGAGAGCAGCGCAGCATCGGCGTCGGCGCCGTTGGCGACGTGATCCACCGCGTAGCCGGACTTGCGCAGGGCGCGCACCAGGCCGTCTGCGATGATGCGATCGTCTTCGGCGAGCAGGATGTGCATCGAAAAGCTTGTCGGCCGGCGGCTGTAAGGCAACTGTAAGCCACGCAGTTTAGCCTAAACGCGCTGTTCTCCTTTTATTCGGTCTTTGGAGGCCAGCTGGCTCCGCCGGCTGGCCTCGGGGAGCGGAACACAGCCGTGCGCCGCTCCCCGCCGTCCTTTTTTACCCCGTTGTCCACTTCATTCCGGCGGCAGTCGCGGCTCGACGCCATGCCAGAATTCCTCGGCACGTCGCTTGCCGACGCCGTTCAACAGTGCATCGCGGGTTTTTTCCATGGTGCTGCGCAATTCGGCGAGGGTCTTGCAGCGCTCGATGGCCTCGACCAGCATGTCGCCATCCGGCCCCAGGGCGTCGCTGATGTAGCGGCGGGCGAAGCGGATGGCTTCCTGGGCCGAGGGCGCAGGGGGCGCTGCGGGCGCTGCGGGTGGCGGCGGCGCGGCCGGTGCTGCAGCCGGCGCGGCGGGCGGGGGGGAAGCGGCCGGCTGCGGCGCCGCCGCGACAGGGGGCGGCTTGCCTTCGAGCAGCGCCTGGACATGCAGCCAGAACTCCTCGGCCTTGCGCCGCTTGCCCATGCCCTCGACCGCCTCGCGGGTCTTCTCCAGGCGCGCACGCAGCTCGGGCAGGGTCTTGCAGCGATCGATGGCCTCGGACAGCATGTCGGCATCGGGGCCGAGCACCTGGTCGAGAAAGTGCTCGGAGTAGTGCTTCAGCTGCTGGACGATGATCTGGTCCGATTGCGAGGCGGCCGCCGTTGCCGCTGCCGCCGCCGCTGCCGCTGCAGGGGCACTGGCGACCGCGTCCGGTGCGATGAAGCCGCCGTCGATGAGCTTGGCCAGCAGGGCGGGCGGATCGGGCATGTGCTGCGCCCGCGCCAGCAGGTCGGCCGCGGCGGTCTTGCCGTCCACCATGACGAGGAGCGTCCGTTCGCGCATTCCGAGCACGGTGCGCTGCGCCATCTCCTCCAGACCTTTTTGGGTTTTCTTGTAAACGGCGTTTAGGTCCATTTACGTCCCCCCGGTTCTACTTTAGTGATACCAATATATCACGCCGGAATGCGGGGGGAAGTCAACGCTGTCGCCACAACGACAAACCCCGCCGCAGCGGGGTCTGTCAAGAGAAGGAAAGGGGTAACGGGGGAAACCCAGGTTTCCCCTGTTCGTTTGATTGGGCTGGACATGTAATCGGCAAAGCCGATTACATGTCCATGCCCATCCCGCCCATGCCGCCCATCCCGCCCATGCCGCCGGGCATGCCGCCGCCGGCCGGCTTGTCTTCGACCAGTTCGGCCACCATGCAGTCGGTGGTCAGCATCAGGCCGGCCACGGAGGCGGCGTTCTGCAGCGCGGTGCGGGTGACCTTGGTCGGGTCGAGCACGCCCATCGCCACCATGTCGCCGTACTCGCCGGTGGCGGCGTTGTAGCCGAAGTTGCCCTTGCCTTCGCTGACCTTGTTCACCACCACGCTCGGCTCGTCGCCGGTGTTGGCGACGATCTCGCGAATCGGCTGCTCCAGGGCGCGCAGCACGATCTTGATGCCGGCTTCCTGGTCGTGGTTGTCGCCCTTGACCTTGACGGCGGCGCGGGCGCGCAGCAGGGCCACGCCGCCGCCGGCGACGATGCCCTCTTCAACGGCAGCGCGGGTGGCGTGCAGGGCATCCTCGACGCGGGCCTTCTTCTCCTTCATCTCGACTTCGGTGGCGGCACCGACCTTGATCAGCGCCACGCCGCCGGCCAGCTTGGCGACGCGCTCCTGCAGCTTCTCCTTGTCGTAGTCGCTGGTGGCTTCCTCGATCTGGGCGCGGATCTGCTTGACGCGCGCCTCGATGTTCTTGGCTTCGCCGGCGCCGTCGATGATGGTGGTGTTCTCCTTGCCGATCTCGATGCGCTTGGCCTGGCCGAGGTCCTTCAGCGTGGCCTTCTCCAGGCTCAGGCCGACTTCCTCGGCGATCACCTGGCCGCCGGACAGCACGGCGATGTCTTCCAGCATGGCCTTGCGGCGGTCGCCGAAGCCCGGCGCCTTGACGGCGCAGGTCTTCAGTATCCCGCGGATGTTGTTCACCACCAGGGTGGCAAGCGCCTCGCCCTCGACGTCCTCGGCGACGATCAGCAGCGGACGGCCGGCCTTGGCCACCTGCTCCAGCACCGGCAGCAGGTCGCGGATGTTGGAGATCTTCTTGTCGAAGAGCAGGATGTACGGGTTGTCGAGGACGGTGATCTGCTTGTCCGGGTTGTTGATGAAATAGGGGCTGAGGTAGCCGCGGTCGAACTGCATGCCCTCGACCACTTCCAGCTCGTTCTGCAGCGACTTGCCGTCCTCGACGGTGATGACGCCTTCCTTGCCGACCTTGTCCATGGCGTCGGCGATGATCTTGCCGATGTCGGCGTCGGCGTTGGCGGAGATGGCGCCGACCTGGGCGATCTCTGTCGAGGTGGTGCAGGGCTTCGACAGCTTCTTCAGCTCTTCGGTCGTGGCGACCACGGCCTTGTCGATGCCGCGCTTGAGATCCATCGGGTTCATCCCGGCGGCGACGTACTTCATGCCTTCGCGGACGATGGCCTGGGCCAGCACGGTGGCGGTGGTGGTGCCGTCGCCGGCGACGTCGGAGGTCTTCGAAGCGACTTCCTTCACCATCTGCGCGCCCATGTTCTGGAACTTGTCCTTGAGCTCGATCTCCTTGGCGACGGAGACGCCGTCCTTGGTCACCGTCGGGGCGCCGAAGGAACGCTCCAGCACGACATTGCGGCCTTTCGGGCCGAGGGTCACCTTGACCGCGTCGGCCAGGATATTGACGCCTTCCACCATGCGGTGGCGGGCGGAATCACCAAATTTGACTTCTTTAGCAGGCATTGCGTTTCTCCTCTGTGTTCGTTACTTGGCTTCGACCACGCCCATGATGTCTTCTTCGCGCATGACGAGCAGTTCCTCGCCCTCGACCTTGACGGTCTGGCCGGCGTACTTGCCGAAGAGGACGCGGTCGCCGGCCTTCAGGTCCATGGCGATGCGGTTGCCCTTGTCGTCGCGCTTGCCGGGACCGACGGCGACGATTTCGCCTTGATCGGGTTTCTCGGCGGCGGTATCGGGAATGACGATGCCGGAGGCCGTCTTGCGCTCCTCTTCGAGGCGCTTGACGATCACGCGGTCATGCAAAGGACGAATTTTCATAGAGTTATCTCCTCTCTACAGAATGAATTACACGAAAGTGAGCGATAGCTCACATAGGTTCATCGGGACGAATTGCCATTAGCACTCATTGCTAACGAGTGCTAATAATAGGGCCGGCGTTGATAAATTTCAAGACCTTTTCCGACTCAAGCCGCAGGGTATTCCTGCCGTATTACCAAAGGAATACGGAGGCGCCATGCCTGACAAGGAACAAGAACTTCTGGGCCAGTTTCAGACCCTGCTGGACAACCTGCCCAGCGGGGTCAGCCTGATGGACAAGGACCTGGGCTTCATGGCCTGGAATGCCGAGTTCAAACGCCTGCTGCAGTTCCCGGATGAGCTGTTCGAGCCGGAAGCGCCGGACCTCTACAAGCTGGCCCTGTTCAATGCCCGCCGCGGCGAATACGGGCCGGGCGAAGCGGAAGCGCAGGCCAGGGCGGTCCAGCAGCGCGCCCTGAAAATGGAGCCGCACGTCTTCGAGCGCACGCGGCCCGACGGCACCGTGCTGGAAATCCGCGGCCGCCCGCTGGCCGGCGGCGGCTTCGTCTCGATCTACACCGACATGACCGAGCGCAAGCGCGCCGAGCAGGAGGTCCAGCGCACCGCCTCCTTCCTCCAGGCGGTACTCGACAACCTGCCTTTCGGCGTGATGGTGGTGGACAAGACGATCGCCTGCCGCTACTGGAACCGCCAGAGCGAAGTGCTGTTCAACCTGCCACCCGGCTTCGTCCGGCCGGGAATCCCGATGGAACAGGTGATCCGGCAAATCGCCCGCAACGGCATCTATGGTTCGGGCGACATAGAGGATCACGTCGCGCGGCGCCTGGCCATCATCGGCGCCTTCCAGGAACACGCGCTGGAAATCGCCTGCGCCGACGGGCGCAGCCTGCGGGTCATGGGCGCGCCCGTGATGATCGACGGCCATCCGGAAGGCATTGTCCTGATCCAGGAAGACATCACCGAGCGGAAGAGCCACCAGGCGACGCTGGAACGCCTGGCCACCACCGACCACCTGACGGGCCTGCTCAACCGCCGCGCCTACCTCGAAGCCACCGAGCGCGAAATCCGCCGCGCCCATCGCTATGACCAGCCGCTGTCGCTGCTGATGCTCGACGTCGACCACTTCAAGCGCATCAACGACGGCCACGGCCACCCGGCCGGCGACGAGGTGCTGCGCCGCAT
>JAEUNH010000016.1 GCA_016791205.1 Rhodocyclaceae bacterium | reverse complement strand
CGGCGTGGGCCTGTGGGCCTATCGGGGCGTGGGCGGTTCGCTGCACGAGATCCGCGCCGCCGGCCTGCAGGCGCTGCTCGCCACCCAGGTCGAGGCGCTGGAGCAGTGGATCACGGAAGGCCGGCACGAGGCCGAGCAGCTTGCCGTCGACCCGACCCTGCGCCCGGCCATCGCCCGCCTGGCGCGCGGCGACGTCAAAGCGGGCAACGGCCAGCTCGCCATCGAGCACATTCTGCAGGAGGCCGGCCGCATCGGCATGCGCTCGGCGCACATCGTCGGCACCCAGGGCCGCCTCCTCGCTTCCAGCGACGTCGAGCGCGTCGGCCGCGGCGTCACCCCGGACTTTTTCGCCCACCTGGCGCCGGCCCTGTCCGGGCGCTCGGCCTTCGTCCGCCCGTATCGCAGCGGCAGCGGCGCCGGACCCAGCCTGCTCGGCAGGGTCTGGGTGGCGGCGCCGGTACGCGAGGGCAACCGCATCGTCGCCATCCTCGCCCTGGGCGCGCCGGCGCAGGATCGCTTCGCCGCGCTGTTCCGCGCCGCCCGCCCCGGCAAGAGCGGCGAGGCGCTGGCCTTCGATGCCGAGGGCTGGCTGCTCTCGGAGAGCCGCCATGCCGAAGACCTCGCCCGGCGCGGCCTGGCGCCGCGCCTGCTGCTGCCCGAGTCGGAAGCACAGACCGGCCTCGCCGCCGCGGCGACGGCGGCGCGCACGGTCGAGGCCGGCGCGCGCGAAGGCCTGCTGCTCGACCCCTACCCGAACTATCTCGGCCGCGACAGCATCGGCGCCTGGCGCTGGCTGCCCGAGCACGATCTCGGCGTGGCGGTGGAAATGTCGGCCGGCGAGGCCTACGCCCCGCTCACCTATCTGCAGATCGGCTTCTCGCTGATCCTGCTGCTGATGGCCGTGGTCTGGCTGAGCGGCTTCCTGCCGCCGAAGCTGCTGGCCGAACTGCTCCGCCGCGGCGACCAGGCGCGCCAGTTCGGCCCCTACAAGACGATCCGCCAGATCGGCGAAGGGGCGCTCGCCAACGTCTACCTGGCCCGCCACAAGCTGCTCAAGCGCCCGGCGGCGGTGAAGGTGCTCAAGCAGCAGTCGACCTCCGACGAGTGGACCGCCCGCTTCCAGCGCGAGGTGCAGTCGGCCAGCCAGCTCGGCCATCCCAACACCATCACCATCTACGACTACGGCGTAGGGCCGGGCGGCGAATTCTGGTATGCCATGGAGTATCTCGAGGGCCTCGCCCTGTCGGATCTCGTCGAGCGCTACGGCCCGTTGCCGCCCTCGCGCGCCGCCTGGATCCTGCGCCAGGCCTGCGCCTCGCTCTGGGAGGCGCACGCCCACGGCCTGGTGCATCGCGACATCAAGCCGCAGAACATCATGCTCTGCGACGTGCATGGCGAGCGCGACGTGGTCAAGGTGCTCGACTTCGGCCTGGTCAAGCAGATGTCCAGCGAGCAGACGCGCGACCTCACCAGCACCCTGCGCATCCTCGGCACGCCGCTCTACATGTCGCCCGAGCGGATCCGCCACCCCGGCGACGCCGACGCCCGCGCCGACATCTACGCCCTGGGCGCGGTCGGCTATTTCCTCCTCACCGGCCGGCGCCTGTTCGAGACCGAGACCGAGCACGATCTGCTCTACCAGGCGATGCATGTCGTGCCGCCGCTCGCCTCGGAGCACGCGCCCAACCCGCTGCCGGTGGAGTTCGACGCGCTGATCGCCCGCTGCCTGGAGAAGGACCCGGACAAGCGCCCGCAGAGCATGGCCGAAATGGCCAGCGCGCTCGACGCGGTGCTGGTGTATCAGCCGTGGACGCGGCCGCAGATCAACGCCTGGTGGGAGAAGCACTGGACGCCCGAGGATCACCCCGAGCGGCGCTTCCGCGTCACCAATCCCTGACCAGGACGATGTGCACCCGGTACGGCCCGTGGGCGCCGAGCACCAGGGTCTGCTCGATGTCGCCGGTGCGCGATGGGCCGGAAATGAAGTTCACCGCGCGCGGCAGTTCGCCGCATTCCTCGCGCAGCAGCCGCCACGCCTCCTCCATCCCGGCGACGATGCGCGAAGCCGGCACCAGAGCGATGTGGGTCTCGGGCAGCAGGCTGTTGGCGGCCGGGGTGTCGGGGCCGGAGAGCACCACCAGGCTGCCGGTCTCGGCCACCGCGCAGAAAACGCCGGTGAGGCCGACCAGGTCCTCGCCGCCGGCGGCACGGCAGTCCACCCGCAGGCCGGCGCCGGCCCAATCGAGGCCGGCGAGCTGCGGCCAGGCGACGGCGGCGCGCGGCAGTTTCTGGCCGCCGCGGTAGCGGGCGACGGCCGCCGGCGCCTCTTCCAGGCCGGCGATGATCTCGCCCGTGGTGCTCATGGCCTCGGCGCGGGCGACGAAGCGCGCTTGCAAGTCCTTGCCGACATCCGGCCGCGGCCCCTCGGCGCGGCGCGCCAGCACCGCCTCGATGGCGGTACGTCCCGCCGCCGCGTTCTCCGCCGTGCGGCCGAGCCGCCGGCGCATGCGGCCCAGCATCTCTTCCCTGGAACTCACTGGACTTCCTTCCCCCCTGCCCCCTTCCCGCGGAAGGGGGTGATTGCAGTTCGCGGGCTGTGCCCGCTCCATGTGTTTGGCTGCGCCCGCTTGGGGCGGCCCGGCATGGGCGCTGTCATGCGACGCGGTTCCTCGGCTCGCCGCGGGCGAAGGCCTCGAGGTTGCCGGTAAGCTGATCGAGCAGCGCCTGCATGGCGCCGGCCGAGGCCCAGGCGACGTGCGGGGTGAGGATGAAGTTGGGCTGGTCGAGTTCCAGCAAGGGATTGCCCTCGCGCGGCGGCTCCTTCGACAGCACGTCGAAGCCGGCGCCGCCGATCCAGTTCTCCTTCAGTGCCCGTACCAGCGCCGCCTCGTCGACGATGCCGCCGCGTGCGGTGTTGATGAGGATGGCCTCCGGCTTCATCAGCCGCAGCTCGGCCTCGCCGATCAGGCCGCGGGTGGCGTCGTTCAACGGGCAGTGCAGCGAGACCACGTCCGACTGGCGCAGCAGCTCGGCAAACGCCGTCCTGCCGGGACCGACTTTTTCCGCGCCCTTGCGCTCGGCCCACAGCACCCGCATGCCGAAGGCCTCGGCCAGCCGCGCCACGCCCTCGCCGAGCGAGCCGCGCCCGATGAGGCCGAGGGTGGCGCCGTGCAGGTCGCGGATCGGATGGTCGAAGAAGCAGAAGTTGGGCGAGCGCTGCCACTGGCCGTCTCGCACGTCGCGGCGATAGGCGAGCAGGTTGCGCCGCAGCGCCATGGCCAGGGCGATGACATGCTCGGGCACGGTGTTCACCGCGTAGCCGCGGATGTTGCTGACGACGATGCCGTGCTCCCGGCACCAGGCCAGGTCGACGTTGTCGGTGCCGGTGGCGGCGCAGGCGATCATCTTCAGTTTCGGCAGGGTGGCGAGCAGTTCGCCGCGCAGCACCACCTTGTTGGTAATGACGATGCTGGCCTCGCGCACGCGCGCCGTCACGTCCTCCGCCGCGCTGAGCGGGTATTCGTCGTAGTCGTGCGGAAAGTCAGGCTGGCGGAACGTGCCGCGGATGGACTCGCGCTCCAGGAAGACGATGCGGTGTTTCATCTGCTTTTCCTTTCTGCGTAAAGCTCGCGGAAGGTGCGCCCCTCCGGCGCCGGAAAATCGCGCCCTGCCGTCCACGACGGCGCAAGGCCGAGGACGCGGATGCGGTCCTCGCCCCCGGCCTGCCACTTCAGGGTGCGCGCGCCCAGCTTCGCCGCCAGCGCATACAGCCGCGGCCGCCGCGCCAGCCAGCCCCATAGCGCCAGCGCCGCGCGCTCGCCCCAGGGCCGCAGGCCGCGTTCGACCTCCTGCTCGCGCAGCTTGCGCATCAGCTCCGGCAGCGGAATCTTCACCGGGCAGACCGCACCGCACTGGTTGCACAGCGTGGCGGCCTGCGGCAGGTCGATGGCGTTCTCGATGCCGACATACAGCGGCGTCAGCACCGAGCCCATCGGCCCCGGATAGACCCAGCCGTAGGCGTGGCCGCCGATGGTCTGATACACCGGGCAGTGGTTCATGCAGGCGGCGCAACGGATGCAGCGCAGCATGGGCTGGAAATCGCCGCCGAGCAGGTCGATGCGGCCGTTGTCGACGAGGATGAAGTAGAGGTGCTCGGGGCCGTCGGTGTCGCCCGGCCGCTTGACGCCGGTGAGCACGGAAAAGTAGTTGGAGATGGTCTGCCCGGTGGCCGAGCGCGGCAGGATGCGCATCAGGGTGGCGAGGTCCTCCAGCGTCGGAATCACCTTCTCGACGCCGGTGATCACCACGTGCACGCGCGGCAGGGTGGTGACCATGCGGCCGTTGCCCTCGTTGGTCACCAGCGCCAGCGATCCGGTCTCGGCGACCAGGAAATTGCCGCCGGAGATGCCCATCTCGGCCGACAGGAAGTGGGCGCGCAGTTCCTCGCGCGCTTCCCGGGTCATCTGGCCGATGTCGGTCTTGCGCGGCTTCCTGTGCACCCGCTCGAACAGCTCCGCCACCTCCTCCTTGGTCTTGTGGATGGCCGGGGCGATGATGTGCGAGGGCCGCTCGTTGCCGTTGATCTGCAGGATGTACTCGCCGAGGTCGGTTTCCACCGGCTGCACTCCGGCCGCCTCCAGGGCGGCGTTGAGGTCGGCCTCCTCGGAGAGCATCGACTTCGACTTGATGGCCTTCTTCACGCCATGGCGGCGGGCGATGTCGATCACTAGGCGGCAGATCTCGGCGCCGTCGCGGGCCCACAGCACCTGCGCGCCGCGCCGGGTTGCCTCGGTCTCGAAGCGCTCCAGCCAGAGGTCGAGGTCGGCGACGCAGGTGTCGCGGATGGCCTGGGAAGCCGTCCGCGTCGCCTCTAGGTCGAGGTCGGCGACGGCGCGCCGGCGGCCCGTGACGAACAGCGCCTTGGCCGTGCCGAGCTTGGCCTGCAGGGCGCGGTCGGCGGCGGCAGCTGCCGCGCGCTGCTTGAAATGCATCGACTGGTTCTGCATGAACGTTTCACCCTTCGCGTCGGCTTTTCGCTATTTGATATAGTATTCCGCCGTTCGATTCCGCGAAAGACGATCTTGCCCCAAGCCGAAGCAAAAAGCTCCATCCAGGTCATCGAGCGCATGATGACCCTGCTCGAGGTGCTGGCCCACCACCATGACGCCGTCAGCCTGAAGCTGCTCTCGAAGGAGACCGGCCTGCACCCGTCGACCGCCCACCGCATCCTCGCCGCCATGACCCTCAGCGGCTTCGTCGAGCGCGCCGAGCCGGGCGCCTACCGCCTCGGCATCCGCCTGCTGGAGCTGGGCAATATCGTCAAGTCGCGCATCAACATCCGCCAGATCGCCCTGCCCTGCATGCAGGCCCTGCACGGCCAGATCGGCGAGAGCGTCAACCTCGGCATCCGCCACGACGACGAGATCATCTATGTCGAGCGCACCTCCAGCGGCCGCTCCTCGGTGCGGGTGGTGCACCTGGTCGGCGCCCGGGCGCCGCTGCACGCCACCGCAGTGGGCAAGCTGTTCCTGGTCGAGGACGGCCTGCAGAAGCTGCGCGAGTACGCCAAGCGCACCGGCCTGCCCGGCTTCACGGCCACCTCGCTGACCACCCTGCCGGCCCTGGAGAAGGAACTCGACCGGGTGCGCCGCCACGGCGTCGCCTACGACAACGAAGAGATCGAGCAGGGGCTGCGCTGCATCGCCGCGCCGGTGCGCGACGACACCGGCGAGCTGGTCGCCGGCCTCTCGGTCTCGGCGCCGGCCGAGCGCTACGATCCGGACTGGGTGCCGCGCATCAAGCGGGCCGCCGACGACATCTCGCAGGCCCTCGGCTACGCCAAAAAATAAGGCCGGCTGAGGCCGGCCCGCTCCGATCCGGAAGAAAGCATCCCCTCAGCCTGGGGCGCCCCGGCCGAGCGCCGCGCTGGGCCGCACGCCGTGCCCCGCGGCATTCTCGATCCAGCGCTTGATGCGGTTGGCGTCGCCGATGCGGGTCAGCCGACCCCAGGAATCCAGCAGCACGATGACCACCGGCTTGTTGTTGAGCCAGGCCTGCATCACCAGGCACTTGCCGGCCTCGCGGATGTAGCCGGTCTTGGAGACGGCGATCTCCCAGCCGGATGCGGGGCTGCGCACCAGGGTGTTGGTGTTGTGGAAGCTTATCGGGCGGCCGCCCACCCACACCGTGCGCTCGCCGGTGGTCGACAGCTCGCGGATCAGCGGATAGTGTGCGGCGGCGGCGACCATGCGGGTCAGGTCGCGGGCGCTGGAGACGTTGGCAGCGGTCAGCCCGGTCGGATCGGAAAAATGCGTGTCCTTCAGCCCGATGTCGGCGGCCTTGCGGTTCATGGCCTCGATGAAGGCGGCGGCGCCGCCGGGATAGTGGCGGGACAGGGCCGAGGCGGCGCGGTTCTCGGAGGCCATCAGCGCCAGCAGCAGCATGTCCTCGCGGGAAAGCTGGGCGCCGACCTTGAGGCGCGAGCGGGTGCCCTTGAGGGTGTCGACGTCCTCCTGGCCGATGCTCAGGGTCTCCTGCAGCGACAACTGGGCATCGAGCACCACCATCGCGGTCATCAGCTTGGTGATGGAGGCGATGGGCAGCACGGCATCGGAATTCTTTTCGAACAGGACTTCGCCGGAGGTCTGGTCCTGCACCACCACGGCGGAGGATTGCAGCAGCAGGTTATCGCTGTCCTGCGGCTCGGCCTGGGAGGCTTTCTTCGCCGGCACGCCCTTGCGCTTGGCCGAAGCCTTCTTGGCGGTCGCGGCTTCGGCCGGCGTGACGGCATCCAGCCCGCCCAGGGCCAGGGCCAGGCACAACGCGAGCAGTGTGGTGAGCTTGAATTTCACGCCATCTCCCTAACGGTCAGTTCCTACCGAGTCTAGCACCGAATTCACGTTTTGCAATAAAAATAGCCTGTTAGGGGAGTTTGTTGATGTTTTTTCGACTTATTCCAGGCCGAGGAAAGTGCGCACTTCCTCGCGCCGCGACATCGTATCCGTATAGCCCAGTTCGATCAAGGCGCGGGTGTAGCTTTGCTCGAACAGCAGGTAGCTGGCCAGCGCCGAGCCGGCCTTGCTGGTGGCGCCGATGCCGCGCAGCATGGCCCGCACCGGCCAGGGCAGGCTTTTGACGTGGCGCGCCGCCATGTAGTCGAGCCGCTGCGTGGGGGCGATCACCAGGGTCTCGATGCGGCGCAGCGGCAGGCCGGCCTGCTCGCGGATCTCCGGCGGGATCACCGACACCGTGTGGTTGATGCGCTGCAGGCGCTCCAGGTCGACATGCAGGCTGTCGAGGAAGATCGACGACAGGGCATGGCCGGCGATCTGCGCCAGGGGGGGATAGACGTCGCCGCGCTTGCGCTCCTTCTCTTCCGCCATGCGCCCGGCGCCGACCACCAGGATGCGTTCTGCGCCGAGGTGGATGGCCGGCGACACCGGCGCCAGCTGGCGCATCGAGCCGTCGCCGAAATACTCGCGGTGGAGCTTGATGGCCGGAAAGATGAAGGGAATGGCGCTGGAAGCCAGCAGATGATCGACGCCGAGCCGGACCCGGGCCCCGGCCCGGTGGGTGCGCTTCCAGGTCTCGGCCCCGGGATGGGCCTGGAAGAAGCTGATGCTGTTGCCGGACAGGTAGCCCGAGGCGGTCAGCGAGATCGCATACAGGGCGCCGCTGTCGATGGCGGCGTCGATCCTGCGGAAATCGAGGCTGCGCTCGAGCAGGTGGCGCAGCGGGGTGTTGTCCAGCAGGGAACGCGGGCTGTGCTTGAACAGCCAGCCGAACATGAATGCCGACAGCCAGTTCAGGCCGGAGAGGCCGATGCCCAGGGCGTCGGCGCGATAGACCTGGGCAGCGTGAAAGTTGCGCCAGACTTCCTGCAGGTAGTGCACCCCCTTGCCGAAGTCCTCGGCGAAGCAGGCCAGCGCGGCGGCGTTGATGGCGCCGGCCGAGGTGCCGCAGATGATGGGAAACGGGTTGTGCCGCGGCTCCGGCAGCAGTTCGCGGACGGCGCCCAGCACCCCGACCTGGTAGGCGGCGCGGGCGCCGCCCCCGGTGAGAATCAGCGCCGTCCTGGGGAAACCGACTTTCATGCCTTCCATAACGGCCGCCCGGCGCCGGCCCTGAAGCCCGTCATCGCCCTCATCAACCCCGCGCGGCCGAGTCCACCACCGTCAGGGCGGTGAGGTTGACGATGCGCCGCACCGTCGCGGTCGGGGTGAGAATGGTCACCGGTGCGCGGGTGCCGAGCAGGATCGGGCCGATGGTGACGCCGTCGCCAGCGGCCTGCTTGAGCAGGTTGAAAGCGATGTTGGCGGCGTCCAGGGTCGGCATCACCAGCAGGTTGGCCTCGCCCTTCAGGCGGGCGCGGGGGAAGACCTGGGCGCGCACGTCGCCGGAGAGGGCGGCGTCGCCGTGCATCTCGCCCTCCACTTCCAGCTCAGGAGCGCGCTCCCACAGCATCTGCGTGGCCAGCTGCATCTTCCTGGCGCTCGGCGTGTCGTAGCTGCCGAAACTGGAGTGGGAGAGCAGCGCCACCTTGGGCGTCAGGCCGAAGCGGCGCACTTCCTCGGCCGCCAGCAGGGTCATCTCCACCAGCTGTTCGGCGCTCGGGTCGTAGTTCACGTAGGTGTCGCAAAGGAAGGCGGTCTGCCGGGGCAGCATCAGGCCGTTCATGGCATAGCAGGACGAGATGCCCTCGCGCCGGCCGATCACCTGGTCCACGTAGTGCAGGTGCAGGGCGTAGGTGCCGAAGGTGCCGCACAGCATGCCGTCGGCGTGGCCCTTGTGGATCATCATGGCGCCGATCAGGGTGTGGCGGCGGCGCATCTCGATCTGGGCATAGCCGGGCGAGACCCCCTTGCGCTCGGTGAGCTGGTGGTAGGTCTGCCAGTAGTCCTTGTAGCGCGGGTCGTTTTGCGGGTTGCACAGCTCGAAGTCCACCCCCGGCCGGATACGCAGGCCGCATTTCTGGATGCGGTGCTCGATCACTTCGGGCCGGCCGATGAGGACGGGCCGGGCCAGCCGTTCGTCGGCCACCACCTGCACGGCGCGCAGCACCCGCTCGTCCTCGCCCTCGGCATAGACGATGCGCTTGTCGATCTTCTTGGCCGCCGCGAACACCGGCTTCATCAGCAGACCGGAGTGGTAGACGAACTGCTGCAGCTGCTCGCGGTAGGCGTCGAAGTCGGCGATCGGCCGGGTCGCCACGCCGGAATCCATCGCGGCTTTGGCCACCGCCGGGGCGATCTTGACGATCAGACGCGGATCGAAGGGCTTCGGGATCAGGTATTCCGGGCCGAAGTTGAGTTCCGAGCCGGCATAGGCCGCCGCCACTACGTCCGACTGCTCGGCGTGAGCCAGGTCGGCGATGGCGCGCACCGTCGCCAGCTCCATCTCCTGGGTGATGGTGGTGGCCCCGACGTCGAGCGCGCCGCGGAAGATGAAGGGGAAGCAGAGGACGTTGTTCACCTGGTTGGGATAGTCCGAACGGCCGGTGGCGATGATGCAATCCGGCCGCACGGCCTTGGCGTCCTCGGGCAGGATTTCCGGCACCGGGTTGGCCAGCGCCAGGATCAGCGGCTTGTCGGCCATGGTCTTGACCATCTCCGGCTTCAGCACGCCGGCGGTGGACAGGCCGAGGAAGATGTCGGCGCCGGCGACGATCTCGGCCAGCGTGGTGGCCTGGGTATCCTGGGCAAACTGGGCCTTGCTCGGGTCGAGATCGGCGATGCGCTTCTTGCTGACGACGCCCTTGGAATCGGTCATCCAGACGTTCTCGCGGCGCAGGCCGAGGGCGATCATCAGGTCCACGCAGGCGATGGCCGCCGCACCGGCGCCGGAACAGACCAGCTTCACCTCCTCGATCTTTTTATTCACCACGCGCAGGCCGTTCAACACCGCCGCGGCCGAAATGATGGCGGTGCCGTGCTGGTCATCGTGGAACACCGGGATGCGCATCCGCTCGCGCAGCTTCTTCTCGATGTAGAAGCACTCTGGCGCCTTGATGTCCTCCAGGTTGATGCCGCCGAAGGTCGGCTCGAGCGCGGCGATGATGTCGATCAGCTTGTCGGGATCGAGCTCGCTCACCTCGATGTCGAAGACGTCCACACCGGCGAACTTCTTGAACAGCACGCCCTTGCCCTCCATCACCGGCTTGCCGGCCAGCGGGCCGATGTTGCCCAGGCCCAGCACCGCCGTGCCGTTGGTGATCACCGCCACCAGGTTGCCGCGCGAGGTCAGGCTCGACGCCTCGGCAGGGTTGGCGACGATCTCTTCGCAGGCCGCCGCGACGCCGGGCGAATAGGCCAGCGCCAGGTCGCGCTGGGTGATCAACTGCTTGGTCGGCGTGACGGCGATCTTGCCGGGGCGGGGCTTGCGGTGGTATTCGAGGGCCGCAGTGCGGATTGCTTCATCCATCTCTGTTGTTCCTTTTTGTCATTGGGCCGGCGCGCGGGCCGGAAAAACCGTTTTTATGAAGCCATTCGGATGTGGCATAATATTGCATTGCACCTTTCGCCTCAAATCGCGCATCTCCCAACCCAGAATTCAGCCGCACGGCCCCCGATCAGGGCGGCTCATTCATTCATGTAAAGATTCGTTCCGGAGACTCCGTACCATGAACCAGCGCTTTTCCGATCCCGCCGCAATCAACGCGCCCGCCCATGTCCGCCATGCCCGCCTCAAGGCCTGGGTGGCGGAAATCGCCGCCCTCACCCAGCCCGACCGCATCGTCTGGGCCGACGGTTCCGAGGAGGAGTACGACCGCCTCTGCGGCGAGATGGTCGCGGCCGGCAGCCTCATCAAGCTCAACCCGGAAAAGCGCCCGAACTCCTACCTGGCCTGGTCGGACCCTTCCGACGTGGCCCGCGTCGAGGATCGAACCTTCATCTGCTCGCAGCACAAGGACGACGCCGGCCCCAACAACAACTGGGAAGAACCGGCGAAGATGCGGGCCACGCTGACCGGCCTGTTCAACGGCTGCATGCGCGGCCGCACGATGTACGTCATCCCCTTCAGCATGGGTCCGCTCGGCAGTCCGATCGCCCACATCGGCGTGGAAATCTCCGATTCGCCCTACGTCGTCACCAACATGCGCATCATGACGCGCATGGGCAAGGCGGTATTCGATGTCCTCGGCACCGACGGCGAGTTCGTGCCCTGCCTGCACACGGTCGGCCACCCGCTGGCCCCCGGCCAGCAGGACGTGCGCTGGCCCTGCAACAAGGACACCAAGTACATCGTGCACTTCCCCGAGACGCGGGAGATCTGGTCCTACGGCTCCGGCTACGGCGGCAACGCCCTGCTCGGCAAGAAGTGCTTTGCGCTGCGCATCGCCTCGACCATGGCGCGCGACCAGGGCTGGCTGGCCGAGCACATGCTGATCCTCGGCGTGGAATCTCCGCAGGGAGAAAAGAGCTATGTCGCGGCGGCCTTCCCCAGCGCCTGCGGCAAGACCAACTTCGCCATGCTGATTCCGCCGAAGACTTTCGGCGGCTGGAAGGTCACCACGGTGGGCGACGACATCGCCTGGATCAAGCCGGGCAAGGACGGCCGCCTCTACGCCATCAACCCGGAAGCCGGCTACTTCGGCGTCGCCCCCGGCACCTCGGAGAAGTCCAACTTCAACGCCATGGCGACGCTCCACGCCAACATCATCTACACCAACGTGGCGCTGACCCCCGATGGCGACGTCTGGTGGGAAGGCATGAGCAAGCAGCCGCCCGAGAAGCTCACCG
Source organism: Rhodocyclaceae bacterium (assembly GCA_016791205.1). Taxonomy (GTDB): domain Bacteria; phylum Pseudomonadota; class Gammaproteobacteria; order Burkholderiales; family Rhodocyclaceae; genus Desulfobacillus. Next base: position 18,228 of record JAEUNH010000016.1, on the reverse strand, counting down.
ACTGGACCGGCAAGGAGTGGGTGCCGGGCTGCGGCCGCCCGGCGGCGCATCCGAATGCCCGCTTCACCGCCCCGGCCAGCCAGTGCCCCTCGCTCGACGACAAGTGGGAAGACCCGGCCGGCGTGCCGATTTCCGCCTTCATCTTCGGCGGCCGCCGCTCCACCACTGTGCCGCTGGTGTTCGAGGCCTTCAACTGGAACTACGGCGTCTACATGGCTGCCACGCTCGGCTCGGAGACCACCGCCGCCGCCGCCGGCAAGGTCGGCCAGGTGCGGCGCGACCCCTTCGCCATGCTGCCCTTCTGCGGCTACCACATGGGCGACTACTTCAATCACTGGCTGCGCATGGGCCATGTCGTCGACAACCCGCCGCGCATCTTCACGGTGAACTGGTTCCGCCAGGACGAGAAGGGCAACTTCATGTGGCCCGGCTTCGGCGAGAACATGCGCGTCCTGAAATGGATCGTGGACCGCGTCAAGGGCCGCGTCGGCGCGCAGCAGACGCCGCTCGGCTGGATGCCGCGCTTCGAGGACCTCGACTGGTCCGGCATGGATGAAGTCAAGCGCGAGCAGTTCCAGGAACTCACCCGGGTCGACACCCAGATGTGGCAGGAGGAGCTCGACCTGCACGGCGAGCTGTTCGACAAACTGAAGGAACGCCTGCCCAAGCAGCTAGTGCTCAAGCGCGAACTGTTCCGCATGAACTTCGGCGCCCTGGAGTGACCGACTTTTTGCAGCAGCTGAAACGGGCGCCTGCGGGCGCCCGTTTCATTTATCCTGAGCAGCCATGAACGGCAAGACCCGGCTGCCGGCCGTTGCCCGGCGCATGACCGACATCGCGCCCTTCCATGTGATGGAGCTGCTCACCCGCGCCCGCCAGCTGGAAGCCGAGGGCCGCGACATCGTGCACATGGAGGTGGGGGAGCCGGACTTTCCCACTCCGCCGCCAGTGATCGAGGCGGCGGCCGCCTTCATCCGCGAAGGCCGGGTCTTCTATACGCCCGCGCTCGGCATCTCCGCCCTGCGCGAAGCCATCGCCGGCTTTTACCGGGCGCGCTACGGCCTCGCCGTCTCGCCCGAGCGAATCGTGGTCACGGCCGGCTCCTCGGGCGCCCTGTTGCTGGCGCTGGGGGTGCTGCTGGACCCGGGCGACGAGCTGTTGCTGCCCGATCCCGGCTATCCCTGCAACCGCCATTTCGTGCGCACCCTGGAAGGCGTGCCGCGTCCGCTCGCCGTCGGCCCGGAGACCGACTATCAGCCGACCGCGGAACTGGTCGCCCGGCGCTGGACGCCGCGCACCAAGGGCCTGCTGGTCGCCTCGCCAGCCAACCCCACCGGGACGATGATTTCAGCGGCGGCGATGGCAGAACTGGCAGCTTGCGTCGCCTCGCGCGGAGGTGCGCTGCTGGTCGACGAGATCTATCACGGCCTTACGTACGCCACGAAGGAACCCCCCTGCGCAGGCAACGCCGATGCTGCCACGGCGCTGGCCCTGTCCGAGGACATTTTCGTCATCAACAGCTTTTCGAAATATTTCGGCATGACCGGCTGGCGCCTGGGCTGGCTGGTGGCTCCGCAGCGCTTCGTGCGGGACATCGAGAAGCTGGCGCAGAACCTCTACATCTCGCCGTCGACCCCGGCCCAGCACGCCGCCCTCGCCGCCTTCCGGCCGGAAACCATCGCGCTGCTCGAGACGCGGCGCAGGGAGTTCGCGGCGCGGCGCGACTATCTTCTGCCGGCATTGCGCCGCCTGGGCTTGCGCATCGACGCCGAGCCACGCGGGGCCTTCTATCTTTATGCGGATTGTTCGGCGCTGACGAGCGACAGCGAGGCCTTCGCCCGCCAGTTGCTCGAACAGGCCGGCGTGGCCATCACGCCCGGCCTGGATTTCGGCGACAACGCGCCGCAGCGACACGTGCGTTTCGCCTATACGGTGGCGCAGGACAGGCTGGCAGAAGGCGTGGCGCGCCTGGCGCGCCATCTGGGAGGCTGAGTTTCAGGCGCCAGTTTGGCGGCCGCGCCTGGCGGCGGCCTCGATGCGCTGCCTCTCCGCCAGCACCTTGGCGGCGTAGAGCCCCTCTTCGTCACTCACCGCGCCGGCGTACTGCTGCAGGCCCGCCTCGAGCGAACCGGCACGGCGAATCGACTCCTTCAGCACCATGGCGCCGACCTGGATGTTCACCGCCGGATCGAGCAGGCTGCCACCGCCCGACAGCGCTTCCAGCTTGTCCCGATGGAAACGCGGAATCACCTGCATCAGGCCCTGCGCGCCCATCGGACTCTCGGCGATCGGATTGAAGCCGGATTCGATTGCCATCACGGCCAGGATCAGCATCGGGTCGAGGCGCAGGCGCTCTCCCGCAGTCCGGGCGGCCACGACCAGCGGTTCGACAGCAGTTCCCGCGACCCGGTATTTGCGCGACAGGTAATCCACCGTGGTCCTGATCTCTCCGTCCATGACCGCCCGCTCCTGATCGTCGGAGGAGGCAGCCTGTTCGGCGCGCCCGGCGCCGATCCAGCCGCCGATTTGCCGCCAGCCCTCCTGGCGATCCTCGGCCCCGCTGACATGGGTGAACAACAGAACCATCACCAGCATGCCGGTCACCAGCAAACCGCCATGGGCGAAGTGCACCAGCACGGAGGCGGATTCCCTGAAAAATTTCGTGGTCAGCGCAATGCTCATGCCTGCTTTCCTTTCATGTGGCTTGTCCGTCCCGCAAGCCAGACGCGACCTTGCGCGTCGTCGATTGCTCCGGGGGGATGTTTGGCGCTGGCGAACCGCGCCTGCCGGCAGACCCGCCGGTTTTGAACGAAGAGGACTCATTGTAGGGTCGCTGCCATTTTCAGAATGGGCGCCGACCCCTAGAACAAATGCCGCAACGCAACACTTACAATTCTATTGATTTATATAGATATTGTCAATTAACATGTGCACTGCACACAAAACCGGGAAGACCTCCTCGGAGGCCTGAAAGCGGGAGAAAACGGAAATGGACCGCGGATGAGCAGCCCGGTCAGGTATCGACCAGGCCACCCATCCGGGCGGTCCGCCGAGGCTCAGGAAGGACGCGAGCCGGTCGGAAACGGCCAAGCCGCCGCAGGATTGAGCGACGACTTCAGGCCGGGAGCTGCAGCGGTTGACGGTGCAGCCGCGGCGGGCGCAGGGGCTGCCGCAGATTTCGCAGCGGGCTTCGCGGCTTTTTTTGCCGCAGGCTTCTTCTTGGCTGCCTTCTTGGCTGCAGGCTTCTTCTTGGCCGCTTTTTTTGCCGCAGGTTTTTTCGCAGCCTTTTTCTTTGCCGCAGGCTTTTTCTTGGCCGCTTTTTTCTTGGCCGCAGGCTTCTTCTTCGCAGCAGCCTTTTTCGCAGGCTTCTTCTTGGCGACTTTCTTGGCAGCCGGCTTCTTCTTCGCAGCCGGCTTCTTCTTGGCAGCCGGCTTCTTGGCGGCAGCCTTCTTCACCGCCGGCTTCTTGGCGGCAGCTTTTTTGGCGGCCGGCTTCTTGGCGGCAGCCTTTTTAGCCGCCGGTTTCTTGGCGGCCGGTTTCTTCTTGGCAGCGGGTTTCTTAGCAGTAGCCATTTCAAACCTCCTATATCAAGTAACAGGAAAGAAACAACATCAACTACAACCCGTCGTAACTAGCCCGGGCTATCCAACGGTCCGGCTGGGCCGGGCCGATTGAATTCGAGGCAAAGACCTCCCCTTTACGGATGCCGCGCATCCGCTCAAGCCAACTGGAGGGGAGGTTTCTGGCGCCGGCAGCGACACCGCTGCGGCTGGAATTGAAAAAGGGGGAGAAGGAAAGGAAAAGCGGAAATACGGAAACGCCGGTACGGGAAGGAGGTCGGGGCCTGTGGCCTGCCAATTTCGCACTCTGCATCAAGCGGTCTCCGTGTTACTCCTGCGCTCCTGTTTCATCGTTTGGCTGCTCTGTTTTCGGCACTGTCATAACCTACTAGATCTAGTGCCCATGCAAATACTTCGACCTAATTGTAGTAGCTTGACTTTTCGGATGCAAGTGTTTTTTGATTTTTTTTCCGATCGCGGCATTTTGGCCGGCACCTTGCCTTCGCGCGGCGCGCGGAATTCGCGCGTCGACGATGCGGCCGTGACATTTTCACGACGCCAACAAGCGCCGCAAGCGAGCCCAATCGAAATGCGGTCCGGGATCCGTCTTGCGGCCCGGCGAGATGTCGGCATGGCCGACGACATCCTCGATCGGGTAGCGAGTGCGCAGGGTGCTGACGAGTCGACCGAGAGCGAGATACTGGTCCGCCTCGAAGGGCAACTCGTCGCAGCCTTCCAACTCGATGCCGATGGAGAAATCGTTGCAGCGCTCCAGGCCGCGCCACGACGAGGCGCCGGCATGCCAGGCGCGCAGGCCGCAAGGAACGAACTGCAGCAGCCGGCCGTCGCGCCGGATCAGGAAATGGGCGGAGACGCGCAGATGCCGGATCTCGGCGTAATAGGGATGCGCCTGCGGGTCGAGGGTGCCGGTAAACAGCCGCTCGATGCCGTCGCCGCCGAACTCTCCCGGCGGAAGGGAAATGGCGTGGATCACGATCAGCTTCGGCGGGGCACCCTCGGGTCGCGCGTCGCAGTTCGGCGTGGCCATGCGAAGCGCGCCGGACAGCCAGCCCTCGGCATCCAGCGCCGCCTCGGGCAGGCTCATTCGTTCAGCCCGAGCCGCTCCATCCGGTAGCGCAGGGAGCGGAAGGTGACGCCCAGCAACTTGGCCGCCGCCGTGCGGTTGAAACGGGTCTTCTGCAGCGCATCGAGAATCGCCTGCTTCTCCACCCGGTCGAGGTAGTCCTGCAGCGGCCCGCCTCCGCCTTCCGGCAAGTGCGGCGCCGTCTCCGCGGCGGCGGCCAGCGGCGCCAGATGCAGATCCTCGGCATCGATGGCCTCGCCCCCGATCAGCGCCAGGGCCCGCTCGAGGATGTTCTCCAGTTCCCGCACATTGCCCGGAAAAGGGTAGAGGGCCAGCGCCTTGAGCGCCGCCGGGGTGAGCCGGGGGGCAGGCACGCCGGCCTCCCTTCCCAGGCGCTGCAGGATCCGCTCCGCCAGCAGCGGGATGTCGTCGCTGCATTCGCGCAGGGCGGGCATGTTGAGCTCGATGACATCCAGTCGATAGAAGAGGTCCTGGCGAAAGCGGCCGGCCGCCACCAGGTCCTTGAGGTTCTGGTGGGTGGCGCTGATGATGCGCACATCGACCGGATCCTCGCCGGTCGCGCCGACCTTGCGCACGCGCTTTTCCTGGATGGCGCGCAGCAGCTTGACCTGCATCGGCAGCGGCAGATCGGCGACCTCGTCAAGGAACAGGGTGCCGCCGCTGGCGGCCTGGAAGAAACCGCCCCGATCGGCCTCGGCGCCCGTGAAAGCGCCCTTCTTGTAGCCGAAGAACTCGCTCTCCACCAGGGTCTCGGGGATGGCGCCGCAGTTCACCGGGACGAAGGCCTGCTCGCGCCGCGCGCCCTGCTCGTGGATCAGCCGCGCCGCGAGCTCCTTGCCGCTGCCCGACTCGCCGCTGATGTAGACCGGGGCCTGGCTGCGGGCCACCTTTTCGATCATGCCGCGGGCCTGGCGGATCGCCGGCGACTCGCCGAGCAGGGCCTGGCCGGCGGACTCGCTGCGGGCGGCCTCGGGGTGCGGCAGTTTCAGCACCGACTTGACCAGGGCACGCAGCTGGTCGAGGGACACCGGCTTGGGCACATAGTCGAAGGCGCCGGCCTTGAGGGCGGAGACCGCGTTCTCCATGCTGCCATGAGCCGTGATCACCGCCACCGGCAGGTCGCGGCAATGCTCGCCGATGAAGCGGACCAGCTCCAGGCCGTCGCCGTCGGGCAGGCGCATGTCGGTCAGGCACAGCTGATAGGCGTTCTCCGACAGGAGCCGGCGCGCCTCACCCACGGTGGCCGCGCAGTCGGCGTCCAGACCCATGCGCGACAGCGTCATGTCGAGCAGCTCGCGGATGTCGTCCTCGTCGTCGACGACCAGCACCCGTCCTTGTCCTAGCTGCCGGCTTCGTCTTTCCTGTTTTCCTGCCACGGCTGGTTTCTCCCGATGATGCGGAAATGCGCTCCGGGCTCGTTGCCGAGCCACTCCAGAACGGCATCGTTGGCCTCGCACAGTTCGCGGGCGATGTAGAGGCCGAGTCCGGTGCCCTTGCCGTGGGTGGTGAAGAACGGCTCGAAGATCCTGCCCCGGGCCTCCTCGCCGACGCCGGCGCCGTCGTCAATGATATGCAATTCCGCGCGTCCTGCGCCAGCCAGATCGCGGGCCACGACGCGCACCGCGCCGGCCGCCCCGCTGCAATGGCGCAGGGCGTTGGCGATCAGGTTCCAGAGCACCTGATTCAGGTGGGCCCGGTCGAACATCAGCACCGCGGCAGGGTCGGCCTCCAGCGCGAAGCGGCCGCGCTCGGCCTGCTCGTGCACCGCCAGCTCGTCGAGGAAGCTGTCGAGGAATCCGGCCAGCCGGATCGGCTCCTGCTCGACGCGGTCGCGGCGGCCCAGTTCGAGCACGTCCCGCACCAGCCGCTCGAGGCGCTGGGAATTGTCGTTGATGATGCGCGACAGGCGCTCCTGCCCCTCGCTGCGTTTCTCCTCGCGCAGCAGCTCGGCGGCATGGCTGATGGCCGACAGGGGATTGCGGATCTCGTGGGCGATGTTGGCGGTCAGGCGGCCGAGCGCCGCCAGCTTGATCTGGCGGGCCTGCTGCTGGATGTGCTCCATGTCCTCGAGATAGATCAGCACGTCGCCGCTCTCGCCGGCGCGCAGAATCCGCACCCGCAACAGGGCACCGCTGCCGGGTACCCGCAAGGAGGCCGCCCGGTCCTGCCGGCTGCCGCGGAAACCGCGCACCTGCTCGGCCAGCTCGCTCGAAAACGAGGCCAGGTCCGGGCTGGCGGGGGCCTGCACCCCCAGCAGCGACTCGGCCTGGGGGTTCCACTGCCGCACCTGGTCATGGACATCCACCACCATCACCCCGTCCTGCATGTCGCGGATCACCTGCTCGCTGATGGACAGCTGGTTGGCCAGGTCGAGGCCGCGCTGGCGCGCCAGTTCTTCGTTGGCGATGACGCGGCGGGCCAGCAGCCGGGCCGATATCGCCAGGCCGAAGAAGCCGATGCTGAGTATGCCGGTCTGCAGGAAATCGGACGGGTCGCCGCCGAAATCGAGCACCCGCCAGGCCTGTTCGATCAGCACTGCCAGCGTCGCCATGGCGGCGTAAAAGAGAGTCAGCCGGCCCTGCCCGACCAGCCCGGCCCCGGCCAGCACCACCAGCAGCATGACCGCCAGGCCGCTCTTGTTGCCGCCGCTGGCGTACATCATCAGGGTCAGGGCCAGGATGTCGACCATCACCTGCGCCGTCAGCAGCAGGTTGAAGCCGAGCCGCAGCTTCTTCAGCGCGGCGTAGAGGAACAGGGCCAGCAGCCAGTAGGCCAGGCTGGCCCACAGGAAGAGCCGCAAGTCCTGCGAGCCCAGGCCGCTGCTGCGCGGATAGATCAGCACGGCGAGCAGGAACAGGCTCGCCACGATCAGGCGGTAGATGTTGAAATAGTTGAGGGAGGCCCAGACCGAGAGCGGACGCCCGGCCGAATACGTTGAACTGGACGGGCCGGCCGTCATGAATCGGCCAGGCGGCGATGCGCTTCGCTGCAGAAGCGCCGCCCCGCGCTTTCCAGGGATTCGCTCTCCGGCAAATGCACGCCGCAATGGGCGCAGGCCACCATCCGCTCGGGCGAGCGCGGCGGCGGAGCCTCGCGGCGGCGCGCGGCACGGCGCGAGAGGCCCTTGAAAACCAGATAGGCGAGGAGGCCGAGGAAGAGCAGCAGGATCAGCTTGGACATGTGCCTGCCATTCCGCAGAATGAAGGGATTGGTCGGGGTGAGAGGATTTGAACCTCCGACTCCTGCGTCCCGAACGCAGTACTCTACCAGGCTGAGCTACACCCCGACGTTTTCGGTCCGGCGACCAGCGCCACCCGAAACGAATGCAGCCGCGACCGCGCCCCCGAAATCAGAAGTCGCGTGCGACTGCGAACGCTGCCAATTCTACCAGAGAATCCTTGAATATCGAAACCGGCAGCGGCGCGATGGCCTCCACGGCCAGGCGGACCTCCTCCTCGGCATGGCGCCTGGCGAACTCCAGCGCGCCGGTGGCGCGGATGGCATCTAGGACGCCGGGGAATTCCTCCCGGCCGCCCGCCTCGATGGCGCGCCGCACGCAGCCCGCCTGCGCCGGACTGCCGGTCTTCATGGCATGGATCAGCGGCAGCGTTGGCTTGCCCTCGGCCAGATCGTCGCCGAGGTGCTTGCCGGTGGCCGCCTCGTCGCCGGAGTAGTCGAGCACGTCGTCCACGATCTGGAAGGCGGTGCCCAGGTGCATGCCGTAGCGGGCCAGCCCGTCCTCGATCTGCGGCGCGGCGCCGCTCAGGATGGCGCCGAGCCGGGCCGCCGCCTCGAACAGCTTGGCCGTCTTGAAGCGGATCACCTGCAGGTACTGCGCGACCTCGACATCGGCGTTGTGGCAGTTGAGCAGTTGCAGCACCTCGCCCTCGGCGATGGTGTTGGTGGCGTCGGCCAGCACCTGCTGCACGCGCATGCTGCCGACCGAGACCATCATCTGGAAGGCGCGCGAATAGAGAAAGTCGCCCACCAGCACCGAGGCGGCGTTTCCGAAGAGCGCGTTGGCCGTCTTGTTGCCGCGGCGCAGGTCGGACTCGTCCACCACATCATCGTGCAGCAGCGTGGCGGTATGGATGAACTCCACCACCGCCGCCAGTTCCTGATGGTGGTTGCCGCGGTAGCCCAGCGCACCGGCCGAATACAGCACCAGCGCCGGGCGCAGGCGCTTGCCGCCGGCGCCGATGATGTATTCGGCGACCTGGCGGATCAGCACCACCTCGGAGTGCAGGCGGGCACGGATGACGGCATCCACCGCCTGCATGTCGGCGGCGATCGGCGCGTAGAGGGTGTCGAGGCTCAAGGCGGGTCGGGTGCGGGGAAAAGCGGCATGGTAGGGGGGCGGCCCGGAGGCGTCAAGAAGGCTTTGACCGAAAGCGCCTTTTTGGATAGAATGCGCGGTTCTTTGGTTAGGTAACCCGGAGTCCCATCATGTATGCGGTCATAAAAACCGGCGGCAAGCAGTATCGCGTCGCGGCCGGCGAAAAACTGAAAATAGAACAGATACCGGCAGACGTGGGCGCTGAAATCACCCTCGACCAGGTTCTCATGGTCGGCGACGGCGAGTCGGTGAAAATCGGCGCGCCGCTGGTGCAAGGCGCTTCTGTCCAGGCGAAAGTCCTCGCCCAGGGCCGGCACGACAAGGTCAAGATCTTCAAGATGCGCCGGCGCAAGCACTACCAGAAGCATCAGGGCCACCGGCAGAACTACACCGAAATCCAGATTTCCGGCATTTCGGCGTAAGCAAGGAGAGCACACATGGCACATAAAAAAGCAGGCGGCAGCTCGCGCAACGGCCGCGACTCGCAGTCCAAGCGCCTCGGCGTGAAGCGCTACGGCGGCATGCTCATCAACGCCGGCAGCATCATCGTGCGCCAGCGCGGCACCCAATTCCACGCCGGCGACAACGTCGGCATGGGCCGCGACCACACGCTGTTCGCCAAGATCACCGGTACGGTCGAGTTCACCGTCAAGGGCGCCGCCAAGCGCAGGACGGTGAGCATCGTCCCGGCAGCCTAAGCGCCCCGCTCGCCGCGACAAAAAGCCCTGCCGTCGCGGCAGGGCTTTTTTATTTTTCAACGCTCATGAAATTTTTCGACGAAGCCAAGATCGAGATCATTGCCGGTGACGGCGCAAGTTACGATTGCCGCCGTTTCTGATCGATTACGCCCTGCCCCAATGAAATTCTTTGACGAGGCGAAAATTGAAGTAGTAGCCGGCGACGGCGGCAATGGCGCGGCCACCTTCCGGCGCGAAAAATACGTGCCGAAGGGCGGGCCCTCGGGCGGCGACGGCGGCCGCGGCGGCAGCATCTGGGCCGTCGCCGACCGCAACCTCAACACCCTCATCGACTACCGCTACACGCGCATCTTCCGCGCCGAGCGCGGCGAGAACGGCATGAGCTCGGACTGCTACGGCCGCGGCGGCGAGGACCTGGAACTGCGCATGCCGGTCGGCACGGTCATCAGCGACCTGGAAACCGGCGAGCGGATCGCCGACCTCGACCGCGACGGCATGCGCGCGCTCGTCGCCCAGGGCGGCCAGGGCGGCCTCGGCAACATCCACTTCAAGTCCAGCACCAACCGCGCGCCAAAGCAGTGCACGCCGGGCACGCCGGGCGTGCGGCGCGACCTCAAGCTGGAGCTGAAGGTGCTGGCCGACGTCGGCCTGCTCGGCCTGCCCAACGCCGGCAAGTCCACCTTCATCCGCGCCGTCTCCTCGGCGCGGCCGAAGGTCGCCGACTATCCGTTCACCACCCTGCACCCGAACCTCGGCGTGGTGCGCGTCGATGCCAACCGCAGCTTCGTCGTCGCCGACATCCCCGGCCTGATCGAGGGCGCGGCGGAAGGCGCCGGCCTCGGCCACCAGTTCCTGCGCCACCTGCAGCGCACGCACCTGCTGCTGCACATCGTGGACATCGCCCCCTTCGACCCGGGCGCCGACCCGCTGCGCGACGCCCGCGCCATCCTCGACGAGCTGAAGAAATACGATCCGGCGTTGTACGACAAGCCGCGCTGGCTGGTCGCCAACAAGATCGACCTGCTGCCGGAAGAGGAACGCGAGGCCTGCCTCGCCGCCCTGCTGAAGGGCTACGGCCCGGTGGACCGCCATTTCGCCATTTCCGCGATCGACGGCGCCGGCTGCCGGGAACTGACTTTCGCTATCATGGCGCATATCGAACAGCAGCGCGGACAGCGGAAGGCGGCGGACAGCGTCGCCCAGGACAATGAGACAGAAGATTAGCCAGGCGCGGCGGATCGTCGTCAAGGTCGGCAGCGCGCTGGTCACCAACGACGGCGCCGGCCTCGCCGGCGACTTCCTCGCCGAGCTGGCGCGGCAGATCGCCGCCCTGCGCGCTGACGGCCGCGAGGTGCTGCTGGTCTCCAGCGGGGCGATCGCCGCCGGCATGCAGCGCCTCGGCTGGACCGCCCGGCCGCAGGCCATGCACGAACTGCAGGCGGCGGCGGCCGTCGGCCAGATGGGCCTGGCCCAGGCCTACGAATCCTGCTTCAGCGAATACGGCCTGAAGACCGCGCAGATCCTGCTCACCCACGACGACCTCGCCGACCGCCTGCGCTACCTCAACGCCCGTTCGACCCTCTCCGCCCTGCTCGAGCTGGGCGTGGTGCCGATCATCAACGAGAACGACACCGTGGTCACCGACGAGATCAAGTTCGGCGACAACGACACCCTCGGCGCGCTGGTGGCCAACCTGGTCGAGGCCGAGGCATTGGTGATCCTCACCGACCAGGCCGGCCTGTACACCGCCGACCCACGCAAGAACCCGGCCGCGACGCTGGTCGCCGCGCACCGCGCCGACGACCCGGCGCTGGAAGCCATGGCTGGCGGCGCAGGGTCAGGCATCGCCAAGGGCGGCATGATCACCAAAGTCAAGGCAGCGCAGCGCGCCGCCCGGAGCGGCGCCGACACCCTGATCGCCAGCGGACGCGAGGCCGACGTGCTTCCGCGCCTCGCACGCGGCGAGGCGCTGGGCACCCTGCTTTTCGCCTCGGCGACGCCGCTGGCGGCGCGCAAGCAATGGCTGGCCGACCACCTGCAGCTGGCCGGCAGCCTGATCCTCGACGCCGGCGCCGTGAAAGCGCTGGCTGCCGGCAAAAGCCTGCTGCCAGTCGGTGTCACCGCCGTGGAAGGGGAATTCGAACGCGGCGCGGCGGTCGCCTGCCGCACAGCCGACGGCCGCGAGATCGCCCGCGGCCTGGTGAACTACTCAAGCTCGGAAGCCCGCCGCATCGCCCGCCGTCTCAGCAGCGAGATCGAATCCCTCCTCGGCTATCTCGACGAGCCGGAACTTATCCATCGGGACAATCTGGTCCTGCTCTAACCGGTTCAGCCATTGCGGCTGAACTATCTTCTCGCCAACTTGCGGAAAAAAAACGGAAAAATGGCGGAAAAATGGGGACAGACCACGGTTTTCCGGTTCTCTACGCCCAGGCCTATCCCTCAAACAGATCGCCCGATGGCGGTTCGCTCTGTCTACGTGGCCGCCCTGATACGCCGTGGACCGCACGTCGTCCAAGCGCGGTGGCCACTTCATCTGCAAAACGTTTGTTGCCAAGCGCAAAGTTGCCATTGGTCGCGCGGCGGATCTCATCCGCCAGGCTGGGCTCGATCTCATGGCGAAATAGATCCCGATAGGCTTCCTGTCTTTCCTGTTCCCGTCTGCCCAGCGCTGTGTAGATCGGATGTGCTTGAATCAAGCCATCAGGCTCACCTTGGGCATTCGTTCTGTAACTCGACCAAGGATACTCTGCCGGATGCGCCACCATGCCCGCCCGCACCGGATTCAACTCGATATACCGCGAACAGCCCAGCAAGTAAGCATCGTCCTGAACAATGCACGACCTGAATCGCCCTTCCCAAAGTGTCCCGCTGCGTCGGTAGCGCCGATTGACATGCTGTACATAGCGCTGACCCAACAGCTTCATCAGGCGCCCAGCGGCATTCGCCTCCTGCGGCGTCAGCAGCAAATGCACGTGATTAGTCATCAGCGCATAGGCGTGAATAGCGCAGCCGGCGTGCCGTGCGCACTGACCTAGCTGATCGAGGTAGTGACGGTAGTCGTCTTCCGAGAAGAAACAGGCCTGGCGATTGTTGCCGCGTTGGATGACATGGAGCGGAACACCGGACAGGGTGATGCGGGCGCGGCGTGGCATGGGCAGATGCTGGCGAAATGGTGATTCCGGAAGCATAACGGAAAACAGGAAACCGTGGTCTGTCCCCTATTCCCCTTTTCCCTCCCCCGTAACGACAACCCTCAGTATGCTAGACGCCACCCCCGCCGCCGCTCGAGTGTCCCGGATTGTAGAAGCCGTCCCCGCCCGCAGGCGGCTTAGCGGCGCATCCCGCCAAAGTGATCACGGCCAGCAAGGCCAGCACCCTCGCCACACGCATGCCCGGTCTTGGATCCATGGTTCGCTCCTTTCGAAGTGAAGGGTCCGCCGCCAGCCTGGAATAAGCCGGGGCAGCGCCTCATTCACGATAGCACAAAAAAAACGGCCGCCCGAAGGCGGCCGTTTCGAAACTTGCTAACTGATTCGGAGAATCGATTAGAAGTTGTGGGCCAGACCGAAGTACCACTGGCGGGCGTCTTCGCCGCGGGTGGTCGGGGTGGCACCGTTGGCGCCCAGGCCGAACATGTCGTAAGCCGCGCGGCTGCCGTTGTTGACCTTGGTGTAGTAGACACCGGCCGAGGTACGCTTGGAGAAGGCGTAGTCGTAGCCGACCATCCACTGGTTGGCGCCGGTGCCGCCGCCGAAGCCCGGGGCGACGTTGGAGCCGCTGATGCCGCCGGCCTTGGCGTAGTTGAAATACACGGCGTGCGGGCCGAAGCTGTAGCTCACCGGGATCATCCAGGCATGACGACGAGCCCCGCCGGCGTTGGCGGCACCGACGGCGCCGTTGGCGGAGTCGTCAATCTTGCTGCCGTCCCAGGCGATGCCGACCTTCAGGCCCATGGCGAAGGTGTAGCCCAGCCAGGCGCGGGTGCTGCGGGTATCGAGGCGGGCAGCGCCGGTGACGCGCGACTCGCTGTCGTGGTTCCAGTAGCTGACGCCGGCGGTCCAGGGGCCGTTGTCGTAGCGCAGGGCGCCGGTCCAGGCACGGCCGCCGCCGGGGTTGCCGGCTGCGCGGTTGGTGTTGCCTTCGTTGCCGGCCATGCCGGTGCTGTAGCCGACGCGGGCGGTGAAGCCGTTCCAGTTCGGGCTGTCCCACATCAGCAGGTTGTCGGTGCGGGTGCCCTTGCCGACGGTGGTGAGGTTGCCGCCAGCGCCTGCGGTCGGATCAAAGGTGACCTGCGACATCAGGCCGAAGCTGACGATGGACTGCAGGGAGCCGGCGCGGGTGGCTTCCAGCTTGGCCAGCTCGTTGTAATGCACGTCCCAGCGGCCGAGGGTGAACTTGCCCCACGTGGCATGCATCAGGCCCATGGCGGTGTTGCCCGAGGCCCAGTTGTTGCCGACAGCGCCGGCAGCCTTGCCGCCAGTGGCGACGACGCCAGACGAGTTGCCGCCGATACCTTGGTCAAAGCGGGCGTCCAGCTGGCCCCAGGCCTTCAGGCCGCCGCCGAGGTCCTCGACGACGTTGAAGATGATGCGGGACGACTGGTCGGAGACGCGCGACTCGGTGTCATGACCGGTGTTGCCGCCGCCCGACAGTTTGTAGCTTTCCCAGCCCGCGGCGAAGCGGCCGGAAATCGTCACGTTGCTTTGAGCCAGGGCCGGAACAGCGATCAGGCCGGCGACGGCAGCAGCGATGAGTTTCTTTTGCATTGTTTGAATCTCCTCTTCGTTTGAGAGTTCGGCAGGTTGTCTTGGCGCCATGTGCACATCCGTACTGCGCCACCACTCCCCGCCTGCCATGCTTCCCGTGAATCTGAGAAGTTGCCGCCATTCTGCCCGGCCACCATGGAGTCGGGCAAGGAAAAGGATGAAAACCGGCGGGAAAAACAACAATGTTGTGGTTTTTTTGCAACAGAAATAATTGTGTTTATTTTCAATGCATTGAATTGAATTACAGAAAACCTGGAAAACCTGGGACAGACCACGGTTTCCACACAACAGCATGGCGAAGGATGTGCAAATGTCAATCAAGATGGAGCCGGAACTGCGCGACCGCTTCATGGCGGTGGCCGCCTCGCCGCACCGGCCGGCTACGCAGCTTGTCCGCGACCTGACGCGGCTTTACATCGCGCACCAGGAAACGCCGAACGCTGCTACGAGGCCAGAAATCGATGCAGCGAGCCCAGCACGCGCCGCCGGTCGGCGGCGGGCAGCGTGCCGATCCGCTTGCGGAAAGCCGACAGTTCGACCGTCGCAAGCTTGCTGGGCCGTACGATCGAATCGACCGGCAATCCCGCCGTTCCAAGATCGCTGATTTCGACATCCCCTTCCACCGGCGCATGTCCGGCGGAGGTGATCATCGCGAGGAAATATTTCCCGGCACGATCGTGCAGCGCCTCGGACGACACCACCACAGCCGGGCGAACCTTGGCGGCATTGCGGTCAGCGAAGGGGAAAGGCAGGATCACCACGTCCCACGACCGAATGCGCCGGTCAGCCGAGCCGGTCATAGACCGAGTCCGCTTCGGAAGCCCATTCGGCAAAGCCCTGGAAGGGATCGTCGACCGCTTCCTCGCCCTCCTTGGGAAACACCATCATCGGCAGCGGCCGTCCGTCTGCGCGCAGGGCGAGATAAGCACGCACGGCCTCGCGAAAGAACTCGGATCGGCTGCGGCCTTCACTCTGGCAAACCCGCTCGATCTTCTCCGCCATGCCCGGCGGCATGCTGATGGCAAAGCGCTGATAGGTCTTGTCTTTCATCGCTGCCCCTTGATGCTCTTAAGTAATACTCAGTATTACGCCGTAGCGAAAGCGTGTCAAGGCTTTCCTCTGCGGCAAGCCGAACAGGCGGGAGGAGCATCAGGAACAGGTCCCGGTTCCCACTCAGCCACATACCATCAGGGCATCTTTAGTACATCCATAGACTGTTCTTAAGGTATCCATTAGACTATCGTCTTGAGCTTACCGAAAGGAGCAAGCAACATGGCCAAGGATGTGCAAATGTCGATCAAGATGGAGCCGGAACTGCGCGACCGCTTCATGGCGGTAGCCGCCTCGACGCACCGGCCGGCTGCGCAGATTGTCCGCGACCTGATGCGGCTTTACATCGCGCGCCAGGAAACGCCGAACGCCGCCACGCTGGCTGCGATGGAGGAGCTCGAGCGGAACGGGGGAAAGCGATTTGCCTCCGCCGACGCCCTGTTCAGGGATCTGGGCATCTGACGTGCGCGAGCCGATCCGCTCCGGCCAGTTCAGGCGCGACGTCAGGACAGCGGAAAAGCGCGGCAAGGACATGGGCAAGCTCAAAGCACTGCTTGTCCTGCTGATCGAGGCCCAGCCGCTTCCTGCGGAATACCTCGACCATCCGCTCAAGGGCAAGTGGAATGGCTACCGGGACGCGCACATCGAGCCAGACTGGCTGCTGATCTACCGGGTTGCGGGAGACAAATTGCACCTTGTCCGCACGGGCTCGCACGCGGATATTGTCGAGTAGATCCAGGTCTCGCGGGGAAACGGGAAAAAACGGTTTCCCCGGCTTATCGAGACGAGGCTTCGATCCGATCGATGAACGCGGCCACGCTTTCGACGTAGCTGCGGTAGTCTTCGAGGCAGGGCCGGACGAATTCAGGCCGCAGCATGCAGTTGCTCCCGGATCCAGTCCATGCGCTTGCGGAACAGAGCGGCTTCGACGCGGCGCAAGCCGGCGGAGTCGACGAAATCCTTGTAGGCGAAAGCGCGGTATTCGAGGAACTCAATCGGGTCGCCGTGGAGAAGCAGCCCGTCGCGCATGATCTCCCAACGGAAAAGGGGGTCGGCGTCGGACAGAAACACCGCATCCAGCGAGTAATCCGGAAACACCTCGCCCAGCGCTCGCAGGCAGTCGGACAGGCGGGCCCAGCCACGCGGTCCGGGCGCGGCTCATGGGACGCGCCGGCACGGGAGCCATAGGCCACGAGCAGAGTCAGCCCCAGTCGTTCGCAGGCGGCTTCGAGTCGCTTCGCATCATAGGACAAGGCGGACAGGCGGATGATCCTTTCGCGCCGCAGTCTATCGCGCAGGGTGGTCGCCAGCAAGCCTGCTATACACGGCCGAACAGGCTGGCCAGCGCCTCGCCCGGCTCTGGCGCGCGCATGAAGGCTTCGCCGACGAGGAAGGCATTCACGCCGCGGCCGCGCATGAGGGCGACGTCGGCGGGCGCGAGGATGCCGCTCTCGGTGACGACGATGCGTCCCGGCGGGATGCGCGCCAGAAGATCGAGCGTCGTTTGCCGCGAAACCTCGAAGGTGCGCAGATTGCGGTTGTTGATGCCGATCAGCGGCGTCTTCAGTTGCAGGGCAAGGTCGAGTTCGGCGGCGTCGTGCGCCTCGACAAGGACGGCCATGCCGAGGTCGTGGGCGAGGGCTTCCAGTTCGCGCATCCGGGGAAGATCCAATGCCGCGACGATGAGCAGGATGCAATCGGCACCCATGGCGCGCGCCTCTGCCACCTGGTAGGCATCGACGACGAAATCCTTGCGCAGCACCGGCAGGCTGCAGGCGGCGCGCGCCTCGACCAGGTATTCCGGCGCGCCCAGGAAGAATCGGCGGTCGGTCAGCACCGACAAGCAGGCGGCGCCGTGGGCGGCGTAGCTCGCGGCGATCTCGCCGGGGCGGAAATCGGCGCGGATGACGCCCTTCGAAGGACTGGCCTTCTTGATCTCGGCGATCACCGCCGTCTCACGGCAACCGACTTTTTCCCGGACGGCGCCAAGGAAATCGCGCGGCGGGGGTTGTGCTTCGGCCTCGGCGCGCAGAGCGGCCAGCGGTTTTGCGGCCTGCGCGGCGGCGACTTCCTCGCGCTTGACTGCCAGTATTTTCTGCAGGATGTCGCTCATTTGCATCGCTGCGTAAAGGCGACGAACTGGTCGAGCTTGGCGCGCGCCGCGCCGCTGGCGATGGCCTCGCGGGCGCGGGCAATGCCGTCGGCGACCGAGCCGGCGAGATTCGCCGTATAGAGCGCGGCGCCGGCATTCAGCGTGACGATCTCGCGCGGCGTGCCGGGGGTGTTGGCGAGCGCCTCCAGTACCATTTCTTTCGACTCGGCGGCATCGGCGACGCGGAGCCCCCGGTTGGAGACCATCTGCAGGCCGTAGTCCTCGGGATGGATCTCGTACTCGCTGATGGCGCCGTCCTTCAGCTCGCCGACAAGGGTCGCCGCGCCGAGCGAGATCTCGTCCATACCGTCCTTGCCCCAGACCACCATGACGTGGTCGGCGCCGAGCTGCTGCATGACGCGCACCTGGATGCCGACGAGGTCGGGATGGAAGACGCCCATCAGCGTGTTCGGCGCACTCGCCGGGTTGGTCAGCGGCCCGAGGATGTTGAACAGGGTGCGCACACCCATTTCGCGGCGCACCGGCGCGACGTGCTTCATCGCGCTGTGATGGCTGGGCGCGAACATGAAGCCGATGCCGGTCTCGGCGATGCAGGCG
>JAEUNH010000278.1 GCA_016791205.1 Rhodocyclaceae bacterium | reverse complement strand
GGCCGGGCCGGAGATCACCGCCGCCGTGCCGGAGCCCGAAACCTGGGCGCTGCTGCTCGCCGGTCTGGGTCTGCTGGGATTCGCTGCGCGGCGGAAAATCTGATACTTCACCCCGTCATTCCGGCGACCCTCTCGTCACCCCGGCGCCGTCACCCCGGAGTGCTTGAGTCCGGGGCGGGGTCCAGGGCGGCGGTTGAAAAACCCTGGATTCCGGCCTCCGCCGGAATGACGAACTGGGCGGCCTGCGGCGGAATTTCCCAATCTCCCGCTGATCCATTAAATTCCCCGCATGGCCAAGCTTCCCTGCGTCTACATCCTCGCCAGCCGCCGCAACGGCACGCTGTACGTCGGCGTCACCTCAGATCTGGTCAAGCGCGTCTGGGAGCACAGAAACGACGCCGTCGACGGCTTCACGAAGCAATACGGCGTCCATGACCTCGTCTGGTACGAACGCCACGAAACCATGGAATCCGCCATCGCCCGCGAAAAAGCGCTCAAGGAATGGAAGCGGCAATGGAAACTGCGCTTGATCGAAGAGGCCAATCCCGGGTGGCGGGATCTATACGCGGAGATTCTGTAAGCGCACGGCGGTGGGGAACCTCTGGATTCCGCCCCGGACTCAAGCATTCCGGGGTGACGGCGCCGTGATGACGATTTTGTTTGTCACCCCGGCGCAGGCCGGGGTCCAGAACGGCGGTTGAAAACCCTGGATTCCGGCCTTCGCCGGAATGACGATGCGGGGGGGGGATTCCGGCCTTCGCCGGAATGACGAGGCGGGGTGACGGCGCCGGAATGACGATGCTGGGCGGCGGGAATTACAGCGGTGCGCGGAAATTCCTCAGGCGGGGCAGCACGATGCCGACCAGGCGCTCGATGCTCTCCTCGATGCTGAGCGCCCCGGTGTCGAGGCGGATCTCCGGCGTCAGCGGCGGCTCATAGGGAGCGGTGATGCCCGTGAAGCCCGGCAGCTCGCCGGCGCGCGCCTTCTTGTACAAGCCCTTTGGATCGCGCGACTCGCACACCGCGATGTCGGTGGCCAGGTGCGTCTCCACGAAGCGATGGGTGCCGACGATCTCGCGCGCCATGTCGCGGTCCTCGCGGTACGGCGAAATGAACGCCGTGATCAGGATGATCCCGGCATCGTTGAACAGCTTCGCCACCTCGGCGATGCGGCGGATGTTCTCGGCGCGGTGCTCCGGCGAAAAGCCCAGATCGCGGCTCAAGCCGTGACGCACGTTGTCGCCGTCCAGCACATAGGCCACATGGCCCAGATCCAGCAGGCGCCGCTCCATCTCGAAGGCCAGCGTCGACTTGCCCGAGCCGGACAGCCCCGTCAGCCAGATCGTCGCCGCATCCTGCCCCAGCTTGCGCACCCGCTCTTCGCGCGAGACCTTGCCGCGATGCCAGGTGATGTCGGTGCTGACGGGATCCATTTCCTTCTTCACTGCGATTTCCTCGGCCGGGGCCAGATTCGACTTGCGCACGATACCACTCCTCCAACGGATCGATAACCCGCGCATTCTGACGCCGCGGGATTGCCCCGCGATGACAGGGCCGCGACATGCTAGCCGAATCGGCGCGGATGGCAATAGTCCGAACGGCCTATGCCGGATGAACCTCGCCGACGGGAAACCCCTGGATTCCGCCCCGGACTCAAGCATTCCGGGATGACGGCGCCGGAATGACGTACCTCTCTCGTCACCCCGGAATGCTTTACGCTAAATCGTCTCCAGACCGATGACCAGGCGGTGCCCCAGCACGCCGATGGCTTGGGCGATTCGCGGCAACTTTGAACCATAGTGGGGATCGAGCAAGCGGCGGATCTCTTTCTCGTCCACGCCCAGCTTCCTGGCCAGCTGCACCTTGCTGATACCCGCTTCGCGCATGGCCACGTACAGGGCTGCCTTGGCCACGGTTTCCGCCGGCGGGGACACCAGACGCTCGCCCCGCCTGGCCTTGGTCGGCGCCGGGAAGGGCAAACCGCCCTGCATATAAGCCGCGAAAACCTCATCCATGGCGTCGGCCGCTTCCCCGAGCGCCTCCGCCTCGTCATCCCCCTGGGTCACCAATTGGGGAAGATCGCGGCAAGTGACCACGAAGCCGCCTTCGTCGGCAGCCGACAATTTCACCGCATATTCGAACCGTTCCATAACGAATCTCCTCACAAATCCAACGCCCTGATACCGATCTGGGCGCACATAGCATGCAACGTGCCGGTCTTCAACTCATCCTTCGGGTTCCGAACCACCGTGAAGGCGGTACCGTAGTAAAGGGTCTGATGGCTTCCCTTGCCACGAGACGCATTCAGCTTCACGGGAATGCCGCGCCGCTTCCCCAGAGCCTTCACCTTGCGGATGAATTCGTTACCCGTCATGAAATCATTATCGGACGAAAACGTCCGTCGCGCAAGGCTTGGAACGGGTCTGCTTGGTCACCCCGGAATGACGAACCTCTCCCTCGTCACCCCGACGCCCCTCATCGTCACCCCGGCGCCCCTCATCGTCACCCCGGCGCCCCTCATCGTCACCCCGGCGTAGGCCGGGGTCCAGAACGGCGGTTGAAAACCCTGGATTCCGGCCTCCGCCGGAATGACGAACCTCTCCCTCGTCACCCCGACGCCCCTCATCGTCACCCCGGCGCAGGCCGGGGTCCAGAACGGCGGTCATCGCACCGACAACGTCAGCACTGGATACCGGCCTTCGCCGGTATGACGAAGTGGCGGCCTGCGCCGGAATGACTAAGTGACGGCCTTCGCCGGTATGACGGGTTCGCTTGTCACCTCGTCCCCGGCCCCTGTCTTCGGAGCGCTTCGAGCGCTCGCTCGAGGACGACGCGGTCGGCAGCGTCCTTGTCGCGCATTGTCTGCTTGGTGCGCAACAGCCCTTCGAGATTGACGGTGCGGATCGGAATGCCTTCCAGGTCAACCGTCTCCGCGTACTGCTGCAGCGTCTCATAGGTCTCACCGCAGGCGTTGAGCTTGATATCCACCACGAAGGCATCGGCGACACGGATGTTCTCGCCCTCCTCGAACCAAGCCGGATCGAGATCCTTCGCGGCCTGATCCGGTAGCACCATCAAGGCATCACGCACTTTGCGGCCCGCCTCCCGACTCGACGGCACCAGCACATCGATGTCCGTGGTGGCCCGGTGGTGGCCGTGGGCGAAGAGCGCATACCCGCCGATCAACAGATACTCCGCGCCATTCTCGTTAAGCGCGCGGATCAGGGTCATCAGATCTTCGAGAGTAGCCGGGCGGCTGTACTCCCGCATCACGGGCGCTCCAGGGCCGCCCGCGCTACGCCGGCAACGACGCAATCGAGATCATGGCGATCGGACTCATCGAAACTCTTGAAGCGATAAACGCCCTTGGGGATGAAAGTCCGGTTGCCGGTCGGCAGCCGATGGATATCGTCATTGAAGTGCGCGCCCTCGAGCAGCAATTCAGCCGAAGCCGAAAAGGTGATCGGGCGGGGTTTGCGATGGCCAACGGTACGCATGGGCAATCATCGTATCAAAGAAGCCAGGCACGGGGAACGAAATACAGTTACACCAGCAACGCAAAAACTGGATACCGGCCTGCGCCTCCCACCGTCACCCCGGCGCCCCTCATCGTCACCCCGGCGCCCCTCATCGTCACCCCGGCGCCCCTT
>JAEUNH010000217.1 GCA_016791205.1 Rhodocyclaceae bacterium | reverse complement strand
CGACCATTCGAAGCTCGGAATGCCGGATGCGCGTCGCTTCTGTCGCGAACACGGCATGGTGGAAGAGGACGCATCCCTGGTCGTCTGGCTGGTCGAGCACCACCTGTCGATGTCGAACGTCGCCCAGAAACAGGATCTGGCCGATCCGGAAGTGGTGCGCGCTTTCGCCAGCCAGGTCGGCAACGAACGCAGGCTGACGGCGCTCTACCTGCTCACCGTCGCCGACATCCGCGGCACCAGCCCCAAGGTCTGGAACGGCTGGAAGGGCAAACTGCTGGAGGATCTCTTCAACGCCACCCTGCGCCTGCTGCGCGGCGCCACGCCGCAACAGGCGCTCGGCATCGGCGAACGGCAGGAGGAGGCGCGCCGCCTGCTGCGCTACTTCGGGCTGCGCCTGGGCACCGAGGAGACCTTCTGGAAGGAACTCGACACGGTCTATTTCCTGCGCCACGACGCGGAGGAGATCGCCTGGCATACCCGCGCCCTCTACCACCGTCCGACGCCGAGCCAGCCGGTGGTGAAGGCCCGCCTGCCCCATATCGGCGATGAGGGCTTGCAGGTGATGGTCTACACTCCCGACCAGCCGCACCTCTTCGCCCGCCTTTGCGGCTTCTTTAGCCGGCTCGGCTACAGCATCGCCGAAGCCAAGATCCACACCACCCGGCACGGCTACGCCCTGGACAGCTTCATGCTTCTCGATCCGGACGGCACCCTGGCCACCCGCGACATGATCAGCCTGATCGAGCACGACCTGGCCGCCCGGTTGGCGTCAGGGGCTCCTCCCGAAGGGGCGGCCAGCGGGCGGATGTCGCGCAAGGTGCGTCACTTCCCGATCACTCCGGAAGTGCAGATCCGCCCGACAGAGAAAAGCGGCCAATGCCTGCTTTCGATCGTGGCGGTGGATCGCCCGGGGCTGCTGTTCACCGTGGCCAGCACGCTCGACGCCCACAACATCAACGTGCACACCGCCAAGATCGCCACCCTCGGCGAACGCGTCGAAGACACCTTCCTCGTCAGCGGCGCCGAACTGGCCAAGACCGCCTCGTTGCTGCGCCTGGAAACCGAGCTGCTGGAACGGCTTCAGGTCTGAGGATCCGTCAGCGGCCAGCGCGCCACGATCCGATAGGCGGCGCCTGAAGGATCCAGCTCCGACTCGGCCAGCACGAAATCCCGCACCGGCCACTCGACGTTCAACCCGGCGCCGCAAGCGCCGGCCTCGCACTTGGCGTTGCGCAACAGGGTGACATGGGCGGCGAAGGGCCGCTCCTCCGTGCGGAAATCGGTTGCTTTCAGGCCGGCCTGCAATGCCGAGACGAGGTTGCGCAACTCCTGCGGAGCTTCGGCAGCAGCCCAGGCGATCCCCTTGCGGCGGACGCATTCGAGGCGATTGAAGCGCAGCATGAAGCGGGGCAGGCGGATCGCAGCCGCGATGTCCGCCAACGCCTTCAAACGCTCCGGCGCCACCCCGCCGACGAAGGCCAGCGTCAGATGCAGGGTTTCAAGGCGCATGCGCCGGCCGCCGAGTGTCTGCTGCGCCTGGCCTCCCGTTTCCTCGAATTGCCGGGCGACGCCTGCGTCGGGCCAGAGCGCGAAGAAGACGCGGTGACTACCCGGCACGCTCGATGAGGGCGACCGCCTGGGCGGCGACGCCCTCGCCCCGGCCGGTGAAGCCCAGGCTCTCGGTGGTCTTGGCCTTGATGTTCACCCAACCCGGCTCGATGCCGAGGTCGGCGGCAATGTTGGCCGCCATGGCCGCCACATGCGGCGCCATGCGAGGAGCCCGGGCGATCACCGTGGCGTCCACATTGACCACCCGATAGCCGGCCCATTCAATCAGCCGCGCCGCCTCGCGCAGCAGTTGCCGGCTGTCGGCATCCTTGAAGCGCGCATCGCTGTCCGGGAAATGCCGGCCGATATCGCCCAGCCCGGCTGCGCCGAGCAAGGCATCGGTGATCGCATGCAGCAGCACATCGGCATCGGAGTGGCCGAGCAGCCCGCGCTCGAAGGGGATCTCCACGCCGCCGACGACGAGCTTGCGGCCCGGCACCAGGGCATGCACGTCGAAACCTTGGCCAATGCGCATCACGCCTTCCTTTCCAGCAATATCCTCTCAGCCAGCGCCAGATCGGCGGGATGAGTCACCTTCAGATTGCTTGCCTCCCCGGCGACCAGCAGGGGCCGGCGCCCGAGGGCTTCGACTGCTGCGGCCTCGTCGGTGACGGCCCGGCTGCGCGACAGCGCCTCGCGCAGTAGTTCGTAGCGGAACATCTGCGGCGTCTGCGCTTGCCACAGGTGCTCGCGCGGTACCGTCTCGGCGACCCGCCGGTCGGCACCGGCCCGCTTCAGCGTGTCGGCCACCGGCACGGCAAGCAGGCCTCCCACCGGATCCTCGGCCACCAGCTCGATCAGCGTCTCGACCAGCCCAGCCGACAGGCAGGGCCTTGCCGCGTCATGCACCAGCATCCAATCGTCCGCCTCCAATTCCTCGGCGGCCGCCAGCAGACCGTTGAACACGCTGTCAGCGCGGGCCGGACCGCCGCAGCGCAGGACCTTTAGCTTGGCGCCGAGCCCGCTCCAGTCGTGGCTATCCCACTCCCGATCCTGCTCTGCCAGCACCACGAAGACGCGCTGGATGCGCGGCGAGGCGCACAACGCGGCCAGCGCGTGGTACAGCATCGGACGGCCGGCCAGGGGCAGATACTGCTTGGGCAAGCCCTCGCCCATGCGAGTGCCCGTCCCGGCAGCGGGCACCAGTGCAAAGTGTCGCGACATGCCGGGATTGTAATTAGAATTCGGCGCATATGGATTTCCTCGAACAGCTTTCCGCGCCGCCCCAGCTGCAGGCCTTCATCACCAGCCTGGCCATCGGCCTGCTCATGGGGCTCGAACGCGAGCGGCGGCGCTCGGCAAAGGCCGGTCTGCGCACCTTCGCCCTGGTGGCGCTGCTCGGCACTTTGTCCGCTCTGCTGGCCGAGCAGGCCGACGCCGGCTGGATCATCGCCGCCGGATTGCTGGCGGTAGGTGCCATGATCATTGCCGCCTACCTCAACCAACCCGACGACGCCGGCGATCCCGGAACCACTTCCGTGGTCGCCATCCTGGTTTGCTACTGCCTGGGCGCCGCGATCTGGTTCGGCCACGGCGCACTGGCCGTGATGCTGGCCATTGCCGTCACCGTCCTGCTCTACTTCAAGACCGAGTTGCACGGCATATCGCACCGCCTGACACCCAAGGACCTGATCTCCATCCTGCAGTTCGCCGTGCTGTCATTCGTCATCCTGCCAATCCTGCCCGATCGCAACTATGGCCCCTACCTGGCTTTCAACCCATACCAGGCCTGGCTGATGGTGGTGCTGGTCTCCGGCGTCTCGCTGGCCGGCTATGCCGCGCTGCGTCTGGCCGGTCCGCAGCACGGCGCGCCAATGATGGGGCTGCTGGGCGGGCTCGTCTCCAGCACCGCCACCACCGCGGTGTTTTCCCGCCATGCCCGATCCCAGATCGGGCTGGCCCGTACCGCCATGGTGGTGATCATGGTGGCCAACCTGATGGTGCTGCTGCGCCTGGGCGTGATGGCCGCCGTCGCCGCGCCGGCCGTTCTCGAGCCGCTGCTCAAGGTGCTGGCCGGCGGCCTGGTGTTCGGCCTGGCCGTCACCGCCTTCGGCTGGCGGCGCCTGGAGGCCCAGGGCGAACTGCCCATGCCGGAAGTGCGCAATCCGACCGAGATCCGCACGGCGCTGGGCTTCGGCGCCCTCTATGCGGTGGTGCTGTTCTGTTCGGCCTGGCTGTCCGATGCGGCCGGCGCCAAAGGGATGTATGCCGTGGCGCTGGCCTCCGGCCTGACCGATGTCGACGCCATCACCCTATCCAGCCTGCGCCTGTTTTCGCTCGACAAGCTCTCCGCGGACCAGGCCGTTACCTCGATCGCCCTCGCCGTGCTGTCGAACCTGGCTTTCAAGGCCGGGCTCGTCGTCACCCTGGGCGGCTGGGAGCTGGCCCGCCGCATCTTGCCCGCGATGCTGGCGCTGGCCGCCGGAATCGGCACCGGCCTGTATTTGATATGAGCCGATAAGCCGGCTCGCTTGGGCCTTGACTGCGCCGCGGGTACAATAATGCCGCGTTATTTCCCATACGAATCCGACATGACCTCTTCGATCTTCGCAGCGGTGGAACTGGCTCCCCGCGACCCCATCCTCGGCCTCAACGAAGCCTTCAACGCCGACCCCAGGACCACCAAGGTCAACCTCGGCGTCGGCGTGTATTGCGACGACAACGGCAAGATCCCCCTGCTCGGCGCCGTGCGCGCTGCCGAAAAGGCTCGCCTCGAAGCACAGCCGGCGCGCGGCTACCAACCGATCGAAGGCCTGGCCGGCTACAACCAGGCGGTACAGAGCCTGCTGTTCGGCGCCGATTCCGACTTGCTCAAAGACGGCCGCGTCATCACCGTCGAGGCCCTCGGCGGCACCGGGGCCCTCAAGGTCGGCGCCGATTACCTGAAGCGCCTGCTGCCCGCGGCGAAGGTCTGCATCAGCGACCCGAGTTGGGAGAACCACCGCGCCCTGTTCGAGTCGGCCGGCTTCGCGGTCGAGAACT
This sequence comes from Rhodocyclaceae bacterium, assembly GCA_016791205.1. Taxonomy (GTDB): domain Bacteria; phylum Pseudomonadota; class Gammaproteobacteria; order Burkholderiales; family Rhodocyclaceae; genus Desulfobacillus. Next base: position 4,686 of record JAEUNH010000217.1, on the reverse strand, counting down.
ATCCCTATTACGATGCCGCCGGCAAGGGCGTCAATTTCACTGGCATGAAGGCCTGCCTGGCCGGCCTGCCGGCCGGTACCGTCGTCGTCCTGCACGCCTGCTGCCACAACCCGACCGGCGCTGACCTCAGCGAAGCGCAATGGAAGGAAGTCGTCGAGGCCATCCGCGCCCGTGACCTGGTGGCCTTCATCGACATGGCCTACCAGGGCTTCGCCGACGGCATCGAGCCCGACGCCCTGGCGCTGAAGCTGTTCGCGGCGTCCGGCCTGCAGTTCTTCGTCTCCAGCTCCTTCTCGAAATCCTTCTCGCTCTATGGCGAGCGCGTTGGCGCACTGTCCATCGTCACCGCGGGCAAGGACGAGTCGGCGCGAGTACTCTCCCAGGTCAAGCGCGTCATCCGCACCAATTACTCCAACCCGCCCACCCACGGCGGCGCCATCGTCGCGGCGGTGCTCTCCAACGCCGAACTGCGCAAGATGTGGGAGGACGAACTGGGCGGCATGCGCGAACGCATCCGCGCCATGCGCACCGGCCTGGTGGAAAAACTCAAGGCCCGCGGCGTGGCGCAGGATTTCTCCTTCGTGGCCAAGCAGCGCGGCATGTTCTCCTACACCGGCCTCACGGCGGCGCAGGTGGAGCGCCTGAAGACCGAATACGGCATCTACGCCGTCGGCACCGGCCGCATCTGCCTCGCCGCGCTCAACAGCCGCAACCTGGACTACGTGGCCGAGGCCATCGCCACAGTGATCCGCTGAGGGGCCGGCGCCAAACGTAACGGGCGCCGAGGCGCCCGTTTTTTTGCGCAGCGAAATGGCTAGCGGCTGCGCAGGGAAGTCAGCATCGGGTCCTTGGCGGTCCCGCCCACGGCCAGCGGCATCCGCAGGGTGGTCGCCGAGCTCTTCAACTCGACGTTCACCGCCCCGTTCAGTTGCCCGTTGCTGGCAACGCCGATCTGGCCGGCCGCCTTGAACAGGCCGGACGAGAGCCGCACATTGTCGAGCCTGAAATCCTGCGAATCGTGCTTGAAGCTGCCGGTCAGCTGTTCGAACTTGGTCTCGCCGCCGCGCGTCGGGTTGCGGCTGGTGTTGCGCACCGCCTCGCCCAGGTCGAAGCCTCTGGCCACTCCGCGCTTCATGTCGAATGTACCCTCGGCCTTGACCCGCTCCTTCAGTTTGCCCAAGCTCTCCGCCTTGGCTTCCACCCTCAGGCGAGCCGTCAACTCTCCTTCAACCGAGAGTAATGAACCCAGGCCTGCCAGCAGCTTCGCGGCGTTCAGGCGCTTGAGATCGAGGTCGCCGGCCAAGGTGGCGCCACCGCCCCAGTCGAGCGATGCCTTGCCCTCGACCAGCCCTTCGTAGGCTCTGGCATCGATCCTTTCGAGAATCAGCATCGTCGGCCGCAATTCGCCCTGGGCCTCCAGGGTCTGGAATACCAGATCCTGCCAGAACGGCGCTTTCCAGTTGCTGCCGGAGGCGGAGAAGCGAAAAGCGTCGCCCTTGGGCTGCAGTTCCAGCCTGAGTGTAGCCTCGGCATTCTGAAGCTGGATCTTGTCCGGCGCCCCGCCGGCCTTCATCTCCACCTCGCCCGAGATGCCGCCGATCCTGGCGTCGCCGACAATCAGGCTGGCGTCGACCAGCCGGATGCGCCGGATCTCATAGTTGCCTCCGGCCGAGCTTGCCGATGCCAGCCGGCCCAGTTCCGCCGCCGCGATGCTGGCCCGTTCGATGGTCAATTCGCTGAAGACCTGCCTGTCGCCGGCAAGGGACATGAATTCCGGTACGGCCGTGATGCCGGCAATCCTGACGCCAGCTTCCTTGCCGATCGTGATGCTGCGCAGAGAGATATGCGGCCGGGGAAGGAAGGAAAAACCGATATCGCCGATCTTGACCGGCTGCTTCAGCATCGCCGAGGCGTTGCGTTCGATGTCCGGCAGATGGCGGCCATAGGGGTACAGCGCAAAAGTCAGTCCCGCCAGGACGGCGAGGCCGACCAGCGAAATCAGGGCCAGCAGCGGTAGTCCGATCTTGAGCCCGGTATCGCGGCGAATCGGCTCCAGGGCGACGTCCCGGGCTCCGCCGGAACGGCTGCCTTGCAGGCCGGCGACCAGGGCCTTGAATTTGTCCTGCCAGCCTGAACCGGCGGCGGGTTCCGGCTGGGGCTCAGGCTTGGACAGGGTATAGGGCGCCGCCGGGGGTAGGGATTCGTATTCCGGAGCCGGCAGGACGATTTCCTCGATCACCGGGGGCGGAATACTGTGAGCGGGCGGCCGGGATGGCGTCTCGATGGGCTCCGGCTCGACCTGCGCGGTCAGCACCGGCAGTTCGTCCGTCTGGTCGGCTGCCTCATCGTCGGCAGGGATGCCCTGCTCCATTTCCCGGATCAGCCCGCTGTTGACCAGGTCGGCAAGCGCCGTCCGGGTCGCATTCTCATCCCCGAAACGCTTCGCCAGGTCGGCCAGCGTAGCCTGGCCATCGACCATGATGAGGATGTTGCGCAGATTGCGCTGGACAAGGCGGGTGCGCTGGCGCACCGCATCCTCCCCCTCCTTGGTTTTCACGAAGACCGATTTCTTGTCCATTCTTATGCCGTCCAGCTGGCTGCGGCGATTCTACACGCGATCCGGGAGTCGATGGCTTGACGCACTGCGGCGAACTGTCTACCATTCGCGCCTCGGCAAATCCCCGATAGCTCAGTTGGTAGAGCAACGGACTGTTAATCCGTGTGTCCCTGGTTCGAGCCCAGGTCGGGGAGCCATCCCCCCTCCCACCGAATCCCAATTCAACGCATTCTAGACGCCAAAAGGGCGGACGGCGAGTGTCGCCACGTCCCGACTGCGATTACTTCGGTTGTCGGGCCGGGGCGGAACAGGAGGACACGCCGGCGCAGCCGCTGCCGGCCGAACAGCTGCCGCAACCCTTCTCTTCGCGGAAAGGACCTAGTTCCGGATGGTGCCGCGCAAAGCGGCGATACAGCGCCTGGACGAGGATGCCGCCCGCCAGGAGGGCGAAAATCAAACCGATGGCGGCGAGATACATCAACATCAGCCGCCCAGCCCCGCAAAGCCCATGAAGGCCATCGAGAGCAGCCCCGCCAGCATCAGCGACAGCGCCGTGCCCTGCGCCACGCCCGGCACGTTCGACAGCTGCAGCCGCTCGCGCACGCTGGCCATCAGCACCAGCGCCAGGGTGAAGCCGGCGCCGCCGCCGAAGCTGAACACCATGGCCTGGGCGAAGCTGTACTCGCGCGCCGTCTGGAACAGGGCGACGCCCAGCACCGCGCAGTTGGTAGTGATCAGCGGCAGGTAGATTCCCAGCGCGCGGAACAGCGCCGGGCTGGTCTTCTTGAGGAACATCTCGACCAGCTGCACCGCCGAGGCGATCACCACGATGTAGGAAATCAGGCGCAGGAATTCCAGCTGGAACGTCGTCAGCAGCAGGTTCAGGCCGAAGGCGCAGAGCGAGGCCACCAGCATGACGAAGGTCGTAGCGATGCCCATCGGGAAGGCCGTGTCGAGCCGCGCCGAAACGCCGAGGAAGGGGCACAGGCCGAGGAACATCGCCAGCACGAAGTTGTTGGCCAGCACCGCGGATAGGAAGATCTGGCCGAGGGATTCAGGCGCCATGCCCGCCTCCCGCCGCCGCCGGGCGTGCTTCCTGGCGCCGCTTCAGCGCCGAGAACAGCAGCAGCCACCCGCCCAGCACGATGAAGCCGCCAGGCGGCAGCACCATCACCACCCAGGGCTGGAAATTGGGCCCGAACAGCGATAGCCCGAACAGCGTGCCGGCACCGAGCACCTCGCGCACCGCGCCGAGGGCAAACAGGCCGATGACGAAGCCGAGGCTCATGCCCATCGCGTTCACCATCGCCGTGACCGGCGGGTGCTTCGAGGCGTGCGCCTCGGCACGGCCGAGGATGATGCAGTTCACCACGATCAGCTGGATGAACGCGCCCAGCGCGTCGTACACCGCCAGGCTCACCGCCTGGATGACGTAATCGACCACCGTGACGAAGGTGGCGATGATGACGATGTAGGTGGCGATCCTCACCTCCTTCGGCACGATGCTGCGCATCAGCGACACCAGGCCGCAGGAGCACACCAGCACGAACATCGTCGCCAGCCCCATCGACAGGGCGTTGACGGCCGACACCGTCACCGCCAGCGTCGGGCACATTCCCAGCACCATGACGAACACCGGGTTCTGGCGCCAGATGCCCTCCATGAATTCGTCGAAGGTGCGGGATTGGCTCAGGTCGCTCATGATTCCTTCTTCCGCAGTTTTTCCATCCCGGGCACCAGCTTCGGCAGCAGTTGCTGCGCGCTGTCGTTGATTGCCTTGCCGACGGCGCGCGAGGTCACCGTGGCGCCGGCGATGGCGTCGATTTCCCAGCTCTTCGTCTTCGTGCCGTGCTTGACCGCCTTCACCTCGTTGGCCAGCGCCGACAATTCGGCGTTGAGCTTGACGTCGAGCGCCGCGAAGTTGGCAAGGAAGGCCTTGTCGGTGACGATCTTGTCGCCGATGCCCGGCGTCTCCTTCGACGCCACCAGGCCGAAGCCGGTGATGCACTGGCAGTCCGGCGCATAGCCGTAGAGGATGCGCACGGTGTCGGCGTAGCCCTTGGCCGCGCCCTCGGCGGCGATGCCGGCCAGGATGCCTTGCGCATCGTAGGCGGCATAGAACTTCACCG
>JAEUNH010000255.1 GCA_016791205.1 Rhodocyclaceae bacterium | reverse complement strand
CGAGGCCTGCCTGGCCTATCTGGAGAAGAACCAGTTGCCCGATGGCCTGATGGACGACATCAAGGCGCACATGAAGGCGCTGGAGAAGAAGACCGGCAAGGGCTTCGGCAGCGCCGACAATCCGCTGCTCGTCTCGGTGCGCTCCGGCTCGGCGATGTCGATGCCGGGCATGATGGACACCATCCTCAACCTGGGCCTCAACGAGACCTCGCTGAAGGGCCTGATCAAGCAGACCGCCAACCCGCGCTTCGCCTGGGACGCCTACCGGCGCTTCGTCCAGCTCTTCGGCAAGATCGCCCTGGGCATTTCCGACGAGGCCTTCGACGAGAAGATGCACGCCGCCAAGAAGAAGTACGGCGCCCTGCAGGACGTCGACCTCTCTGCCGAGCACCTGCAGGCGCTGGCGGGCGAGTTTCTCGCCGTCGTCCAGCGCCACACCGGCAAGCCCTTCCCGGCCGATCCCTACGAGCAGCTGGAGATCGCCGTCGGCGCGGTGTTCCGCTCCTGGATGGGCAAGCGCGCCGTGGACTACCGGCGCCAGTTCAAGATCACCAAAGAGATGGCCAACGGCACGGCGGTGAACGTGTGCACCATGGTCTTCGGCAACATGGGCAACGACTCGGGCACCGGGGTCGGCTTCACCCGCAACCCGGGCACCGGCGAGAACCTGATCTACGGCGAGTATCTGGTGAATGCTCAGGGCGAGGACGTGGTGGCCGGCATCCGTACCCCGAAGCCGATCGCCGAGATGGAAAAGGAGATGCCGGAGATCTACCGCCAGCTGATGGAGCTGCACAACCGGCTGGAGTCGCACTACCACGAGGTGCAGGACTTCGAGTTCACCATCGAGAAGGGCCGGCTCTACTGCCTGCAGACGCGCAACGGCAAGATGAACGCCCGCGCCATGGTGCGCACCTCGGTCGAGATGTTCCGCGAGGGCCTGATCGGCAAGGAGCGCGCCATCACCCGCGTCGACCCGGCCGTGCTCGAGCAGCTGCTGGTGCCGCAGCTCTCGCCCTCGTTCCGCGGCAAGTCACTGGCGCAGGGCCTGCCGGCCTCGCCCGGCGCCGCCTCCGGCAAGATCGTCTTCGACGCCGACACGGCGGAAGCGCGCGGCCGCGCCGGCGAGCGCATCATCCTGGTGCGCGAGGAGACCAAGCCCGAGGACATCCACGGCTTCTTCCAGGCCCAGGGCATCCTCACCAGCCGCGGCGGCAAGACCTCGCATGCGGCGGTGGTGGCGCGCGGCATGGGCAAGCCCTGCGTCTCCGGCTGCGAGGCCATCGTCATCGACGTCATCGCCCGCCGCGCGGTGATCGGCGAGGCGACGCTGCACGAGGGCGACATCATCACCATCGACGGTGGCTCCGGCCATGTCTACGCCGGCGAGGTGCCGACGGTCGAGGCCGAGGTCTCGGAGGAAATGTCCGTCCTGCTGGAGTGGGCCGACGAGGTCGCCCGCCTGCTGGTGATGGCCAACGCCGACACGCCGGAGGACGCCGCCCGCGCCCGCGCCTTCGGCGCCATGGGCATCGGCCTGTGCCGCACCGAGCGCATGTTCAACAGCTCCGACCGCCTGCCCATCGTCCAGGAGATGATCCTCGCCGAGACGGCGGAGGAGCGCCAGGCGGCGCTCGACCGCCTGCTGCCGATCCAGCGCAACGACTTCAAGGGCATCTTCAAGGCCATGAAGGGCCTGCCGGTGACGGTGCGCCTGCTCGATCCGCCGATGCACGAGTTCCTGCCCACCGCCGCCCAGCTCGAGCTGGAGATCGCGCATCTCCATCACCTGCGCGACACGCTGAAGGGGCTGGAGGAACTGCCGGAGACGCTGAAGCTGCTCAACCCCAAGCTCTACCAGCAGTACGCCGACGGCCTGGTCAAGCTCACCGACAGCATGCACGCCTTCAAGGTCTCCCACCTCGAGGAGGACATCATCGGCAAGAAGGAGAAGGTGCTCAAGAAGGTGCGCGCCCTCTCCGAGGTGAACCCGATGCTCGGCCACCGCGGCGTGCGCCTCGGCATCACCTATCCGGAAATCTACTCGATGCAGATCCAGGCCATCCTCGAGGCGGCGGCGCTGTGCGCCAAGGAGGGCGTCCAGGTCTATCCCGAGATCATGGTGCCGCAGGTGGCCACGGTGGAGGAGCTGCGCCGCATTCAGGGCAATGTGCAGCGCCTGCACAAGGTGGTCGAGCTGACCCACGGCATCAATGTGCGCTACAAGTTCGGCTCGATGCTGGAAGTGGTGCGGGCCTGCATGCGGGCGCATCGCATGGCCGAGATCGCCGAGTTCTTCTCCTTCGGCACCAACGACCTGACCCAGGCCACCTTCTCGTTCTCGCGCGAGGACGCCGAGAACAAGTTCCTGCCGGCCTACAACGAGACCGGCATCCTGCAGGACAACCCCTTCGAGGTGCTCGACGTCAAGGGGGTGGGCGAGGTGATGAAGATGGCGGTGGAACGCGGCCGGAAAACCAACGCCGATCTCAAGATCGGTATCTGCGGCGAGCACGGCGGGCATCCGTCCTCGATCCACTTCTGCCACCACATCGGCCTGAACTACGTGTCGTGCTCCGGCCCGCG
>JAEUNH010000192.1 GCA_016791205.1 Rhodocyclaceae bacterium | reverse complement strand
GAGGAGGAAGAAGCATTCGCGCTGGCCGACTCGGCCGCCGCTGCCGAACTGCAACGACAGGTGGCCCTGCCGCCGCCGGCCGCCGCCGGCCCGCGGGAGCTATGCGTTTTTCTGCACAAGCGCGGCACCGCCCATCTCAGGCTCGGCATGAACGACAAGGCGCTCGCCGACCTGAAGGAGGCGTTGGCGCTGAAGCAGCGTGGTGCCACCGATTTATGGTGCGATCGCTGGCGCCTGCAGATCGACATCCGATCGGCGATCTCCGCCAACGCGGACTGGCTGGAGCTGGCAGAGTATGCCAAGTCGGTCGGGGAGGAGTACAGGGACGGCAACAAGTGGCGCTATTCCGAGACGCAGTACTGGCTGGTCGACGCCAACGTTTTCCTGGGGCGGCTGCGGGAGGCCGAACAGGCTTTCCGGCGCGTCGGCGATCTGCTGCCGGAGCTGCGCCAGCACAAGGCCTGGCCGGTCTACGGCAGCAGCCGCCTCGGCCGGCATGACGCCTACACTGCCTGGATGCAGGAGTTGCGCGGCAATTATGCCGAGGCCGAGCGCTATCGCCGGCAGGCGCTGCGGCATGCCCGCGAGTACCTCGACACTATGCGGGCCAACCGTTCCGCCGAGCACCATGACCTGCGCGCCGCCTACGCCGGCCTGACGACGCGCAAGCGCCTGTTGGCGGGCATCCTGGCCACCCAGGGCAAGACCGGGGAGGCGGAGATCCTGGTGCGGGAAGCACTGCAGGAGGCGCTTTCCCGCTCCGGCAAGCACACCCAAGGCGTGGCCAGCCTGATCAACGCCCTCGGGCTGATCAAGCAGCAGCAGGGCCGGATCGACGAAGCGCTGCGCCTGCGCATGCAGGCCGTCTCCGTGCTGGAGGCATCCGGCGCCCGCAGCTATTCGACCCCGCTCGGGGACATGCGCGCCATGGTCGGCTTTCTGCTCGGCGTGCAGGATCGCTGGGCGGAGGCGCTGGAGGTCTTCAATCAGCGCGACCGCGGCCTGCGCAGCAATCCTGTCCAGTTCGCCAGGACCGGCTCGCACAACATCAACTGGGCCATGGCGCTGCTGCGCAACGGGCAGATCGACGAGGCCGAACGGATGCTGCGCGCCATGGTGGGCTGGAACCTCAAGAAGCCCTTCGCCGATCCCCTCTACCTGGCCCATCTGCGCGGCTACCGGGCGCTGGCGCTGGCGGCCGGCGGCAAGGACGATGCCGCCCTGGCCGAGTTCCGCGAAGCCTTTCCGGTGATCCTTCGCCAGGCGGAAACCGACAACAGTGCGGAGAACGGCGGCTTCGTCCGCCAGTACCGCCTGCGCCTGATCGCCGAAGGCTACCTCGACCTGCTCGCCAGGCGGGCGGTCCGCGATGCCGCCGGGCCCGATCAGGAGTTGATCGCCGAGGGCTTCCGGGTGGCCGAGGCGGCGCGCGGCTCCAGCGTGCAGACCGCCATCGCCAACAGCCTGGCGCGGGCCAGCCTGCCTGACGCGGCCCTGGCCGATCTGGCGCGGCGCGAGCAGGATGCGGCCAACCAGATCAGCTCGCTCAACAACCTGCTGGTGCGCCTGGCCTCGGCGGACGAATCCCAGCGTCTCGACAAGGCCATCGCCGAGATCCGCGGCGAGGTGGCGCAGATCGAGGCGCGGCACGCCGAGCTGCGGCGCGAGCTGGCCCAGCGCTATCCGGCCTATGCGGATCTGATCGCGCCGAAAGCGCCGTCGCCTGCCGAGGTGCAGAAGGCGCTGCAGCCCAACGAGGCGGCCGTGGCCTTTCTGGTCACCGAACGGAAAACCTATGTCTGGACGCTGACGCCGACCCGCATCGCCTTCCGGATCGCCGAGCTTTCCCGGGAACAGGCGGACAAGCAGGTCTCCGCGCTGCTCGCCGCCTTCGACCTGAGCGGCGGCAAGCTGCCGCGCTACGATGCCGCGGCGGCTGGCGCGCTCTACCGGATCCTGCTGGCGCCGGACGAGAAACTGTGGGAAGGCGCCAGCGTCCTCAACATCATCGTCAATGGCCGGCTGGGGCAGCTCCCCTTCGCCGTGCTGCTGACCGGGGCCTCGGACGGGCAGAGCCTCGCCGAGCAGCCCTGGCTGATCAGGAAGATCGCACTGGTTCAGCAACCTTCGGCCGGCACGCTGGTCTCGCTGCGCGCCCAGGCGCGCAAGCAGGCCAAACGGCGTCCCTTCGTCGGCTTCGGCGATCCGACCTTCGCTGCCCGGGAGACCCGCAAGCCCGCCGGGACGCGGTCGATTCGGAATCTCTCGGTGGCGAAGGGGGCCGAGGACGCGGCCGAACTACCCGCCCCATCGAGGCAGGCCGCGGGCGCGCCGACCGACAGCGGACGCACCATCCTTCTGCGCGGATTCGACCGCTTGCCGCAGCTGCCGGAGACGGCCGATGAACTGATCGAGATCGGCAGGATACTGGGCGCCAATCCGAAAACCGACCTGTTCCTCGGCGCGCTGGCCACCGAAGCCAGGGTCAAGGGCAGCGACCTGTCGAACTACAGCGTGGTGGCCTTCGCCACGCACGGCCTGGTGCCGGGCGAGTTGCAGGGCCTCGATCAGCCCAGCCTGGCCATGGCCAACCCGACGCTGAGCGGCGACAAGGACAATGACGGATTCCTGACCATGAGCGAGGTGCTGGGGCTGAAGCTCGATGCCGACTGGGTCGTGCTCTCGGCCTGCAACACCGCCAGCAGCGACGGCCGGAACGAGGAGGCCATTTCCGGGCTTGGCCGCGCGTTCTTCTTCGCCGGCACGCGGCGCCTGCTGCTGACCTATTGGCCGGTCGAGACGGTGTCGGCGAGCCTGCTGACGACCGAGCTGTTCAAGCGGCAGAAGGCGCAACCCGGCGAATCGAAGGCCGAAGCCCTGCGGCATTCGATGCTGCGCTTGATGGCCAGCTCGAACGAGTACGGCCACCCCGCGTTCTGGGCCCCCTACGGCCTGGTCGGCGATGCGATGAAATAGCACCCGCGACCGTGTCACACCATGATTCGAGAATGATCGCCTCGACCTGCCGAAAGGAAGCGTCGGTGAGGCGCTGCTGGAGAAATACCGCCTGTCGGTTTCCGCCTGGCTAAAACTCGGTCTGCGTGAGACGGCGATGGCGAGGCGAGGGGGAATGAGCATCCGCTACAACAGGTCGAACGGCCGCGCCGCGCTGGCGTAAAGTTGCTCCAGGATGGCGCGCTCGCGACGCTGGATGGTGGCGAGGAATTCGGTCGGATCGCCCATCTTGCGGAAGGCGCGGTAGCCGTGGTCCAGGAAGGCGTGCAGCTCCGCGAGGCCGGCGAGGCGGGCCGGGGCGCGCATCAGGCGCAGGGCGGCGCTGACCAGGGGCTTGCGGGTGAGGGCGGCGAGGGATTCACCCACTTCGCCGATCAGCTTGAGTTGCCGCTCGCGTTCCTGGCGGTGGCCGGCGCGCGGGTAGGCGCGGGCATAGGCGGCGGCGTCGAGCCCGTCCATCGCCCCAGCGCGGCGCAGCGCGGCGATCAGCGCGGCGTCGAGTTCTTCGGAGAGGGCGTCGACCTCGATGGCCAGGGCCACGGTGCGGATGCCCGAGGCGGGTAGGGTGGCGTGGAGTGTCGGCAGGATGCGCTCCAGCTCGTGGTCGCGCTCGCTGAAATCCTTGGGGCCGTAAAGGTCGCTGAGGAAGAAGCGCGCGGCGTCGTGGTAGCGTGCGGAATCGAGCAGGTCGCGATAGGTGGCGGAGAGGCGCTCGGCCTGCCAGGCGCGCAGGCGCAGACGGTCTTCGGCCAGCCGCGGATCGGCGTTGGCCTCTGCACGCAGCGCCTTGGCGCGGCCCAGGTGGCGGCGCAGCTCGGCGACCCAGAAATCCTTGTCTTCGATGTTCACGGTTTCATTATCGCCCGCCCTGCGGAACGGCGTCTCCGCTTTAGAAGCAATTGCCTAACCCGCCTGAAAGCCGCTCGGCTACACTGGGTCACTCCCACGGCAACGAGGATCGGGCGATGGGCAACAACGACATGGTGGCTGGCGCCGAGAATGCTCTGGTCCCGCTGCATGCCCGACTGCGCGAGGCGGCCGGTCGCGATCCCAATCCGGGGTGGGCGGCGCGCGATGCGCGGCTGGCCGCGCTGGAGCGGCTGCTGCGCGAGAACGCGCCGGCCATCGCCGCCGCCATCTCCGCCGACTTCGGCCACCGCTCGGCCCACGAGACCCAGCTGCTCGAACTCTTTCCCAGCCACGAAGGCCTGCGCCATGCGCGCCGCCACCTGAAGTCCTGGATGCGGCCGGAGCGGCGCGCCGTCTCGCTGTGGTTCCTGCCCGGCCGCGCCCGCGTGCTGCACCAGCCGCTCGGCACGGTCGGCATCATCGTGCCCTGGAACTATCCGCTGTATCTCGCCGTCGGGCCGCTCACCGCGGCGCTGGCCGCCGGCAACCGCGCCCTGGTCAAGATGTCGGAGTACACGCCGGCCTTCTCGGCGCTGTTCGCCGAGCTGGTCGCGAAATATTTTCCCGCCGACGAGGTGGCGGTGGTGCAGGGCGACGCCGCGGTGGCGCAGGCCTTCGCCCGGCTGCCCTTCGGCCACCTGCTGTTTACCGGCTCGACCCGCGTCGGCTACAGCGTGATGCGCGCCGCCGCCGAGAACCTGACGCCGGTGACACTCGAACTGGGCGGCAAGTCGCCGGCCATCCTCGGGCCGGACTATTCCCTGGAGAAGTTCGCCGAGCGGGTGATGGTCGGCAAGACCATGAACGCCGGCCAGACCTGCATCGCGCCGGACTACGTGCTGGTGCCGGCCGGGCGCGCCCGCGAGTTCGTCGCCGCCGCGCGCCAGGCGGTGGACGCCTGCTACCCGGACATCCTGCGCACGCCGGATTATTCCTCGATCGTCAACGAGCGCCATTACCGGAGGTTGCTCGGCCTGGTCGACGACGCCCGCGGGCAGGGCGCCGAGGTGGCGCCATTGTCCGCCGCGGCAGAACCCGACGCGGCGACGCGGCGCATCCCGCCGCTGGCGCTGCTCAACGTCACCGACGCCATGCAGGTGATGCAGGAGGAGATCTTCGGCCCGCTGCTGCCGGTGGTCGGCTACCGCGACCTCGACGAGGCGATCGCCTACGTCAATGCACGGCCGAACCCGCTGGCGCTGTATTACTTCGACGACGACCGCAGCCGCATCGACCGGGTTCTGGCGAAGACGCTGTCGGGCGGCGTCACCGTCAACGACACCATCCTGCACATCGCCCAGGACAACCTGCCCTTCGGCGGCGTTGGCGAGAGCGGCAAAGGCCACTATCACGGCTTCGAAGGCTTCGAGACCTTCTCGAAGAAGAAGGCGGTGTTCTTCCAGTCGCGCGTCAACGGCATCGGCCTGTTCAAGCCGCCCTACGGCGCGCTGTTCGAGCGCATGGTGAGGTTGCTGATTCGTTCATGAAGATGCCGAGTCCCGCCGTCATTCCCGCGGAAGCGGGGATCCATTTCCGCAGCGATAACGATTACTTCTGGATTCCCGCTTTCGCGGGAATGACGAACTCGTGATCACGCGCCGGCAATTCATCAAGGCGGGCCTGGCCGGCGGCCTGGCGCTGTCGGCGGCGGGGTACTTCTATGCGCGCAGCCGGCAGGAGGCGCCCGCCACCGGCGTGCTGCGCAGACCGAGTTTTCAGGAGCGGGCCATCGTCGCCGCCCTCGTGCCGGCGGTGCTCGCCGGGGTGCTGCCGCAAGCGGGCGAAGCGCGCAGCGAGGCCATCGCCCGCACCGTGGACGGCGTCGGCGTGGCCATCGCCGGCCTTTCGGCGGCGGCACAGCAGGAGCTCTCCGAATTGTTCACCCTGCTCGGCTTCGCGCCGGCGCGCGTGCTGCTCGCCGGCCTGTGGCCGAGCTGGGAAGCGGCCTCCGTTGACGAGGTCGCCGCCTTCCTGCAGGGTTGGCGCACGAGCCGGCTGGGGCTGCTGCGCAGCGCCTACGCCGCGCTGCACGACCTGGTGCTGGGCGCCTGGTATGGCACCCCCGATACCTGGGAAGCCATCGGTTATCCCGGACCGCCGGAGATTCTGTGAGAAAGACCTATCCCCCATCCCCTTTTCCGAGGAAAGGGGTGACGATTGTTCAGCCGCTGCGCGGCTTCCAAGTCGTTGACTTCAGCCCTCCTTGGGGCACCCCAGGAGTACTTCTTCGGGGCGGCTTCGCCTGCCCCTCAGGGCGCGGCCCGGCGGAGGGCTGAGTGAGAGATCCTTTCCTCGAAGGCATGAGCCAGGGCTGGCAGGTGATCGACGCTTCGCGCCTGGTCGCCGACCGCGAGCTGGAAGCCGATGTCGCCATCGTCGGCAGCGGCGCCGGCGGCGGCATCGCCGCCGAGATCCTGTCGAAAGCCGGCCTCAAGGTGGCTATCATCGAGGAAGGGCCGCTGAAGACCTCCAGCGATTTCAAGATGCGCGAGGCCGACGCCTATCCGCAGCTCTACCAGGAGTCGGCGGCGCGCAAGACGAAAGACAAGGCCATCAACATCCTGCAGGGGCGCTGCGTCGGCGGCTCGACGACGGTGAACTGGACCAGCAGCTTCCGCACGCCGGCCGCCACACTGGCCCACTGGCAGCGCGAGTACGGCCTGAAGGATCTCAGCGTCGAAGGCCTGGCGCCCTGGTTCGAGGCGGTCGACCGGCGCCTCAACATCCGCTACTGGGATCAGAGCCCCAACGAGAACAACAAGCTGCTGCGCGAAGCCGCCTGGAAGCTGGGCGTCTCGGTGGCGCCGATGCGCCGCAACGTCAAGGGCTGCTGGAACCTCGGCTACTGCGGCATGGGTTGTCCGACCAATGCCAAGCAGTCGATGCTGGTGACGACCATCCCTGCCGCGCTGACCAAGGGCGGCATCCTGGCGCATCACCTGCGCGCCGAGCGGCTGCTGCTGAAGGGCGAGCGCATCGAGGCGCTGGAATGCACGGCGATGCACGAGGCCGGCATCCATGCCCTGCCGTACCGGGTGCGGGTGCGGGCGAAGCATTACCTGCTGGCCGCCGGCGCCATCGGCACGCCGGCGCTGCTGCTCAGGAGCGGCGCGCCGGACCCGAGCGGGCTGCTCGGCCGGCGCACCTTCCTGCACCCGACCACGGTGGCGGCGGCGCTGATGGAGCACGAGGTGAGGGGCTATGCCGGCGCGCCGCAGACCATCTACTCCGATCACTACCTGGACAACGCGGCGGTCGGCGGCCCGATTGGCTACAAGCTGGAAGTGCCGCCGATGCACCCGGTGCTGTTTTCCACCACCCTGCAGGGCTTCGGCGCGGCGCATGCGCAACTGATGCGCGAGTTCGCCACTTCGCACGCCATGCTGGCGCTGCTGCGCGACGGCTTCCATCCCGACAGCCCGGGCGGCACGGTGCAACTGGGCGGCAACGGCGAGCCGGTGCTGGATTACCCGATCACGGACTTCGTCTGGGAGGGCGTGCGCCGCTCCTGGCTGGCGATGGCCGAGCTGCAGTTTGCCGCCGGGGCCAAGCAGGTGTTCATCGTGCATGAGCAGTGCGAAGGCTATGCCAGCTGGGCGGAGGCCAAGGAGGCGATCGACAAGCTGCCGCTGAAAGCCCACCTGGCGCGGGTGGTGAGCGCCCATGTGATGGGCGGCTGCGGCATGGCGGCGGAAGCGAAGCGCGGCGTGACAGACGATGCCGGCCGCTATCGCGGGCTGGCCAACCTGACGGTGTGCGACGGCTCGCTGTTTCCCACCAGCATTGGCGCCAACCCGCAGCAGTCGGTGTATGCTCTGGCGGCGCGCAACGCCAGCCGGCTGGCCGAAGCGATGACCAAACAGCCGGCGCCGGCGCTGGCCTGATGGAGAAAGTTAGATGACCGCTTCGACCCTGCACCGGCTGATGCTCGCCGGCGAATTCGTCTTCTATCTGCTGCTCGGCCTCGGGCTGACCGCGCGCTGCGGCTGGGTCTGGCAGCAGGCCGTTGGGTTGGCGCTGATCCTGATGGTGGCGGGCCGCGCCTTCATTATCGGCGTCACCTTCGCCTTCGCCCGCGCCTACGTCGCACCACCTCCCGAGGGCTGCCGCATCGGCTCGGCGCGGGGACTGATGATGTACCTGCGCGAGCTCTCGGCCTTCTTTCTGCTGTTCACCCTGGTCATGCCCTTCGAACGCTTTCTGATGGGCGCCGACCGGCTGGGCCGCGCCGGCAACGGGCGGCTGCCGCTGCTGCTGATCCACGGCTACCAGTGCAACCGCGGCTACTGGATCCAGATGCGCGGCCGCCTCGAGCGCGCCGGCTGGCAGGTGGCGACGCTCAGCCTGAATCCGGTGTTCAACGACATCGACGGCTATGTCGAGCCGTTGGCGCGGCGCATCGAGGAGGTCCTCGCCGCCACCGGCGCCGAACGTTTGATTCTGGTCGGCCATAGCATGGGCGGGCTGGTCTCGCGCGCCTATCTGCGCCGCCACGGCGCGGCCCGCGTGGCCAAGCTGATCACCCTCGGCTCGCCGCACAAGGGCAGCATGCTGGCCAAGCTGGGCCTGGGCGAGAATGGCCGCCAGATGGTGCCCGGCAGCCAGTGGCTGAAGGAACTCAACGCCCCCGGCGCCGTGCCGCTGCCGCCGACGGTGTCGCTCTACAGCTGCCAGGACAACTACGTCATGCCGCAGGACAGCTCGCTGCTGGAAGGCGCGAAGGTCGTGCCGCTGGCCGGCATCGGCCACCTCGAGATGGCCTTCTCGCCGGAGATCGAGCGGCGGCTGCTGGCGGAGCTGGCGGAAAATTGATTTGCCGTCATCCCCGCGCAAGCGGGGATCCAGAGCCTGTGGATTCCCGCTTCCGCGGGAACGACGAAATCAGAGCAGCTTCAGCACTTCCTCCCCGTGGTTGGGGCAGTTGGGGTCGTCGAGGACATGGGCGATCCGGCCCTTCTCGTCGATGATGAAGGTCACCCGCTCGTTCATGCCGGTGAGCGCCCGCGCCACGCCGAACAGCCCCGATCCCGCCACGCCGTAGGCCTTGGCGACGCTGCGGTCGGTGTCGGCCAGCAGCGGGAAGTTGAGCTTGTACTTGGCGGTGAACTTCTGGTGCGAGGCTTCGTTCTGCGAGGAGACGCCGAGGATGGCCGCGCCCTTCGCCGCGATGTCGCGGTTGACGTCGCGCAGCGAGCAGGCCTGGGCGGTGCAGCCCGGGGTGTCGTCCATCGGGTAGAAGTAGAGCACCAGCTTCTTGCCGCGGAAATCGGCCAGCGAGACGATGCTGCCGTCGCTGGCGTGGCTGGAAAAATCGGGGGCGGGCTCGCCGGGTGCCGGTCTCATGGTCGTTCTCCTGTCGGGGCTGGGGTGTGTTGTCGTTTTAGAAATGTATCCCGCGCATCAGCTGGCTGAAGGCGATCTGGTCGGCGGTCTGCGGCACCTCGCCCTCCTTCTTGCCGGCCGACGCGGACGAGTCGGGGAACATGCGGAAGCTGGTGTTCATGATGATCTGCGCCACCTTCGGCGAGAAAGCATGGATCACCTGGCCGAAGATGCCGAGCCGGGTGGCGATGCGCACCGGCTTGTGCACGATGGCCTCGACCACCAGGTCGGCGGCTTCCTCCGGCGAGAGGGTCGGCACGTTCTGGTAGAGCTTGGTCGGGGCGATCATCGGGGTCCTCACCAGCGGCATGTTGATGCTGGTGAAGTCGATGCCGCGGTCGGCGAACTCCGAGGCGGCGCAGCGCGAGAAGGCCTCCAGCGCCGACTTCGAGGCGACATAGGCCGAGAAGCGCGGCGCATTGGTGAGCACGCCGATCGAGGAAATGTTGATGATGTGCCCCTTCTTCTTGGCGATCATGCCGGGCAGGAAGCCCATGGCCAGGCGCACCGCGGCAAAGTAGTTGAGCTGCATGCAGCGCTCGAAGTCGTGGAAGCGGTCGAAGGAGTTCTCGATGGCGCGGCGGATCGAGCGGCCGGCGTTGTTGACCAGGATGTCTACGCCGCCGTATTCCTCGCTTACCTGTCTGACGAAATCGTCGCACTCCGCATAGTCCGAGATGTCCGCCGAGTAGGCGATGAGCTGCAGGCCGTCGGCCTCGAACTCGCGCTTGGTCTCGGCCAGCTTCTCCGGGTCGCGGGCGACGATGACGGTGACGGCGCCGGCCTCGGCCAGCTTGCGGGCGACGGCCTTGCCGATGCCCGAGGAGCCGCCGGTGACCAGCACCACCTTGCCCTTGACCTGGCCCTTCAGGGTGCGGTCGATGAAGAGGTCGGGGTCGAGGTGGCGCTCCCAGTAGTCCCACAGGCGCCAGGCGTAGTCTTCCAGCGGCGGCACGGCGATGCCGGTGCCGGACAGCGCGCGTTCCGTCTCGCGGCAGTCGAAGCGTGTCGGGTAGTTGATGAAGTCCAGGACGTCATCGGGCAGGCCGAGGTCCTTCATCAGGGCGTTGCGGATGCGCCGCACCGGGGTCAGCGCCATCAGGCTCTTCTTGACGCCGCGCGGGATGAAGCCGAGCAGCGCCGCGTTGATGCGCATGCCCATGTCGGGCGCATGGGCGGCGCGGGCGAAGATCTGCAGCACGTCGCCGACGCGGTGCGGGTGCGGATCGGTGAGGTGGAAGCACTTGCCGTCCTGGCCTTCCAGATGGGCGATGTGGTCCATGGCATCGACCACGAAGTCCACTGGCACGATGTTGATGCGCCCGCCCTCCAGGCCGACGGTCGGCATCCACGGCGGCAGTATGCGGCGCAGCTTCTGGATCACCTTGAAGAAATAGTAGGGGCCGTCGATCTTGTCCATCTCGCCGCTGCGCGAGTCGCCGACGACGGAGCTGGGCCGGTAGATGCGCCAGGGCACCTTGCATTCCTTGCGGACAATGCCCTCGGCCTCGTGCTTGGTGCGGAAGTAGGGGTGCTCGAGGTTCTCCGCCTCCTCGAACATGTCCTCGCGGAAGATGCCCTCGAACATGCCGGCGGCGGCGATCGAGCTCATGTGGTGGAAGCGGCCGGCGCCGAGGGCCTCGACCAGGGCCAGGGTGTTGCGGGTGCCGGCGATGTTGACCGCCTCGTCCTCCTCGGCGGAGGCGCCCAGGTCGTAGAGCGCGGCAAGATGGAAGAAATGATCGATCTTGCCTTTGAGCTTCTTCTGCTCGGCCTTGGCGACGCCGAGATGCGGATCTTTCAGGTCGCCCACCACCGGAATGGCGCGGCTTTTGTCTACATCCCAGAAGGCGTACAGCGCGGCGAGCTTTTCCGGGTCGTTCGAGCGGGTGAGAAAGTAAACCGTGCTGCCCGGCCGGGCCAGCAGCTTCCTGACGAGGCGCTTGCCGATGAAGCCGCTGGCGCCGGTGACGAAATAGTCCATGCCAACCTCCTCCTTGTTAGTGCCGGAAATCATACACGGGCCGGGCCGGGCCGCGCGAGACGTTGGCCGCTTTAGAGGGAAACCCCCAGCTTTTTAGTGTGCCTTCCCTAATTTTTCTGGCTAGATTGGCGGCGTCGGGCCAGCGCCCGCAACGCATTGCCCATCAACTTCGCACAGGAGGCAGCATCATGGTCAAGAAACTCAAGGCACTCGCCGGCGGCGCCGCCGACAACCAGTTCTCCCAGACCGTCAAGGATTCGGCCCAGCAGATCTGGCTGGCCGGACTTGGCGCCTTTGCCAAGGCCCAGGCCGAGGGCATGAAAGCCTTCAGCTCGCTGGTCAAGGAAGGCGAGAGCATCCAGTCGCGCACCACCAAGGTGGCCGGCGAGAAGGTCGCCGAGGCCGCCGCCAAGGCGTCCGGCACCTGGGACAAGCTGGAGCAGGTCTTCGAGGACCGCGTCGCCCGCTCGCTGTCAAGCCTGGGCGTGCCCACCAAGAAGGACATCGAGACCCTTTCGAAGCGCGTCGCCGAGCTGACCGAGGTCGTGCAGAACCTCAACGGCACCGCCAAGCCGACCCGCCGCGCCGCCAAGTAAGCGTCCCTCCGGCTCGAGGGACGGGACATGGGGCGGGATACCGCATCCCCGCGCCAGCGGGGGTCCAGCGCTGCACGCAATAAACGGGATTCCCGCCTGCGCGGGAATGACAAGCTGCCTAGGCCGCGCATCGGCCTTGCGCTTGCCGGCGGCGGACCGTTGGGGGCCATCTACGAACTCGGCGCGCTGCTGGCGCTGTCCGAGTCGCTGGAGGGCGTCGATTTCAACGAGCTCGACGTGTATGTCGGGGTGAGCGCCGGCGGCTTCATCGCCGCCGGACTGGCCAACGGGCTGACGCCCGAGCACATGCGCCGCATGTTCATCGAGAGCGACACCTCGGAGGAGCCTTTCGAGCCGGAACTGCTCCTGAAACCGGCCTTCCGCGAGTATGCGATGCGCGCCCTGTCGGTGCCGCCGCTGCTGCTGGCCTCGATCTGGAACTATCTGGCCAATCCCTGGAGCCAGAGCTTCTTCGAATCCTTCCAGCGCCTGTCGCAGGCGATCCCCACGGGGATCTTCAACAGCGCCGGCATCGACCGCTTCCTGGGCAAGGTGTTCACCGCCCCGGGACGCAGCAACGATTTCCGCGAACTCAGGCGCCGCCTGTTCCTGGTGGCGACCGATCTCGATTCCGGCGAATCGGTGGTGTTCGGCTCGCCCGGCACCGAGCACGTGCCGGTCTCCACCGCGGTACAGGCCAGCGCGGCCCTGCCGGGCATGTTCCCGCCGGTCGAGATCGAGGGACGGCATTTCGTGGATGGTGCGCTGAAGAAGACCCTGCACGCCTCGGTGGCCCTCAAGGAGGGCGCCGACCTGGTGCTGTGCGTGAATCCCCTGGTGCCTTTCGACTCGGAGCTGGCGGAAAAGCGCGGCGCCGGGCGGCGCAAGCGGCTGGTGGAGGGCGGCCTGCCGGTGGTGCTGGCGCAGACCTTCCGCTCCATCATCCATTCGCGCATGCAGGTCGGCCTGGCCCGCTACAAGACCGACTACCGCAACGCCGACGTGGTGCTGTTCGAGCCCAACAGCGACGATGCCGACATGTTTTTCACCAACATGTTCAGCTATTCCAGCCGGCGCCACCTCTGCGAGCACGCCTATCAGAAGACGCGCGTCGAGCTCTACCGGCGGCGCCACGAACTGGGGCCGGTGCTGGCGAAGCACGGCATCCACCTCCGCCTGGAGCGGCTCAAGGAGAAGCGTTCGCTGATCCATCTCGACGCGGACGGTCGCGCCGGGAAGCAGCCGTCGCTGCTGGCCACCAGCCACCGACTGGCCGATGCGCTCGACGAACTGGAGCGCTGCATGGAGAGGCGGATCCGCCGCGCCGCGTAGGAGTGGTGCTATCCTCGCGCTCATGGAGAAAAAGCCGAAAAGGCGCACCCGCGAGCGCATCCTCGAAACCGGCCTGAGGCTGTTCAACGACTTCGGCGAACCCAACGTCACCACCACAGTGATCGCCGACGAGCTGAACATCAGCCCGGGCAACCTCTACTATCATTTCCACAGCAAGGACGAGATCGTCAACGCCCTGTTCGGCGACTTCGAGCGCGAGATTACCGAGACCCTGGCAGCGCCGGCGCGGCGCGCCCCCGACGTCGAGGACATGTGGCTGTTCCTGCACCTGCTGTTCGAGGCGATCTGGAAGTTCCGCTTCCTATACCGCGACCTCGACGACCTGCTTTCGCGCAACCGCCTGCTGGAGGTGCACTTCAAGCAGATCCTGGCGCACAAGGTGAAGACGGCTGCGCAGCTCTGCGAGGGGCTGGTGGCGAGCGGGGAGATGCAGGCTTCGGCCGGCGAGATCCAGGCCCTGGCGACCAACATGGCCTGCATCGCCACCTACTGGCTGCCCTTCGAGTACGCCCGCGATCCGCGCCGGCGCGAGGATGGCAGCGGCCTTGGCCGCGGCGTGTACCAGGTGATGTCGATGCTGGCGCCCTTCCTGCAGGGCGGCTCGCGCCAATTGCTGCAGCAGCTTTCGAAAGAGTACGTCACACAATAAGGAGATCATGATGGCCAAAGGCGGATGGAACAAGTTTCCCCATACGGACAAAGCCTATGCCTATGCAGGCGCAGCGCTGAAAAAGAACTGGGAGCGGCTGCACAAGGGCGACCGCGAGCCTTATCCCGATGACGAACAGCTGCAGGAGGCCTGGCGGCTCTACCACCAGGGCGAGTTCCAGGCGGCCTGCGAGCTGGGCCTGTCGCTGGGCCTGCCCGGTTATGCCGTGGCCAACAAGGCGGCGACCATCTACGCCACCTACCTCGAGGACAGCGAGAAGAAGCAGCTGGCCCTCTTCGAGGAGGCCGCGGCGCGCGGCGAGGAGCAGATGGCCAAGATGCCGAAGTACGCCAACGGCTATTACTTCCATGCCCTGGCGCTGGGCCGCTACAGCCAGGGCATCTCGGTGGCCAAGGCGCTGGCCCAGGGGCTGGGCACCAAGGTGCGCGATGCGCTGGCCCAGGCGCTGACGCTCGATCCCAACCACGCCGACGCCCACATCGCGCTGGGCGCCTTCCACGCCGAGGTGATCAGCAAGGTCGGCGCCATGGTCGGCGGGCTGACCTACGGCGCCAAGAAGGACGACGCGGTAGCGCACTACGAGAAGGCGATCAAGCTCAACCCGGATTCGGCCATCGCCCGCATCGAGTACGCCAACGGCCTGGTGATGCTGTTCGGCGAGGCCAAGATGAAGCAGGCCGAGAAGCTCTACCACGAGGCCGCCGCCTGCAAGCCGGCGGACGCCATGGAGCGCCTCGACGTCGAGGCTGCCAAGGCGGAACTGGAAGAATAGGTTCTGGGAAAAGTCAGTCTGCCTGGGACGGCGGTTCGGCCGCCGCGGCTGGCGGCGCGATGATCGGCGTTTCAGCAGCCGGCGCCGCAGCCTTCCGGCGCGGGGCCCGCGGCTTGCGCGGCTTCCTGGCCGGCGCGCAGGCGCCGACGCCGAGTTCCGCCTCCAGGCTCTGCTCGATCTCCGCCGGCGTGCGCAATTCCTCCCACGGCTCCAGCAGCAGGGCATACACCAGCTTCTCGAACTCCGGCCGGAAGCGCGCCACGATGCGCTCCGGATCGGCGACGAAGTGGCGGTCGGTGACCAGGCCGAACTGCACGCTGCCGTTGTAGCTGAGGATCGACACGCCCATGCCGATGTCGCCCGACTGGGGCACCCAGAACATCTGCTGGGCCAGGCGCGCCCCGGCCAGGTAGAGCGGCTGCTGCGGGCCGGGCACATTGGTCATCACCGCCGAGGCCTTGTTGGCGAGGATGTCGAGGGCGATGTCCTGCACGAACTTCGGCGCCAGCCCGGTGGCGGCCAGCACGCCGAGCGCCACCACCGGCTGGTAGGAGCCCTTCAGCGCTGCCATCCGCCGCCTGACCTCGAAGACCCGCTCGAAGGGGTTGTCCATGAATACCGGCAGCAGCAGGGTGACCAGGCCGAAGCGGTTTCCGAGCTTGCCCTCGTCGGCCCTGGAGCGCATGTTCACCGGCACCATGGCGCGCACTTCGACGCCCTCGATGGGGTCGCCCTGTTCGACCAGGTAGGCGCGCAGCGCGCCGGCCACGGCGGAGAGCAGCAGGTCGTTCACCGAACAGCCAAGGGCCTTGCCCACCGCCTTGATTTCGTCGAGCGGCATCGGTTCGGTCCACGCCACGGCCTTGGTGCCGCCGGGCTTGCCCTTGTAGCGGGTCTGCGAGTCGGAGGGCATGATGAGCAGATTGGCCAGTTCCGCCGCCATCCCCGCGCCCTGGCGGCTGTAGTCGAGGACCTGGCCGGGATGGGTCAGCAGTTCGAAGTACTTCAGCCAGGCCTGGGTGCCGAAATTGATGGCGCTGATCATGCCCTGGGTCACCGGCTCGAAGACGCGGTTCCAGAAGAAGTCGTCGGGGCCGTCGTCGGCGCCGCCCATCTCCGGCGGCGGAGCAGGCCGCTCGGCGGCGTCGGCCTTGGGATCGGTGAGGGAGAGCATGACGCCGATCAGGGCGATGCCGTCGGCGATGCAGTGGTGGATGCGCACCACCAGGGCCGAGCCGCCGTCGTAGTTGTCGACCAGGTGGAAGCTCCACAGCGGACGGTTGGGGTCGAGCGGCGCGGACAGCAGGTCGGCCGCCATGTTCTGCAGCTCCGTCTTGTGGTCGCCTGCCGGCAGCGCCATGTGGTGCAGGTGGCGGTCGAGGTCGAAGTCGGCGTCGTCCTCCCACCAGGCGCCGGTGGCGTCGTGCACCACCTTCTGTCTGAAGCGGCGGTAGCCGAGCAGGCGCGCCTCCAGGGTGCGCCGCAGGCGGGCATAGTCCATCGGCCCGGCGAAGATCATCACGCCGACGATCATCATCAGGTTGGTCGGCCGGTCCATCCGCAGCCAGGCGGTGTCGACCGGGGAGATGCGCTCGCGCTTGCTCATCGGGGCGGTGGCCGTAAAGGCGGTTGGAATGATTCGCTTATAATACCCAAGGACGGCGCTGCAGTGCCGTTCCCATCGGACGGAGGAGAAGAATGGCGGACCTGAAAGCAAGCTTCGAGGCGGCCGCGGCGGCCTCGAAAACCCTGAGCGAGCGGCCGGACAACCAGACCCTGCTGCAGCTCTATGCGCTCTACAAGCAGGGATCGGGCGGCGATGTCGAAGGCAAGCGGCCCGGCTTCGGCGACATGGTCGGGCGCGCCAAGTACGACGCCTGGGCGGCGCTCAAGGGCACCGGCCGGGACGACGCCATGCAGCGCTACATCGACCTGGTGAATTCGCTCAAGGGCTGATCAGACTTTCGGGCCGGAATCCGGCCCGAAGTTCTCGTCGAAGTAGCGGTGGATCTCCGCTTCCACGCGCGGCCGGATGGCCAGCAGCAGGAAGCCGAGCCGGACGCGGATGTGCACCTCCTTCTTCTCCACCACCAGTTCCCCGCTGACGCCGCTGCGCTTGAAGACCAGGACATTGTCGTCCCACTCGTAGGCGAGGTCGAACTCCTCCTCGAGTTGACTGGCGATCTTCTCGGCGGCTGTTCTGGCGGCCTTGGCGCTGAGGGTGTGCTTGCGGCGGATCTGGATGTCGCTCATCGGGAAGGCCCATTGTCCGGGAACTGGGCGGGATTGTATTCGAGCCGCGTCCGGCCGTCACCGGTCGTGAGATAGTGCACATCCAGAGGCAGGGCGCGCGTTTAAGATATCCCCATCCCCCAGCCCGTCAGGCCATGTTCAGCATCCCGATCCAGACCGCCGTCATCAACTCGATCATCGGCAATGCCGTCCTGGCAGGCATCTTCCTGTACCTGTGGCGGGTGGACCGGCGCGAGATCGCCCTGGGCTACTGGGCGGCTGCCTACGCCGCCAGCGCCTGCCGGGTGATCTTCCGCCTGGCTGGAGTGGAGGGATTTCCGGCGGCCATCTACGGCGAGGCCTTCTTCGGCACCCTGGTGGTGGTGCTGGTGGGCATGGGCGCGCGGGTCTTCATCGGCAAGCGCATCGAGACCCCCTGGCGGATCGGCCTGCTGGCGGCGCTGGCGATGGGCACGCTGGCCGGCTCGGCCGCCGCCGGCCTGCTGCCAATCATCGTCCCCTATCTGGCGGCTGGCGCCGTCTACTTTTTCGCCGGGCTGGCGATGCTCAAGCGGGGCCGCGAGCATCCCGGCATCGGCTACAGCATGGTCGGCTTCCTGTTCGCCCTCTACGGCGGCTATGTCCTGGTTTTCTCCAATCTGGCGGCCGCGACCCAGGATCCCCGCTCCTACATCTACGGCCCGATCATCAACCTGGCCATCGGCATGGTGCTGCTGGTGGTGACCCAGCGCAAGCAGCATGTCGAAGCCGAGCAGCTGAGCGCGGCGCTGCTGCGCGAGGCGGAAGGCCGCCGCGCCGCCGAGGACGTGGGCCTGCGCAGCGAGCAGCGCTACCGGGCCATCATCGACAGCACCCGCAGCCTGATCGCGCTGCTGACCCCGGAAGGGGTGCTGGTCGACGTCAACCGGGCGGCGCTGGAAAGAACCGGCCTCAGCCGCGAGCAGGTGATCGGCAAGCCGTTCTGGGAAACCCCCTGGTGGACCCATGATCCTCAGCAGCAGCAGCGGCTGCGCCAGGCGATCCGGCGGGTGGCGGCCGGCGGCTTCGACCGCTTCGAGTCCTCCCACCCGACGGCCGACGGCAGCCTCGGCCATTTCAATTTCTTCCTGACGCCGATCCGCGACGCCAGCGGACAGGTGATCTATCTGGTGCCGGAAGGGCACGACATCACCGAACGCAGGCGCATCGAGCACAGCCTGTACGAGTCCGAGCAGCGCTTCCGTGCCATCAGCGAGGGTTCCATGCTGGGGGTGTTCGCCACCGATCCGGAAGGCGATGTCACCTATTTCTCGCGCCGTGCCAGCGAAATCACCGGCATCAGCGAGTCCGATGCGGTCGCCGGGCGCACCACCGCGCGCCTGCACCCCGACGACCTGGCCCAGCACCGATTGCAATGGCGCGATGCCATCATGGAGCGCAAGCCCTTTGCCGGCGAGCGGCGCCTGATCCGCCGCGACGGCAGCATTTCGTGGGGACGGGTGCATGTGGCGCCGATCCTCGAGGGCGACACCCTGCTGGGCTTCGTCGGCACCATCGAGGACATCAATGCCCGCAAGCTGGCCGAGCAGGCCCTGCGCGAGAGCGAGGAGCGCTTCTCCAGCTTCTTCGCCCTTTCGCCCGAGCCGGCCGCGGTGGCGCAATACCCGAATGGCGAATACCTCCAGGTCAACGAGGCCTGGGAGCGGGCCTTCGGTTTCCGCCAGGACGAAGTCGTCGGCCGCACCGGGCTGGACCTGGGGCTGTGGGAAAATCCGGACGACCGGCTGCGGATGTACGAGGAAATCCAGCGCCGCAACCAGGCCCGCAGCGGCGAGATCCGCCTGCGGCGCAAGGACGGCCGGTTCATCACCGTGCAGATCTCGGCGCGGGTGGTGGCCGTCGGCGCGACCCGCTACATCTTGTGGGGCACCCATGACGTCACCGAGCAGCGGCGCATCGAACAGGCCCTGCGCGAGAGCGAGGAACGCCTGTCGCGGGTGTTCTATCTGCTGCCCGACCTGGTGACCGTCAGCACCATCGACGAGGGCCGCTTCGTCGACATGAACCACCAGTGGGAGTCGATGCTGGGCTATACCCGCGAGGAGGCGCTGGGCAAGACGACCGTCGAGCTGGGGATCTGGGTCGACTCGGCGCAGCGCGATCGCCTGGTGCGGGACGTCCGCAGCGGCGGCGCGGTGCGCAGCCGCGTGATCGCCATCCGCCGCAAGGATGGCGTGGAGTTGCTCTGCGAGACCTCCGGCAGCACCTTCGACTGGCACGGCCAGCAGCTGCTGCTGCTGGTGACGCGCGACGTCACGGCGCAGCGGGCGCTGGAGCAGGCGCGGGCCGCCGCCGAGGCGGCGCTGCGGGAAAGCGAGGAGAAGTTCTCGCGCTTCTTCGCCCTGGGGCCCGAGCCGATGGCGGTGGTGCGCTTCGACGACGCCGTCTATCTCGACGTCAACCAGGCCTGGCTGGGCAAGTTCGGCTACCGGCGCGAGGAAGTGGTCGGCCATACCCCGCAAGAGCTGGATTTCTGGGAGGATTTCGGCGAACGGCGGCGGATCATCGAGACATTGGGCCGCAGCGGTTCGGTTCAGGGCGTCGAGGTCTGGTACCGGGCCAAGGACGGCCGCCGCATCCTGTCCGACATCTCGGCGCAGGTGTTCGAGCTGGCAGGCACCCGCTACGTGCTGTGGGACGTGCACGACATCACCGAGAAGCGCCAGGCCGAGCGCCAGCTGCGCGTCTCGGAGATGAAGTTCTCCAAGGCCTTTCACAGCAGCCCCGACTACATGACCATCAGCCGGCTGTCCGACGGCGCGCTCCTCGACTGCAACGAGGCCTTCGAGCGCTTCACCGGCTACAGCCGCGGCGAAGCGCTGGGCCGCAGCGCCATCGAGCTGGGCATCTGGGCCAATCTGCAGGAGCGAAAGCATTTTGCCGAGATCCTCGCCGACCAAGGCTGGATGCGCGATTTCGAGTGCACCCTGCGCGGCCGCGACGGCCGGGAAATGAGCTCGGTGGTGACCGCCTCGACCATGGACATCGATGGCGAGCAATGCGTCATCGCGGTGGCGCGCGATGTCGGCGAGCAGCGCCGCATGGAACAGGAGCTGCGGGCCAGCGAGGAGATGTTCTCCACCATCTTCCATCAGCTGCCGGTGGCGATCGCCGTCAGCACCCGCGTGGAGGGGCGCTACATCGACGTCAACGCCGCCTGGCTCGACCAGTTCGGCTATGCGCGCGAGGAAGTGGTGGGCAGGACCGGACGCGAACTGGACTTCTGGGTCAACTATGAGGACCGGGCGCGCCTGGGCGAGCACCTGGACGCCAAGCCGGACTTCCTGCGCTGGGAGATCGCCTTCCGCGCCAAGGACGGCCGCGCCATCCTGACCGAGTGCTCGGGGCGCATCTTCCGCATCGGCGACGAGGATGTCGTCATCTGGAGCGCGCCCGACATCACCGAGCGCAAGCGCATCGAGCAGGCCCTGCGCGAAGGCGAGGAGAAGTTCTCGGCCATCTTCCATCGCTCGCCGGTGGCGCTCGGTGTCACCACCGTGCCGGAGGGGCGCTATCTCGACGTCAACACCACCTGGGAGCGGCAGTTCCAGTTCCCGCGCGACAAGATGATCGGCAAGACCAGCCTGGAAATCGGGCTCTGGCTCGATGCCGGCGAGCGGCGGCGGCTGTTCGATGACCTGGACAGGCGGCCGCAGGTCCAGAACCGCGAGGTGCGTTTCCGGCGCGGCGACGGCACGGAAATCCTCTGCGAGCTGTCGGGCCAGGTCTTCGAGCTGAACGGCCGCAAGGTGCTGTTGTGGGGCGCCCACGATGTGACCGAGCACCGGCGCACCCAGCACCAGATCGAGGAGCTCAACATGAAGCTGGAGGCGCGGGTTCAGGAGCGGACCTCCAAGCTGGAGAAGATCAACGCCGAGCTGGAGGAGGCGCTGCAATCCCTGCGACTGGCCCAGAGCGAACTGGTGCGGGCCGAGAAGCTGGCGGCGCTGGGATCGCTGGTGGCCGGCGTGGCGCATGAGTTGAACACCCCCATTGGCAACAGCGTGACGGTGGCCAGCACCCTGCATGACAAGGCCCGCGAGTTCGGCCAGGCCGTGACGGCCGGCCGCCTCAAGCGCTCGGTGCTGGATCATTTTCTGGAGGACACCCTGACCGCCAGCGACTTGCTCCTGCGCAGCCTGTCCCAGGCCAACGAGCTGGTCGGCAGCTTCAAGCAGGTCGCGGTGGACCAGGCCAGCGCCCAGCGGCGTCGCTTCGATCTCAAGTTGGTGGTCGAGGAGGTGGCCGCCACTCTCTCGCCGATGCTCAAGAAGACCCCCTTCAAGCTGGAACTGGAACTGGCCGATAACCTTGTCATGGACAGTTATCCGGGCTCGATCGGCCAGGTGATAACGAATCTTGTTACCAACGCCCTGGCCCATGCCTTTGAAAGCCGCGATAATGGAACCATGCACTTATCGGCTTTCCGCAACGGCTTGCACATGGTGAAAATGGTATTCACGGACGACGGCGTCGGGATTCCCGCGGCAAACATGAAGCGGGTATTCGATCCATTCTTCACCACCAAGCTGGGACGGGGCGGCAGCGGCCTGGGCCTGCATATCGTGTACAGCCTGGTGACCCGGGTGCTGGGCGGCAGGATCGAGGCAGCGAGCGCGCCGGGCAGCGGCACCCGCTTCGAGCTTACGATCCCCATGAAGGCCCCCGAGACCGAGGAGCGCGGCCCATGAAGCGGCGCAAAGGGAAGCCGTCCGTGGAGGAGTTCGTCGACATCGTCGAAGACGCCGACGACTCGGTTCAGCCGGCTTCCGACGCGCCGACCTGGCGGGTGCTGATCGTCGACGACGAGCGGGAAGTGCATTCGGCCACCCTCTTCGCCCTGCGCGATCTGATCGTCGCCGGACGGCCGCTCGAGTTCCTGCATGCCTACTCCTCGGCCGAGGCCCGCGAGGTCGTCGGCCGGACCGCAGACATCGCGGTGGTGCTGCTCGATGTGGTGATGGAAAGCGGCGACGCCGGCCTGCAGCTGGTGCGCTCGATCCGCGGCGAGCTGGGCCGCACCGACACCCGCATCATCCTGCGCACCGGCCAGCCCGGCTATGCCCCCGAACTCGAAGTCATCCGCGACTACGACATCAACGACTACAAGACCAAGTCGGAGCTGACCCGAACCCGGCTGGTCACCTCGCTGACCACGGCGATCCGCTCCTACGAGCAGATCTGCAGCGTGCAGGAGAGCGAGCGCGGCCTGGACCGCATCGTCCGCGCCGCGCCGGCGCTGCTTTCGCACCGCGACATCGGATCATTCGCCGGCAGCGCCTTGCGCCAGATGGCCGCCGTGCTCGGCGACTCAGAGGCCTCGGGGGTGTTCTGCGTCAGCCGGCCGCCGGAGGATGCCGAGACCGGCGGCTATGTCGCGGCGGCCATCGGCCGCTATGAAAACCAGCTGGGACGGGACGTGTCCGCGCTCGCCGATCCGGAACTGATCGAGGTGCTGGAGCTCTGCCGCAGGTCCGCCGACAGCCTGCACGAGAACCACGGCATTGCCATGTGTCTGGGCGCCGGTCAGGGCAAGGCGCTGCTGTATGTCCGCAGCGACAAGCCGCTCGGCGAATTCAGCCGCCGCCTGGCCGAGGTGCTCTCCGTCAGCATCGCCGCCGGGCTGGAGAACGTGGCCTTGTTCCGCAAGCTGAATACCTTCGCCTACGTCGACCAGCTCTGCCAACTGCCCAACCGGGCGCGCTTCGTTTCGCTGATCGACGAGCGAATCCGGCTAGGGGCGAGGGACTGGACGGTGGCGGTGATCGACATCGATCACTTCTCGGACATCAACGCCGCGCTCGGCCATCAGACTGGCGACCAATTGTTGCAGGCCGTGGCGCGGCGCCTGCGCGGCGGTTTCGCCCCCGAGGTGGCGCTGGCCCGGGTGTCGGGCGACACCTTCGGCCTGCTGGGGCCCGATGCGGCGCTGGAGCCGGAACACGTCCTGGCGATGTTCGCCCAGCCGATCGTGGTCGACGGCCAATCGCTGATGATCCACCCCTTCATCGGCCTCGAGAAACTGGCCGAGGCCGAGGACTCGGGGGCGGACATCTTCAAGAACGCCAACATCGCCCTGTCGCGGGCCAAGAACGAGCACCGCGAGCATTGGCAGTATTTCACCCGCGACATGCAGGTTGCCAGCCGGCAGCGGCTGAACCTGCTGCACGACCTGCGCCACGCCGCCGAAGCCAAACGGGGACTGTCGCTGCACTATCAGCCGCAGATCGAGATCGTCTCGGGCCGGGTGATCGGCGCCGAGGCGCTCTTGCGATGGACCAACGACAGGGGGGAGAACATCCCGCCGCAGCGCTTCATTCCGGTGGCCGAGTATTCGCGCCTGATCATCGACCTCGGCGAATGGGTGTTGTGCTCGGCCTGCGAGCAGCTGCGCGAATGGGACCGCGCCGGCTTTGGCGGCCTGCGCATGTCGGTCAACGTCTCGC
The DNA here is from genome assembly GCA_016791205.1 of Rhodocyclaceae bacterium. Classification (GTDB taxonomy): domain Bacteria; phylum Pseudomonadota; class Gammaproteobacteria; order Burkholderiales; family Rhodocyclaceae; genus Desulfobacillus. The sequence goes on along the minus strand of JAEUNH010000192.1, from coordinate 41,801 downwards.
CGGCGCAATTCCGCGATCCGAATTTCGTCGGCATGGCGCGCCGCTGCATCCTGGGCTTCGGCCTGGAGCCGGGGCGCATCGAGCTGGAGGTGACCGAGAGCATGGCCCTGGCCGAATTCGAGATGGTGGTCGAGACGCTCCACAAGATGAAGCGCTTCGGGGTCAGCATTGCGGTGGATGACTTCGGCAGCGGCTATTCCTCGCTCGGCCATCTGCACCGGCTGCCGCTCAACCGACTGAAGATCGACCGCAGCTTCGTCTCCGACCTGAAGTCCGGCAGTTCGGGCGCCACCATCGCCGAGATGATCGTCAACCTGGGGCGCATGCTCGGTCTGGCGGTGATCGCCGAGGGCGTCGAAACCGTTCAGCAGTTCGACGCCCTGCGCGAGATGGGCTGCCAGGAGGTGCAGGGCTTCTATTTCTCGCCGCCGGTCCCCGCCGGCGAGTTCGCCGCGCTGCTGCGGAAGCGCTAGGCCGCCTGCAGCGCCTGATCGAGGTCGGCGAGGATGTCGTCGATGTGCTCGATGCCGATCGACAGCCGCACCATGTCCTCCGAGACGCCGGCCCTGGCCAGTTCGTCGGGAGAGAGCTGACGGTGGGTGGTCGATGCCGGATGACAGGCCAGCGACTTGCAATCGCCGATGTTGACCAGCCGGACGACGAGCTGGAGCGCGTCCTGGAAGCGGGCGCCGCTGTCCCGGCCGCTCCCCGTTCCTGCGCCCTTGACGCCGAAGGTGAGGATGCCCGAGGCGCGCCCGCCCATGTACTTCTTCACCAGGCCGTGGTCCTTGTGCTCCGCCAGGCCGGCGTAGTTCACCCAGGAGACCTTGGCGTGGCCCTTGAGGAACTGCGCCACCTTCAGGGTGTTCTCGCAGATGCGGTCCATGCGCAGGGTCACGGTCTCGATGCCCTGCAGCACCAGGAAGGCATTGAAGGGGCTGATGGCCGCGCCCATGTTGCGCAGCGGCACCACGCGGGCCCGGCCGATGAAGGCCGCCGGGCCGAGCGCCTCGGTGTACACCACGCCGTGGTAGGAGACATCGGGTTCGTTCAGGCGCTTGAACTTGGCTTTGTGCTCGGCCCAGGGGAACTTGCCCGAGTCGACGATGATGCCGCCGATGGAGTTGCCGTGGCCGCCCAGATACTTGGTCAGCGAATGGACCACGATGTCGGCGCCATGCTCGATGGGGCGGCACAGGCAGGGCGTCGGCACGGTGTTGTCGACGATCAGCGGGATGCCGTGGCGGTGAGCGATCTCGGCCAGCTTCTCGAAGTCGGTGATGTTGCCGAGCGGGTTGCCGATCGACTCGCAATACAGGGCCTTGGTACGGCCGTCGATCAGCTTCTCGAAGGCCTGCGGGTCGCGGTAGTCGGCGAAGCGCACCTCGATGCCGTACTGCGGCAGGGTGTGGGCGAACAGGTTGTAGGTGCCGCCGTAGAGCGTGCTGGCCGAGACGATGTTGTCGCCGGCCTCGGTGATGGTCTGGATGGCGTAGGTGATGGCCGCCTGGCCCGAGGCCAGCGCCAGTCCGGCGATGCCGCCTTCCATGGCGGCGACGCGCTTCTCCAGCACGTCCTGGGTCGGGTTCATGATGCGGGTGTAGATGTTGCCCGCCACCTTGAGGTCGAACAGGTCGGCGCCATGCTGGGTGCTGTCGAAGGCGTAGGAGGTGGTCTGGTAGATGGGCACCGCCACCGCCTTGGTGGTGGGCTCGGGCGCGTAGCCGCCGTGTACGGCAAGGGTCTCGATCTTCATGGTCCTGGGGGCGGGTGGGTGAATGAAAGCCGGCAGTATAGCCGCGGCGTTGCGGGGGCGTATCAGGTTTCGCTAATCCCGGCCGCCTGGCGGAGCAGGGCGGCCATCGCCTCGTCGAAGGCGACGAGCAGCACCCGTTCCAGTCGCGGGTTCGCCGCCAGGGCGGCACGCGATTCGGTCACGGCGATGCGGGCAGCCGCTGCGGGCGGATAGCCATAGACCCCGCAGCTGATGGCCGGGAAGGCGATGCTGCCGATGCCGTGCTCGTCCGCCAGGCGGAAGCAATGGCGGTAGCAGGACGCCAGCCGATCGGCCTCGCCGTGGCCGCCGCCGTGCCAGACCGGCCCGACGGTGTGGATGACGTGCCGGGCCGGCAGGCGGAAGCCGGGCGTCAGTCTGGCCTGGCCGGTCGGGCAGCCGCCCAGCCTGCGGCAGCAGGCCAATAGGTCCGGCCCGGCGGCGCGATGGATGGCGCCGTCCACGCCGCCGCCGCCGAGCAGCGATTCGTTGGCGGCGTTCACGATGGCGTCGACGGCCAGGCGGGTGATGTCGCCGGTGACGACCTGCAGGCGCGAAGCCGTCACTTCAATTTGGCTTCGCGCAGCATGGCCAGCCAGGCCTGGCGCTTGGCCTCGGAGAGGCGGTTGGTCTTGGCGGCATAGGCGATGACATGCACGCCGTCCTTGGCAGCGACGACGCGGCGGTATTCGAACTGCTGGCCGGTGATGCGGCAGTCGCCTTCCCATTGCAGGAAGACCTCGCTCGGCTCCTGCTGCAGCGGCTTGACCTTGTAGGGCCGGCAATGCTCGTTGAGAAACTCCAGGAAGCCGGTGAGGTAATCGTCCGGCGAGAAGGCCAGGCGCTGGTGGGCGATGACGATCTTCTCGTTCCAGAAGTATTCGCTCTCGCCGGGCGCGACGTAGATCCGCTCGGTCAGCCGGCCCTGGCGGTTCTCGGCGGCGAGCTTCCAGTCGCGTGCGTCAAGCGGCAGGTCCCAGCGCTCCGGCGACTGGGCGAGAGCCGCCAGGCTGGTCATCAGGCACAGGCCGATCGTCAGTATTTTCATCACGGGTTTCCTCGCGTTCATGGCCCGCCAAGCCTATCATCATTGTCCGGGCGATTGCAGACTCGCGCCTGCGGCCAGGCCCGGCAGGCCGGCCTTGCGTTGGCCGCGGATTCCGGTGTTAAACTTGTTTCCGGATTTTTCGTCGCCAGGAGATTGCATGCTGCAGGCAGGCCAAGCCGCTCCGGAGTTCGCCTTGCCCGATGCCGACATGGAGCCCTTCGACCTGTCGGAGCTGCGCGGCAAGAAGCACGCCGTTCTCTATTTCTACCCCCGGGACGATACCCCCGGCTGCACGCTCGAGGCGATCGATTTCTCCGACCACGAGGACGAGTTCGCCCGGCACGGCTGCGTGATTCTCGGCGTCTCCCGCGACGACTGCATCAGCCACGCCGAATTCCGCGACAAGCACGGCCTGTCGGTGCGCCTGCTGGCCGACACCGAGGGCGAGGTCTGCGAACGCTACGGCGTCTGGCAGATGAGGGAAAAGGACGGGGTGAAGAAGCCGGGCATCGTCCGCTCGACCTTCGTCATCGACAGGAAAGGCGTTCTGCGTCACGCATTGTATGGCGTCAATCCGAAGGGCCATGCGATCGAGGTGCTGGCCCTCGTCAAACAGCTCGATTGAAAGGATCGCCATGCAAGTCGCCAAGAACACCGTCGTCACGCTCAGCTACCGGGTCACCGATCCGGACGGCAACCTCATCGACGACGGCCACAACCCGCTGGTCTACCTCCATGGCGGCTACGACGGGATCTTTGCCAGCCTCGAAGAGGCGCTGCAGGGCAAGTCGGTCGGCGACCGGCTGGAGGTCAAGCTGCTGCCCGAGGAGGCCTTCGGCGAGTACGACGCCGAGCTGGTGCGGGTCGAGAGCCTGTCGCTGTTTCCGGAGGGCATCCAGGTCGGCATGCAGTTCGAGCGCGCCACCGATGACGGCGACGACGAGATGGTCTACACCATCACCGAGATCGAGGGCGACAAGGTGGTGGTCGACGGCAACCACCCGCTGGCCGGTACGGCCCTGGTCTTCGATTGCACCGTCGCCGAGGTGCGCCCGGCGAGCGAAGAGGAGCTGACGCACGGCCACGTGCACGGCCCCGAAGGCCATCACCACCACTGAGCGCGGCGGGGTGGCGCCCCGCTCGCCGTGTCACGCAGACCGATTTTTTACCTCAGCACCTTGCCTTCGCGGCTGAGGATCGTGATGTCGAGGAAATCCGACCCCGAGTGGCTCTTCGGTGAGAAGCGAATGAACAGGCCGCCGGCGTCGTAATCGCGGATCGACTCCAGGGCCTCGCGCAGCTTCTTGCGCGTCGGGTTGGGGCCGGCGCGCTTGAGTCCTTCCGCCAGCACCTTGCCGGCGATGTAGCCCTCGAGCAGGGTGTGGTTGAGTTCGATGCCCTTCGGTGCGAACTTCTTCAGATCGTCCTGCAGGTCGCGGGCCACCGTCAGGGCCCGGCTGGCCGGATCCGGCACCACCTGCACGATGCTCAGTCCGTGCGCCACTTCCTTGCCGATGCGCTTGACCACCTGCGGCCCGTCGGTGACCGACAGCGCCAGCAGTTGGGCGTCGTTGCCGGCGGCGCGCGATTGCTTGACGAACTCGGCGCTGGCGGCGGTGTTGGAGACCATGATCACGGCCTGGGGCCTGGCGGCGGTGATGGCCTTGACGGCGCCCTCGACCTTGGTGGTGTTCTTCTCGTAAGGCGCCTTGGCGACCAGCTCCAGCTTGTGGGCTGCCAGCGATTTCTCGGCGCCGGAGAGGCCGTCCTGCCCGAAGGGATCGTCCTGGTACAGGATCGCCACCCGCCGGATGCCGGTGGTGGCGAGTTGCTGGACGATCTTCTCGGCCTCCGCGGCGTAGCTGGCGCGGGTATGGAACAGCTGCGGCACCACCGGCGAGACCAGCGATAGGGCGCCCGAGCGGATGCCCACCACCGGAATGTCGGCCTCCTCGAGGATGCGTTCCTTGACCAGGGCCTCGACATTGCCGGTGCCGACCAGGCCGACCAGGGCCAGCGGGCTGGCCTCGCGGATCAGTTCGCGGGTGAGCTTGACGGTTTCCGGGACCTTGTAGCCGTCGTCGCGGGTGATCAGGCGGATCTTGGCGCCATGGATGCCGCCTGCGGCATTGACCCGGTCGAAATACAACTGCGCGCCGGCGCCGACGTGGCTGCCGGTCGGCGCCAGCGGACCGGAATAGGGGGCAACCTGGCCGATCACGACCAGGGCCGCCGAACCGAGGGACGGCAGAGAAGCGAGTGCGAGCGAGAGCGCGGCCAGGGCCAGCCGCCGGAAAATGCAGGTCATGAAGTCCTCCTTTGTGTGGTCTGCGCCGGCCCGTCGCTCTTGTGGAACGCGGGCCTCTATTGGCGGTTTGTCTAGCGTAGTCGGATCGCCTCGCCGGATCGATACGTGATTTCCGAATGTCGGAAAGCCACAATTGACGGGCTGCCTCGGCGTTGCAGGTGGCGCGTCTAAAGTTGCCGCCCGGCCGGCCGTTATCCTTGGCAGCACGAAGACGGGGAGCGAATCATGTTCTGGTCGAATCAGGCAAGTGAAAACAAGACGTTGCGCATGGAGATCGGCAGGCTGGAGGAGGCCCTCCAGGCCCGCGCGGCGGAGCTGGCGCAGGCGCAGTCCGAACGCGACGGCCTGGCACGCGAATGCCAGCAGTTGCGCAGCCGGGCCGGCAGCCTGGAGAGCCTGTTCGACCGGCTCAAGCTCTATTCAGAATCCGCCATGCGGGTGCAGGGCTCGCTGGCTACGCTGGCCGTGACCATGAAGGACGAGCGCGAGCAGTCCGTCAAGGCCACCTCCTCCCTGGACGCCAACCTGCATGCGGTGGAGCGGATCTCCTCGAACCTGGTCGACATGGCAGAGCGCACCAACGCCACCTCCGTCAAGGTCGACCACCTCGATGCCCGCTCGGGGCAGATTGGCGGCATCGTCCAGCTGATCAAGGAGATCGCCGACCAGACCAACCTGCTGGCGCTGAATGCCGCCATCGAAGCGGCGCGGGCCGGCGAACAGGGCCGCGGCTTCGCGGTGGTGGCCGATGAGGTGCGCAAGCTGGCCGAGCGCACCACCCATGCCACCAGCGAGATATCCAACCTGGTCGGCGCCATCCAGCAGGAGACCCGCGAGGTCAAGGCCATGATGGAGCTGTCGCCGCAGCAGGCCACCGAATACGCCCAGGACGGCCAGGAAGCGACCCGCAACATGCACAGCCTGATGGAGCTCACCGGCCAGATGAGCGGCACCATTGCCGCGGTGGCCCTGCGCAGCTTCGTCGAGACTGCCAAGTTCGACCACCTTGTTTACAAGTTCGAGATCTACAAGGTGTTCCTCGGCGTCTCCGACAAGAAGGTCGAGGACTTCGCCAACCACACCGCCTGCCGTCTCGGCAAGTGGTACTACGAGGGCGACGGCCGGCACTGCTTCTCGCACCTGCCCGGCTACCGGGAAATCGAGCCGGCCCACATCGAGGTGCACAAGAACGCCGTGGCGGCGATCCGCTGCTACTTCGAAGGCGAGATGGACAAGGCCCTGGAGGCCACCCTGGCCATGGAGAAGGCGAGCTTCACGGTGCTGGAAGAGCTGGAGCGCATGGCGGTGGCCGGCCGCTGCGATGTCAGCCTGCTGACCGCCTAGGCGCCGTCCAGGCGCTTCAATTCGTAGAGTTTCTCCAGCGCCTCGCGCGGGCTCAGGTTGTCCGGTTCGAGGGCGCGCAGCGCGTCGAGCGCCGGATGCGGCTCCGCCTCGGCCGGCTCCGGTGCGGCGGCGAACAGGTCGCCCTGCGGCCCGGCTTCGACCTCCCTGTTTTCCAACTGCCTCAGGCGGCGTTTCGCCTCGCGGATGACGCTGGCGGGGATGCCGGCCAGCGCCGCCACCTGGATGCCGTAGCTCTGGCTGGCGGGGCCTTCCTCGACCGCGTGCAGGAAGACGATGCTGTGGCCGTGCTCGACGGCGTCGAGGTGCACGTTGGCGCACTCGGCGTAGTCCTCGGCCAGCCGCGTCAGCTCGAAGTAGTGCGTCGAGAAGAGGGCGTAGCCGCGGTTCTTCTCCAGCAGATGGCGGGCGATGGCGAAGGCCAGCGCCATGCCGTCGAAGGTCGAGGTGCCGCGGCCGACCTCGTCCATCAGCACCAGGCTGTGCTCCGTCGCGCCGTGCAAGATGGCGGCGGCCTCGGTCATCTCGACCATGAAGGTGGAACGCCCCGAGGCGAGGTCGTCGGAGGCGCCGATGCGCGTGTAGATGGCGTCCACCGGACCGATGCGGGCGGCGCGCGCCGGCACGAAGGCGCCGCAGTGGGCGAGCAGCACGATCAGCGCCACCTGGCGCATGTAGGTGGACTTGCCGCCCATGTTGGGGCCGGTGACGAGCAGCATGCGCCGCGCCGGGTCGAAGCGGCAGTCGTTGGCGATGAAGCTGTCGACCTGGCCTTCCACCACCGGGTGGCGGCCGGCCTCGATCTCCAGCGTGAATTCGTCGCCGAACTGCGGCCGGCACCAGTTGGCGCGGATCGAGATCGCGGCGAAGGCGCACAGCCCGTCGAGCAGCGCCACGGCGCGGGCGATGCGCTGCAGAACAGGTATGTCGGCGGCCAGCCGCGTCAGCAGTTCCTCGTAGAGCAGTTTCTCGCGCGCCAGGGCGCGTTCCTGCGCCGAGAGCGCCTTGTCCTCGAAGGCCTTCAGTTCCGGCGTGATGTAGCGTTCGGCGTTCTTCAGCGTCTGGCGGCGGCGGTAGTCGTCCGGCACCCTGGCGGCGTTGGCATGGCTGACCTCGATGTAGAAGCCATGCACCCGGTTGTACTCGACGCGCAGGCTGGCGATGCCGCTGCGGCTGCGTTCGCGCGATTCGAGCTCGAGCAGGAAGGCGCCGCAGTTCTGCTCGATGGCGCGCAACTCGTCGAGCTCGACATCGAAGCCCTCGGCGATGACGCCGCCGTCGCGCAGCACCGCGGCCGGTTCCGGGGCGATGGCGCGGCTGAGGCGGTCGAGGCTTTCGGCCGGCGTGGCGAGATCGGCGCGGAGGGCGCACAGGCCCTCCGTTTCCGCCAGCGCCAGCGGCGCGCGCAGGTCGTCCAGGCGGGCGAGGCTGTCGCGCAGGGCGGACAAGTCACGTGGGCGCGCGCTGCGCAAGGCAATGCGGGCGGTGATGCGCTCGATGTCGGCGAAGCCGCGCAGCGCCTGCTGAACGGATGCATAGGGGCCGTTGCCGGCCTCGCCGGCCAGTTCCGCCACGGCGGCATGGCGTGCTGCAGCGGCCGCGCGGTCGGCCAGCGGATGGTGCAGGCCGTGGCGCAGCCAGCGCGAGCCCATCGAACTGCGACAGTCGTCCAATAGGGAGAGCAGGGTCGGCGCCGCCTCGCCGCGCAGGGTCTCGGTCAACTCCAGGTTGCGCCGTGTAGCGGCGTCCATCCGCAGCCATTCGCTCTCGCGTTCGAGGGTGAGGGCGGTGATGTGGGTCAGCGCCTGGTTCTGCGTGGTCCTGGCGTACTGGTAAAGGGCGCCGGCGGCTGCCAGCGCGGCGTCTGGCGATTCCAGGCCGGATTCCGGCAGGAAGGCGGCGAGGTCGCGGGTGCCAAAATGCAAAGTCAGTCCGCGCGAGGCGGCGTCGCGGTCGAAATGCCAGTCGGGCAGGCGCCTGACCGGCGCGGCGGCGTTGATGGGGAATCCCTCCGGTGCGCCGTCCGGCACGAGGATTTCCGCTGGGCGCAGGCGCTCCAGTTGCGCGGCGAGGGCGCCGGGGCCGACTTCCATCAGGCGGAAGTCGCCGTTGGCGAGGTTCAGCCAGGCCAGGCCGACCAGGTTTTTCTGCGGGGCGAGGGCCAGCAGCAAGGAATCGGATTTGTCGTCGAGCAGGGCCGAGTCGGTGAGGGTACCCGGCGTGACGATGCGCGTGACGGCACGCTCGACCGGGCCCTTCGCGGTCGCCGGATCGCCGATCTGTTCGCAGATCACCACCGATTCGCCCAGCTTCACCAGTCGCGCCAGGTACTGCTCGACGGCATGGTAGGGCACGCCGGCCATGCGGATCGGCCGCCCGGCCGACTGGCCGCGAGTGGTCAAGGTGATGTCGAGCAGGCGGGCGGCCTTTTCCGCGTCGTCGTGGAACAGCTCGTAGAAATCCCCCATGCGATAGAACAGCAGCAGGTTCGGATACTGCGCCTTCAGGCGCAGGTACTGCTGCATCATGGGGGTGTGCTGCCGATCTTCTGCGGCAGGCTTCATGCGGGCCGGCATCCTCTCATGCCGAGGAAAGTGGTAAGCTTGCGTACATTGACGTTTGTCAATGATGAATAGATAAAACCTAAAATATTCCGGCTCGGAAAAAAGTAATCCGGTCGGCAGGAGGATTGATGGGCCAGAAAAAAATGTCCGAACCCGGCGGCAGGCATTTTGCCATGGACTTGCCGCGCCGTGTATTTCGCCGTATCCGGCGTCACACCCCGTTGCCTACCCAGCAACCCGACAAGGACGAATTGATCAAGCGCATGCAGCGCTTCGAGTTCTTCGCCAAGCTGCCGGCGCGGGTCGTCGCGGAGCTTGCCGCATCGTCCACGGTCGAGGTGTTCAGGGCGGGCGACTTTCTCTGGCGCCAGGGCGAGGCGAATCGCCGGGTGGTTTTCATCGAGCAGGGGCTGGTGAAGGCCGCGCGCAGCAACAAGAAGGGCGTCGGCCGTACCTACGGCCTGTACGGCCCGGGCGAATCGATGGGCATCTTCGCCATCTGGGCCGGCATGAAATATCCGACCGACGCGGTGGCCATGAACGACGGCATGGGCGGAATCTTCATCGACGCCGAGGCGGTGCTGAAGTTTTCGGAGAAGTATCCGCGGCTGGCCGGTCCGCTGCGCGTCGAGATTGGCCGTTTTTCCGAGGCCTTCATCAACAAGATCGAAATCGTCAGTGCCGGCACCGTGCCGCAGAGGCTGGCGGTGCTGATGACCCTGCTGATCGACCGCTACGGCGTGGACAAGAAAGGCCACAAGGCGCGCCTGCCGATCACCCTGACGCTGGAGCAGATCAGCGAGATCGTCGGCGTGAGGCTGGAGACGGTGGCCAGGGTGCTGAGCCTTTGGAAGCGGGAGGGCTGGCTCAGCATCGATTCGAACGGTTGCCATTTCACCCGGCTGGACAAGGTGCGGGAGCTGCTGCCCGACTGACCCGCCGGCGATTCAGCGCATGGCCGAGGGCGGCGGAAAGTCCTCCAGCTCGACCCTTGGCTGCGGCTTCCAGCCCTTCTTGCGCCGTTCCGCCACCACTGTCGTGAAAATACCGCCGCGCACGTAGAACTTCGCCGTCAGGCGCATGAAGCGCGGCTTGGTCGCCTTGGCCAGGTCGTCGAGGATGCGGTTGGTGACGGCCTCGTGGAAGGCCCCCTCGTTGCGGAAGGACCAGACATACAACTTGAGGCTCTTCAGCTCGAGGCAGGTCCGGTCGGGGATGTAATCGAGCACCAGGGTGGCGAAATCCGGCTGGCCGGTCTTCGGGCAGAGGCAGGTGAACTCGGGAATCTCCATGTGAATCAGATAGTCGCGGGCGGACTTCGGATTGGCAAAGGTCTCGAGGGTTTTCGAAGGCTGGGAAGGCATGCCGGCGGGTTCGGGGTGGATGGCGAAGGTGGTATTATAAGCAGCCTTGCGGCGCTTTCGATGGGCGCCGTTCCCCAACAAAAACAGAGCCTTCTGAATACGTGCGCCTAACCAAGCTGAAACTTGCCGGGTTCAAGACCTTTGTCGACCCGACCTCCGTATTGACCCCCGGCCAGCTGGTCGGCGTGGTCGGCCCCAACGGCTGCGGCAAATCCAACGTGATCGATGCCGTGCGCTGGGTGCTGGGCGAGTCCAAGGCCACCGCCCTGCGCGGCGAGTCGATGCAAGACGTGATCTTCAACGGTTCCGGCCAGAGGAAGCCGGTCGGCCGTGCCAGCGTCGAGCTGCACTTCGACAACAGCCAGGGCCGCGCCAGCGGCCAGTGGTCGCAATACGCCGAGATCGCCGTCAAGCGCGTGCTCGACCGCGATGGCGAGTCCTCCTACTACATCAACAACCTGCACGTGCGCCGGCGCGACGTCATCGACCTCTTCATGGGCACCGGCCTGGGGCCGCGCGCCTACGCCATCATCGAGCAGGGCATGATCTCGCGCATCATCGAGGCCAAGCCCGAGGAGCTGCGCTTCTTCCTCGAGGAGGCGGCCGGCGTCACCAAGTACAAGGAGCGCCGTCGCGAGACCGAGAACCGCCTCGCCGACGCCCGCGAAAACATCGCCCGCGTCGAGGACATCCGCAACGAGCTGGGACAGCAGATCGAAAAGCTGGAAGGCCAGGCCGAGGTGGCAAAGCAGTATCACGGGCTGCATGCCCAGCTGACGCGGCGGCAGAACCTGCTCTGGCTCTACAAGCGCAATGAGGCCCGCGAGCAGCGCGAGCGGCTGGCGCGCAACGTCGAGCAGGCGGCGGTCAAGCTGGAGGCCGAGACGGCCACGCTGCGCGACCTGGAAGCCCGCGTCGAGGCCGCCCGCACCGAACATTATTCCGCCAGCGACGCGCTGCACGCGGCGCAGAACGAGATGTTCGCCGCCAATGCCGAGGTGGCGCGGCTGGAATCCGAACTGAATCACCTGCGCGACCTGCGCCAGAAGGTCGAATCGCGCCTGGCCCAGCTGGAGGGCGAGGACGGCCACTGGCGCGGCCAGGCCGAAACGCTCGACCGCGACGATACGCGCTGGAAGGAATTGCTGGAGAACGCCGCGCAGCGCGCCCAGGGCGCCGCGGCGCGCCATGCCGAGGCCGCCGCGCGCCTGCCCGAGGCGGAGGGTGCCCTGAAGCGCGCCGAAGAGGCGGCCCAGGCCCTGCGCCGCGAACTGGCCCAGGCCGAGCAGAGCCTGCGCGTGGAAGAGGCGCACAAGAGCCATGCCGAGAAGACCCTGGAGGGGCTCGGCCAGCGTCGTGCCCGACTCGAGGCCGAGCGCGGCCAGCTGGCGCAGCCCGATGAGGCCGCCCTGGCGATGCTGCAAGGCCGTGCCGCCGACCTGAATGCCCAGGTCGAGTCCCGGCGTGCCAGGGAGACCGACTTTCAGCAGCGCTTGCCCGAGCACGAGGCGCAGCGGCGCGAGGCGGCCGAGGCCCAGTCCAGCGCCCAAAAGCGCCTGACCGAGGCGCAGGCGCGGCGCGATGCCCTCAAGCAGTTGCAAAGCCGCGTTCAGCGCGAAGGCAAGCTGGGCGAATGGCTGGCACGCCACGGTCTCGATGCCGCGGCGCCGATCTGGTCCAGCCTGCAGGTTGAACCGGGCTGGGAGACTGCGCTGGAGGCCGTGCTGCGCGAGCGCCTCGGGGCCCTGGCCGGCATCGAGGCATCGGCCGCCGAGCGGGTGCTGGCCGATCCCCCCCCCGCGACCCTGGCCCTGGTCTTCGCCGGCGAGGCCGCCGCGGCCGAAACCGCCGGCCTGGATGCCGACACCGCGCTGCGCGACAAGGTCCGCTGCAGCGACCCGCGCTGGGAACCGGCTCTCAACGAATGGCTGGCCGGCGTCTATGTGGCCAACGATCTGGGCGCGCTCGCTGCCCGCCGCGCCGGCCTGCCGGCCGGCCGCCTGTGGGTGAGCCAGGCCGGTCATCTCGTCTCGCGCCACAGTTTCGTGCTCTACGCGCCGGAGGCGCGCACCCACGGAGTCATCGAGCGGCAGCGCGAGATCGAGCAGCTGGAGACTGAATGCGCCGGCCTGGAGGACGAGGCGCGCATCGCCGCGGCGACCCTGGCCTCGGCCGAATCGGGACTGGCCGAGCAGCGCCAGCGACTGGCGGAAGCGCAGCGTGAGGCGCAGGAGCTGCAGCAGTCGGCGCACGCCGTCCAGGTCGAGGCGGTCAAGCTGGGCGAGGCGGTGCAGCGCTACCGCACCCGTCTGGCGCAGATCGAAGGCGACCTGGCCGAGGTGGCCAGCGCCGAAGAAACCGAACGCCGCCGCCGCCTGCTGGCCGAGGGCGAGACCGCCCGTCTTGCCGGGGTGGCGCAGGAGATGCGCGCCCGCCTCGAAGCAGCGCTGGAGGAGAGCCGCAAGCGCGAGGCTGGCCTGCGCGAGCAGCGCACCGTCGAACAGACACTGGCGCGCGAACTGCAGGAATCCCGCTTTGCCGAGCGCGAATGCTCGGGAAAACTGGAAGAGATCGGCCGTTCGCGCGAGGTGGCGCGCGAGCAGCTGGCGCGCATCGAGTCCGAGACGGCCGCCCGTCGCCAGGAGCGCGACGCCATCAGCGAGGGCGGCCTCGAGGCGAAGCTGCAGGACGCGCTGGCCGCCCGGCGCAGCCGCGAGGCGGCGCTCGCCACTTACCGCGATGCCCTGGAAGGCGCCGCCGCCGAGCTGCGCCAGCTGGAAGAGGCCCGCCTGAAGACCGAGCAGGGCCTGAATCCCCTGCGCGATCGCATCGGCGACCTGCGCCTGAAGGCACAGGCGGCCCAGTTGAACGAGGAGCAGTATGTCGGGCGCCTGGCCGAGGCCAACGCCGACGAGACGGAACTCGCGCCGGAGCTCACCCGCGAGGTGAAGGAGCCGCTCCTGCAGGGCGACATCGCCCGCCTGGGCGCCGAAATCGAAGCGCTCGGCCCGGTGAACCTCGCCGCCCTCGACGAACTGAACACCTCGCGCGAGCGCAAGGGCTTCCTCGACAGCCAGTCGGAGGACCTCATCCAGGCCATCGACACGCTGGAGGACGCCATCCGGCGCATCGACCGCGAGACGCGCGAGCAGTTGCAGGACACCTACAACAACGTGAACCGCCAGTTCGGCATCCTCTTCCCGCAGCTGTTCGGCGGCGGCGAGGCCCGGCTGATCCTCACCGGCGAGGAGATCCTCGATTCCGGCATCCAGGTCATGGCGCAGCCGCCCGGCAAGAAGAACAGCAGCATCCATCTGCTCTCCGGCGGCGAGAAGGCGCTCACCGCCATTGCCCTGGTGTTCTCGCTGTTCCAGCTCAATCCCGCCCCGTTCTGCATGCTCGACGAGGTGGACGCGCCGCTCGATGACAGCAACACCGAGCGCTTCTGCGAGATGGTCAAGCGCATGTCGGCGCAGACCCAGTTCCTCTTCATCACCCACAACAAGATCACCATGGAGATGGCCCGCCAGCTGGTCGGCGTCACCATGCAGGAGCAGGGCGTCTCGCGGGTGGTGGAGGTGGACATCGAGGAGGCCCTGCGCATGAGCGACGAGGCCGTGGCGGCATGAGCGAGCTGCAGCTCTCTTTGATCGGCGCCGGCATTGCCCTCGTGGCCGCCGTATTCGCCTACAACAAGTGGCAGGAACGCAAGCACCGCAAGCTGGCCGAGCGGGTGTTCCGCAGCGACCATCCCGACGTGCTGCTGGGCCGCCCGCAGGCCGGCGAGCAGGCCGGGCCGGAGCGCATCGAGCCGGCCCTGCAGAGGGCGGCGCAGGACGAGACAGCCGAGCCGGCCATCGGCGCGGCGCCCGCCGCGGAAGCACCGGCCGAGCTGCAGGGCGTGCGCATCGCGGCGGAACCGCCGGAATCGCTCGCCGATCCGGCCATCGATTGCGTGGTGAGGTTCGAATCGGCCGAGACGATCGCCGGCCCTTATCTCTGGCAGGCCCAGCAGCAGGCGATGGGCAAGCTCGCCAAGCCGCTCGCCTGGTGCGGGCTCAACGAACGCAGCGGATTGTGGGAGCGCGTCACCGCCCATGGCGTGGCGGACTACCGCCGCCTGCGCGTGGCGCTGCAGCTGGCGGATCGCCGCGGCCCGCTCACCGACCCCGAGCTGACGCTGTTCCTCAACGGCGTGCAGCGCCTCGCCGACGAATTCCTGGCGGTTGCCGACATGCCATCGCGCAACGAGGTGCTGACCCGGGCCGCCGAGATCGACCGCTTCTGCGCCGGCGTGGACATCCAGATCGGGGTGAATGTGGTCGCCGGCGGCGCGCCTTTCGCCGGCACCAAGCTGCGCGGCCTGGCCGAGGCGGCCGGCATGGTCCTGCGCGAGGACGGCATGTTCCATGCCCTCGATGACGGCGGTGCCACGCTGTATACCCTCTCCAACCTCGAGGCCGCGCCGTTCGCCGCCGAGGAGCTGAAGGCCTTCGCCAGCCATGGCCTCTCCTTCACCCTGGACGTGCCGCGCGTCGCCGCCGGCCCGCGCGTCTTCGACCGCATGATCGCCCTGGCCAAGCAGTTCGCCCAGAGCCTCGGCGGTACCCTGGTGGACGACAACCGCGTCCCGCTGGGCGGCAGCGCACTGGACGTCATTCACGACAAGATCGTCGAGATCGAGCAGCGCATGGCCGCCCAGGGTCTGATCGCCGGCGGCCCGCAGGCGCTGCGCCTGTTCTCCTGACGGGGATGTCCTTGCCTGGCGAAGCCGCCGAGCGAGCCCGGTCGCTGCGCGAGGCGATCGAGCGCCACAACCGCGCCTATTACGTGCTCGACGCGCCGACCGTGCCGGACGCCGAGTACGACCGCTTGTTCCGCGCGCTGCAGGAACTCGAGGCCGCCCATCCCGAACTGCAAACGGCCGATTCGCCGACCCGGCGCGTCGGCGGGCAGCCGCTGCCCGAATTCGCCGCGGTGCGCCATGCCGTGCCGATGCGCTCCATCCGGACCGAGACCGACACCGGCCCGGAGGGAGCCCGCAACTTCGATGCCCGCGTGCGGCGCGCCCTCGGCCTGGAGGAGGGGGCCGGGCCGGTGGAATACGCCGCCGAGCTGAAGTTCGACGGCCTGGCCATCAGCCTGCGCTACGAGGACGGGGTGTTGGCGCGGGCGGCCACCCGCGGCGACGGCGAGACCGGCGAGGACGTCACCCAGAACGTGCGCACCATCCATTGCATCCCGCTGCGCCTGCGCGGCGCCGCCCCGGCGCTGCTGGAGGTGCGCGGCGAAGCCTACATGAGCCGCGGCGATTTCGAGCGCTACAACGCGCGCCAGCGCGAGCTGGGCCGGCCGACCCTGGTCAATCCGCGCAACGGCGCTGCAGGCAGCATCCGCCAGCTCGATCCGAAGATCGCCGCCGAGCGGCCGCTGTCCTTCTTCGCCTACGGCGTCGGCGAGACGCGCGGCTGGCCGATGCCGGAGAGCCACAGCGGCGTGCTTGACGCTCTGGATGGCTTTGGCGTGCCGGTCTGCGCGCAGCGCGGCGTGGCCCGGGGCGCCGGGGGGCTGATCGATTTTCACGCGAAAATCCTGGCGCTGCGCGACACGCTGCCCTTCGACATCGACGGCGTGGT
This sequence comes from Rhodocyclaceae bacterium, assembly GCA_016791205.1. Taxonomy (GTDB): domain Bacteria; phylum Pseudomonadota; class Gammaproteobacteria; order Burkholderiales; family Rhodocyclaceae; genus Desulfobacillus. Next base: position 25,745 of record JAEUNH010000192.1, on the reverse strand, counting down.
CTACAAGGTCAATTCCATCGCCCTGCAGGAGCGGCTCGGCTTCGTCAGCCGGGAGCCGCGCTGGGCGGTGGCCCACAAGTACCCGCCGCAGGAGGAGCTCACCGAGGTGCTCGACATCGAGGTGCAGGTCGGCCGCACCGGCGCCATCACCCCGGTGGCGCGCCTGGCGCCGGTGTTCGTCGGCGGCGTCACCGTCACCAACGCCACCCTGCACAACGAGGACGAGGTGCGGCGCAAGGACGTGCGCATCGGCGACACGGTGATCGTGCGCCGCGCCGGCGACGTCATCCCGGAAGTGGTGGCCGCGCTGCCCGAACGGCGCCGTGGCAGCGAGCGCGCCTTCGTCATGCCGGAACGCTGTCCGGTGTGCGGCTCCGCCGTCCGCCGCCTGCCCGACGAGGCGGTGGCCCGCTGCAGCGGCGGCCTGTATTGCCCGGCGCAGCGCAAGCAGGCCATTCTGCATTTCGCCTCGCGCCGGGCGCTGGACATCGAGGGCCTGGGCGAGAAGCTGGTCGATCAGCTGGTGGACCGCCAGCTGGTGAAGCATCCGGCCGACCTTTACCGTCTGGATGCCGCCACCCTGGCCGGCCTCGAGCGCATGGGCGGGAAATCGGCGCAGAATATCGTCGAGGCCATCGCCCGTTCGAAGCGCACCACCCTGGCGAGACTGATCTATTCCCTCGGCATCCGCAACGTCGGGGAGGCCACCGCCAAGGACCTGGCGCGGCATTTCGGCGACCTGGAGGCGCTCATGTCGGCCGATGCCGAGGCGCTGCAGCGCGTGCCCGATGTCGGCCCGGTGGTGGCCGAGAGCATTGCCGGTTTCTTCGCCGAGGCCCACAACCGCGAGGTCATCGCCGGCCTGACCGAGGCTGGGGTGCGCGGCGAAGCCGAGGCACGCACGGAGGATTCCGTCGCCGTGCTGCGGGGACAGACTTTTGTCCTGACCGGCTCGCTGCCCTCGCTCAGCCGCGAGGCGGCCGGCGCGCTGATCGAGGCGGCCGGCGGCAAGGTCAGCGGCTCGGTGTCGAAGAAGACCGATTACGTCGTCGCCGGCGAAGACGCCGGTTCGAAGCTGGACAAGGCCCGCGCGCTGGGCATCACGGTCATCGGCGAGGATGGCCTGCGCAAGCTGCTCGGAAACTGACAACCCATGGAGTTCGTTCGATGAAGAAAATCACCAAAGCGGTGTTCCCGGTCGCCGGCATGGGCAGCCGCTTCCTGCCGGCCACCAAGGCCAGCCCGAAGGAAATGATGCCGGTCGTGGACAAGCCGCTGATCCAGTACGCGGTGGAGGAGGCGGTGGCCGCCGGCATCACCGACATGGTATTCATCACCGGCCGCAACAAGCGCGCCATCGAGGACCATTTCGACAAGGCCTACGAGATGGAGACCGAGCTCGAGGCCAAGGGCAAGCATGCGCTGCTCAAGCTGGTGCAGGACACCGTGCCCTCGCACATCAACTGCATCTACATCCGCCAGGCCGAGCCGCTCGGGCTGGGACACGCCGTGCTGTGCGCCGCGCCGGTGGTCGGCGACGAGCCCTTCGCCGTGCTGCTGGCCGACGACCTCATCGATGCCGATCCGCCGGTGCTGCGGCAGATGGTGGACGCTTTCGACAATCACGAGAGCAGCCTGCTCGGGGTGCAGAACGTGCCCTTCGCCGACACCGGCGCTTATGGCATCGTCAGCATCGAGCCAGGCCGCGATGGCGCCCAGAACGTCACGGCCATCGTCGAAAAACCGGCGCCGGAGAAGGCCCCCTCGAACCTGGCGGTGATCGGCCGCTATGTGCTGACCCCGCGCATCTTCCATCACCTGCGCCGGGTGCGTCCCGGTGCCGGCGGCGAGATCCAGCTAACCGATGCCATCGCCGCCCTGATCCTGGAGGAGCCGGTTCTAGCCTTCCCGTTCCACGGCATCCGCTACGATTGCGGTTCCAAGCTGGGCTACCTCAAGGCCACCATCGCTTTCGGCCGCAAGCACCCCGAGGTCGGCAAGGCCTTCACCGAATACCTGGCCAGCCTCAATGTCGGAGGGCGTCCCTGATGCTGCCGGCCGCCGAGGCTCAGGCGCTTCTCGCCGAGGCCGACCTGATCGTCAGCGAACGGCAGGCGGAGGCGGCGGTGCGCCGCGTCGCCGGCGAGATCGCCGCCGCGATGGCCGAGACGCATCCGCTGGTGCTGTCGGTGATGGGCGGCGCGGTGATCTTCACCGGCCAGTTGCTGCCGCTGCTGAAGTTTCCGCTTGAATTCGATTACCTGCACGTCACCCGTTACGGCGACACTACCACCGGTGGCGAGTTGTCCTGGATCGTGGCGCCGCGGGCACCCATTGCCGGGCGCACGGTGCTGGTGGTGGACGATGTGCTCGACGAGGGCATCACGCTGGCGGCGGTGAAGCGGCGCCTGCTCGAACAAGGCGCCCGCGACTGCCGCATTGCCGTCTTCGCCGACAAGGACCTCGGCCGCGAGAAACCGGTGCGGGCCGATTTTGTCGGCGTGCATCTGCCCAACCGCTACGTCTTCGGCTTCGGCATGGACGTCAAGGGCGCTTGGCGCAACCTGCCGGCGGTGTACGCCGTAAAAGGCTTGTAGCTGCCAGACGAGATCAGGCGGCCTCGCGCCCGGCGCGGCGGCGCTCGTGTTCCTTGAGGTGGCGCTTGCGCAGGCGGATCGACTTCGGCGTGATCTCGACCAGTTCGTCGTCGGCGATGAATTCCACCGCGCTCTCCAGCGTGACCTGGATCGGCGGCACCAGCACGATGGCCTCGTCCTTGCCCGAGGAGCGCACGTTGGTGAGCTGCTTGGTCTTGACGGGGTTCACCACCAGGTCGTTGTCGCGGCTGTTGATGCCGATGATCATGCCTTCGTAGAGAGCTTCGCCCGGGCTGACGAACATGCGGCCGCGCTCCTGCAGCTTCCACAGGGCGTAGGCGACGGCATCGCCCTGCTCGGCGGAGATGAGCACGCCGTTGCGCCGCTCGGCGATGTCGGCCTTCAGCGGGCCGTAGTCGTCGAAGACGTGGCTCATGACGCCGGTGCCGCGCGTCATGGTGAGGAAATCGCCCTGGAAGCCGATCAGGCCGCGCGCCGGGATGCGGTACTCGAGGCGCACGCGGCCCTTGCCGTCCGGCTGCATGTCCTGCAGGTCGCCGCGGCGCTCGCCGAGCGCCTGCATGACGGCGCCCTGGTTGGCCTCCTCGCAGTCCACGGTGAGGAACTCGAACGGCTCGCATTTCACGCCGTCGATCTCCTTCAGCACCACGCGGGGACGCGAGACGGCCAGCTCGTAGCCTTCGCGGCGCATGTTCTCGAGCAGGATGGTGAGGTGCAGCTCGCCGCGGCCGGAAACGAGGAACACGTCGGCATCGTCGGTCTCTTCGAGCTTCATGGCGACGTTGCTCATCAGTTCGCGGTGCAGGCGCTCGCGCAGCTGGCGGCTGGTGACGTATTTGCCTTCCTTGCCGGCCAGGGGCGAGGTGTTGACCTGGAAGTTCATGGTCAGCGTCGGCTCGTCCACCGTCAGCAGGGGCAGGGCCGTGGGCTGGTCCGGGTCGCAGAGCGTGACGCCGATGCCGATGTCCTCGATGCCGTTGACCAGCACGATGTCGCCGGCTTCGGCGACATCGGTGAGGACGCGCTCGAGGCCCCTGAAGACCTGTACCTGGTTGACCCGCGCCTTGAGCGGGGCGTCGTCCTCCGGGCCCTTCATGACCAGCACGTTCTGCAGGGGGCCGATCCGGCCGCGCGTGATGCGGCCGATGCCGATGCGCCCGACGAAGCTGGAATAGTCCAGCGAGCAGATGCGTAACTGGAGCGGACCCTCGGCGTCGACCTCCGGCTGCGGCACGTGCTTGAGGATGGCCTCGAACAGCGGGCGCATGTCGGTGCCGGGTTCGCCGGCGTCGAGCATCGCGTAGCCGTTCAGGGCCGAGGCGTAAACCACCGGAAAGTCGAGCTGCTCTTCGGTGGCGCCGAGCTTGTCGAAGAGATCGAAGGTGTGGTTGATGACCCAGTCCGGGCGCGCGCCGGGGCGGTCGATCTTGTTGATGACGACGATGGGCTTCAGACCCAGCGCCAGCGCCTTGCGCGTGACGAAGCGCGTCTGCGGCATCGGACCCTCGACGGCGTCGACCAGCAGCAGCACGCCGTCGACCATCGACAGTACGCGCTCGACCTCGCCGCCGAAGTCGGCGTGGCCCGGGGTGTCGACGATGTTGATGTGGGTGCCTTCGTACTCGATGGCGCAGTTCTTGGCCAGGATGGTGATGCCGCGCTCGCGCTCGAGGTCGTTCGAGTCCATGACGCGTTCCTGCACCTGCTGGTGGGCGGCAAAGGTGCCGGACTGCCGGAGCAGCTTGTCGACGAGCGTGGTCTTGCCGTGGTCGACGTGGGCGATGATGGCGATGTTGCGGATGGCGCGGGTCATGTTGCAGTGCGACAAGAAAAAAGTCCGGCAGTATAACACCTTCGAAAGCTGCAACCTCACCCCATGATACAATCCAGTTCAACGCATTAAAGAAATTAATTCATTAAAAACATATGCTTGCAATTATTGGTGGCAGCGGCCTGACCCAGCTGACAAACCTGACGGTGGAACGTCGCGAGGTAATCAGGACTCCCTACGGCGAGCCTTCCGGCCCGCTCACCTTCGGCCGCTTATGCGGCCAGCCGGCGATATTCATCGCCCGCCACGGCTACGGCCACACGATCCCACCGCACGAGGTCAATTACTGCGCCAACATCTGGGCATTGAAGCAGGCCGGCGCCAGCTGCATCGTCTCGATCGCCGCGGTCGGCGGCATCCGCGCCGACCTTGGCCCTGGCGCGATCGTCATCCCGCACCAAATCATCGATTACACCTGGGGGCGCAAGTCCACCTATCACGAGGGCGGCGATGCGCCGGTGGTGCATGTCGATTTCACCCAGCCCTACGACCCTGAGCTGCGACAGGTGCTGCTTGCCGCGGCCAACGATGCCGGCCAGGCCGTCAGCGACGGCGGCGTGTATGCCGCGATGCAGGGGCCGCGCCTGGAGACGGCGGCAGAGATCGACCGGCTGGAGCGCGATGGCGCCGATATCGTCGGCATGACCGGGATGCCGGAAGCGGCGCTGGCGCGCGAGCTCGATCTGCCTTATGCCGCCATCACCGTGGTGGCCAACCATGCCGCGGGCCGCGGCGACAGCAAGCTGGGCATCCAGTTTGCCAGCCTGGAAGACATCCTGCGCGAGACGATGGAGCGGGTGCGGCACATCATCGAGATGATCTGCCTGGAAGACAAGTGATCCGCGAGATTCTCCGGATGGGCGATCCTCGCCTGCTGGAAAAGGCGCGGCCGGTGGAAACATTCGGCACGCCGGAGCTGCGCCAGCTGGCGGCTGACATGCTGGACACCATGCGCGCCGCCGACGGCGCCGGCCTGGCGGCGCCGCAGATCGGCGTCGGCCTGCGGGTGGTGATCTTCGGCCTCGAATCCAACCCGCGCTACCCCCAGGCCGAGCCGGTGCCATTCACCATCCTGGTCAATCCGGCGCTGACGCCGCTCTCCGACGAACTGGAGGAGGGCTGGGAAGGCTGCCTGTCGGTTCCCGGCCTGCGCGGCCTGGTGCCGCGCTTCGCCCGCCTGGCCTACCGCGGCTTCGATCTCGACGGCGCGCCGGTAGAACGCGAGGCGGCGGGCTTCCACGCCCGTGTGGTGCAGCACGAGTGCGACCACCTCGACGGCATCCTCTATCCGATGCGCATCCGCGACTTCACGCGCTTCGGCTATACCGACGTCCTCTTTCCGGACGCCGATCTCCCCGCCGACTGATCAGAGGAAAATGCAGGACTCCAGGTGTCCCGAGAGTTCCTTCTCGCCGGCCTTGGTGTAGTCCTTCTCGAAGCGGTCGGAGACGAGATGGGTCGTCGGGCCGTCGAGCTTCTCGTTGAGCAGGCCCATGAAGGCCGGCGGGGCGACGAGAATCAGGCGCTCGACCAGGCCGCTGGCGCGGCCATGATTGAGTTCGCGCGCCAGTTCCTGGGCGAAGTGGCGCGCCTCGTTGGTCTTGGGGTCGGTCTTCGGCTGGCTGGCGCGATGGCTGTTGCCCGGGCTGTGCAACTGGCCGGGGCGATCGCTGACCAGATCGGCAGCCTTTTCGCGGCTTTCCGGGTGCTTCATGTCCTTGATGAGCTTGAGGCCTTTTTTCGGGCCGGCGTTGGCGTAGAGCTTGGCTTGACTGGCGTTGGCGACGAGGATCCAGGTGATGGCCATGTGGGTACTCCCTTGAAGATGCTAGACTTATCGCAAATGACTGAATCGGCTGATTTCAGTTTGTCACAATTCAACGAATAAGGCGACCTGCCCGAGAGGGCCGAGGGGTATTGCGTCCATGTTCCTTTTCAGTAAAGACGAAGACTCGCCGCGACTCAAGCAACTGCGGGCGCTGTCGCTGTTCTCGACCTTGAGCCCGCGCGAGCTGAAGACCGTCGACGGCCTGCTGCACGAGCGCAACTACCTCAAGGACGAAGTGATCTTCGACCAGGGCGAGGAGGGCCAGGCGCTCTACATCATCGAGTCGGGCAAGGTGCTGATCTGCCGCCAGGGCCAGGCCGTCGCCGGCAGGGTCGCCGAGCTGGGCGAGGGCCGGCTCTTCGGCGAACTGGCGCTGCTCGACAATTCGCCGCGCGCGGCGCAGGCGAGGGCCTTGGAAAACTGTTCCCTTGCCGTATTATTTCGTGCCGACTTCCTGGGCCTGCTGGAAACCCATGCGGTCATCGCCTCGAAAATCGCCCTGCAGCTGGCACGGCATATCGGACAGCGCTTGCGCGAGACGGTCAATGCCCCCGGGAGCCAGTCGGAATGAATCGCCAGTCGGGCCCGGTGGTCTGGGTCGGCATCATCGCCTCGACCTGCCTGCTGCTGTTCCTGTTCAAGAAGATGCTCTGGCTGGTGGTGCCCTTCCTGCTGGCGCTGATCATCTACTATTTCCTGCAGCCGGCGACCCACCGGCTGGTGCTGCACGGCTTCCACCGCAAGACCGCCGCGGCCATCACCGGCGGCGGCTTCATCCTGCTGCTGCTGGTCTGCGCCGCGCTGCTGTTCCCCTGGATCAGCTCGCACGCCGTGAGCTGGCAGGACTCCATGGGCCGCTACATCGAGGGCGGCAGCCGGCTGCTGCAGAAGACCATGGACGGGCTGGAGGCGCAGTTCGCCTTTCTCGAGCGCGCCAGCCTGAGCCGCAACGTCAGCGAGCAGTTGGCCAGCTTCACCGAGACCTTCGCCCAGCGCCACCTGGCCAACTTCGTGGTGACCCTGGCGGCCTGGCTGCCGGCGCTGCTGCTGGCGCCCTTCCTGGCCTTCTTCTTCCTGCGCGACGGCCGCCGCTTCACCAAGTTCATCGCCAACGCCGTGCCCAATGCCTTCTTCGAGCGCACGCTCTACCTGATGCACGAAATGGACAAGACGGCGCGCGCCTATTTCCAGGGACTGATCAGCCTGACCATCCTGGACACCATCGCGCTGGCCATCGGGCTGTGGGTGATCGGCCTGTCGGCGCCGCTGCTGCTGGGCATGGTCTGCGCCGTGCTGGCCTGGGTGCCCTACGTCGGCTCCATCCTCGGCTGCCTTCTGGTGGTGCTGGTGGCGGCGACGGACTTTCCGCTCGATCCCTGGATGGCCTATGGCGCGATCATCGTCTTCGTCCTGGTGCGGCTGCTCGACGATTTCGTCTTCATGCCGCTGACCATCGGCCGCAGCCTGCGCATGCACCCGCTGCTCACCGTGCTGATGATCTTCGTCGGCGGCGCCGTGGCGGGGGTGGCGGGGCTGATGCTGGTGCTGCCCTTGCTCGGCGTCGCCATGGTGGTGGGGGAGACGATCGGCATGATCGTCACCGATCCGCGTCTGCAGGCCCGCTGGGCCCATGCCAGACGCCTGCGCGCTGAGCAGGCCGCCGCCGACCTTCAGGCCTGACGCGCCGGAAGGCTGACCCGGGCAATCAATCCGCCGTCCTCGCGAGCGAGCAACTCGAGGCGGCCGCCATGGCTGCGTGCCACCCGGTCCACGATGGCCAGTCCCAGGCCGGCGCCACCGGCGCCGCTGCGCGCGGCCTCGAGGCGGGTGAACGGCTGCTTGAGGCGCTCGGCTTCCTCGGGCGGGATGCCCGGCCCGCGATCCAGCACTTCCAGCACCACCTGATCATCTGCACGGCGCGTGGCTACCTCGACCGGGCCGGCCGCGCCGCCGTAGCGCAGGGCGTTGTTGATCAGGTTGGCGGCCAGGCGCAGCAGCGCCAGGGGACGCAGCAGGACCGGCGGCATGTCGGTCAGGCGCAGGGCAATGTCGGCGCCGCGTCGCTGCAGGGGCACGGCGATGTGGCCGACCACTGCATTCAGGTCGGTCGGCTCCGGCGCTTCGCCTTCGCTGTCGCGGGCAAAGTCGAGGAACTGGCCGATGATCTTGTCCATCTCATCGATGTCGGCGCCGATGTCCTTGCGCAGGCCGTCGTCGGCGCTCATCTCGGCGGCCAGGCGCAGCCGGGTGAGCGGTGTGCGCAGGTCGTGGGAGATGCCGGCGAGAATCAGGGCGCGATCCTCGTCGAGGCGGGCGAGGTCGGCGGACATCTGGTTGAAGGCATGGCTGACGCTGCGGACCTCGTCCGGCCCGGCCTCGGCGAGCGGGGCGGGGCGGCGGCCGCGACCAATGTCGCGTGCGGCGGCGGCCAACGCCTTGAGCGGGCGGGTGACGCGGAACATCACCAGGTAGGCGCCGGCCAGGGCCAGCAGCAGCACGGCGACCCCCCACCCCAGCCACTGCAGCGGATAGCCGCGCTCGACGCGCTCGCGCGGCAGCATCACCCAATATTCGTCGTCGCCATCGAGCCGGAAGCTGACCCAGAAGCCGGATTCACCTTCGCGCGCCAGGGCGATGCGGGTGTCCGCGCCGAGTTGGCGGCGCACCTCCCCGGCCACCAGCTGCAGCAGTGCGGCGCGCGGCGGCAGCGGCTCCAGCCGGTCGTCCTCCTCGGCGGGATAGACGCGGATGCCCTCGCGGTCGGACAGCTCCAGCAGCAGCGCCCGGCGTTTCTCGGGTTGGGCGGAGACGAGGGCACTGCGGGTGAGGTTCACCACGCTGACCACCATCTGCGCCAGCTGATGGGCGCGCGGTTCGCGCTCGGCGCGGGCGAAGATCGCCGCCCAGGCCAGCACTGCCACGATCATCAGGGCGGCGATCAGGAGAAAGGTGCGCCAGAGCAGGCTTTGCGGAACGAAGTTCATCTCGCTCCAATTCGATACCCCAGCCGCGATAGCGGCTGCATTTCACTCACCCCCTGCCTCGGGCCGGGGGGAGTGGCGTCATATGCTCGGCTATGCATTCGTGCCATCCGGCACGAATACATAGCCGAAACCCCAGACGGTCTGGATGTAGCGCGGCTTGGAGGGATCCTCCTCGACCAGCTTGCGCAGGCGCGAGACCTGGACGTCGATGGCCCGGTCGAAGACCTCGTATTCGCGGCCGCGCGCCAGTTCCATGAGCTTGTCGCGCGAGAGCGGCTGGCGCGGGTGCTGCAGCAGCACTTTCAGCACGGCGAACTCGCCGGTGGTCAGGGAGAGCTGCTTGCCGTCGCGGGCCAGCTGGCGGGTGCCGAGATTGACGCTGATGCCGCCGAAGCGGACTTCGCCCGCGTCGGCCGCCGGCGCCCCGGCCGGCGGCGGGGCGGTCCGGCGGCGCAGCACGGCATGGATGCGCGCCACCAGTTCGCGGGGATTGAAGGGTTTCGGCAGATAGTCGTCGGCGCCCATCTCCAGGCCGACGATGCGATCGACGTCGTCGCCCTTGGCGGTGAGCATGATGATCGGCAGGTCCTCCTTGGCGGCGCGCAGCCGGCGGCAGACCGACAGGCCGTCCTCGCCGGGCATCATCAGATCGAGCACCAGCAGGTCGTAGCGTTCCCGCGCCAGGGCCTTGTCCATCGCCGCCGCGCCGTCGGCAGGCTTGACCGCGAAGCCCTGCTCGCCCAGGTAGCGGGTGAGCAGCTCGCGCAGGCGCTGGTCGTCGTCGACGACGAGAATCTTGGTTTTGCCATCGGTCATGGGACGAATCCTACCGGGAGCCGCCGTCACTGGCCAGCCCGCTGCCGGCAGCGGTAACAAAGTTTTACAAACTGCCCGGCGTCGCACACAGTCTGCTTACAAAGCCCGCCTACGATGCCCTCAACGCCTGCCGCAACAGGCGTCGATAAACCCGAAACATCGTCAAAGGAGAGTGAAATGAAACCCCTGTTCTTCAGCATGCTGGTGGCCGGCATGGCCACCTTCTGGCTGGCGGCGCCGGCCCAGGCTCGACCCCACGACCCGGGCGTGAATGCCCGCCAGCACCACCAGCAGCAGCGCATCGGCCAGGGCGTGCGCTCGGGCCAGCTGACCCGCGGCGAAACCCGTCGCCTGGAGCGCGAGCAGCGCCACATCAACCGCGAAGAGCGCCGCTACAAGTCCGATGGCGTGCTGACCCGCGCCGAGCGGGCCGACCTGCATCGCGACCAGAATCGCGCCAGCCGCCACATCCGGCAGGAAAAGCACGATGGCCAGCGCCAGGGGTGGCACAATAGCGCCAATCGCGACCCCGGCGTGAATGCCCGCCAGCACAACCAGCGCGAGCGTCTGCAGGACGGCTGGCGCGACGGCAGCCTGACTCGCAGCGAGCGCCATGATCTGCGCGACGAGCAGAAGGCCATCCGTACCGAGGAACGCGCCTACAAGGCGGACGGAGTGCTGACCCGCGCCGAGCGTCAGGACCTGCAGCAGGACCTGAGCGCGGCCAGCCAGCACATCTACCAGGAAAGGCACGACGCCGAGCGCCGCTTCTGAGCGCCGCTCGGCAGGACACCCGAAAAGGCAGGAATGGGAATCATGAAACGCTTTGCAGCCCTTGCGGGTGTCCTGCTTGCCCTGGCCTTCAGTTTTCCGGCGCAGGCCCAGCCCGGCGACGGATCCCGCCGCTTCGAGCGCAATCAGCAGCAGCGCGAGCTGCGGCGCGAAGAATGGCAGCGTCGCCAGCAGGAGCGCCAGGAGCAGGAAGGCCGCCCGGGCCGGCTCACGCCGGAAGAGCGTCAGCAGCTGCGCCGCGACATCCGCGAGCACGGCCGCGACGTCTATCGCCCGCGCCAGCGCCGCTTCTGAACTTTCCGGCCTTTGCAGAAAGGGAGACGCCCATGTGCCGTCTGCTTGCGCTTCTGCTCATCCTGTTCGCACCGCTGGCCCAGGCCGCCGCGCTCGGCGCGGCCGATGCCCGCCACCTGCTGAACCGCGCCGGCTTCGGCGCGACAACGCAGGAAATCGCCGACTTCGCCCGCCTGGCGCGCGCCGAGGCCGTCGAACGTCTTCTCGCCGGCGCGGTGACCGAAGCACGCACCCCCTTGCCGGCGGGCGTCGAGGATTACGTTCGTCCTTCCCGCCTTCGCGGCCTGTCCGACGAGGAGAAGCAGGCGCTGCTGCGCACCCAGTTCGAGATCGGCGTCGCGCTGCGCGGCTGGTGGCTCGAGGAGATGCTGAGCACGCCTTCGCCGCTCAGCGAACGCATGACGCTCTTCTGGCACAACCATTTCGTCTCCAGCCAACAGAAGGTCAAGTCGGCCCGCCTCATGGCGCAGCAGAACCGGCTGTTGCGGCGCCACGCGCTGGGCAACTTCGGTGCGCTGCTGCACGCCGTGGCCAAGGACCCGGCGATGATCGTATACCTCGACTCGGCCACCAGCCGCAAGGAGCAGCCGAACGAGAATTTCGCCCGCGAGGTGATGGAGTTGTTCACCCTGGGCGAGGGTCATTACACCGAGCGCGACGTGAAGGAGGCGGCGCGTGCCTTCACCGGCTGGAGCATCGAGCCGGAGACGGGCGAGTTCAAGTGGCGGCCCTTCATCCACGATCGCGGAGAGAAGACCGTGCTTGGCCGCACGGGGCGTTTCGACGGCGATGAGGTGCTCGACATCCTGCTCGAGCAGCCCGCCACGGCGGAGTTCATCGTCGCCAAACTGTGGCGGGAATTCGTCTCTGCCGATCCCGAGCCGCAGGAAGTACGGCGCATCGCCGCCCGCTTCCGCGACAGCGGCTACGAGGTCCGCGCGGCGCTGCGTGCGCTGTTCCTCTGCGAGGCCTTCTGGGCGGCGGAGAACCGCGCCGCGCTGATCAAGTCGCCGGTCGACCTGGTGGCGGGCACCCTGCGCAGCCTGGCATTCGACACTGGCGAGCTGCTGCCCTTCGTCTTCACCCTGCGTCAGCTTGGTCAGGACCTTTTCGGGCCGCCCAACGTCAAGGGCTGGCCGGGCGGCGAGGCCTGGATCGACAGCAGCACCCTGCTGGCGCGCAAGCAGTTCCTCGAACGGCTGTTCCGCGGCCAGGAATTGCGCGGACGCGGGCGAGACATGGACGGCGCGCCGGCGCGGGCGGAGCGTGTGGCGTTGCGCGGCGGCCGCCTGGGCGAGGAGGGGCGCGAGCGCATGCGGCGGGCCATGGAGGCGGTGCGTTTCGACAGTGCCGGCTGGCTGGCGCGCGGCGAGCGTTTGCGCCTGGCGCCGCAGGACGTCCTGCTGCCCGGCGAACCGGCCGCAGCGGCCCCGGCCGGAGCCGGCGGCCTCGAGCGGATCCGGCTGCTGGCCCTGGATCCGATGTACCAGCTGAAATAGGGGCAAGGATGAAACGACGCGACTTCCTGCGCTGGATCGCCGTGTCCGGCGGACTGACTTTTCTGCCGGCCCGCGCCTGGGCCGGCGCCGCCTACGAGCGACTGCTGATCCTGGTCGAGCTGAAGGGCGGCAACGACGGACTGAACACCTTGGTGCCCTTCGCCGACCCGGCCTACCATCGCCTGCGTCCGCGCCTGGCGGTCAAGCGCGAGGAGGCGATCCAGCTCGACGAGCACAACGGCCTGCATCCGGCCCTGCGGCCGCTGCTGCCGCTCTGGCAGGCCGGCGAACTGGCGGCGATCCGCGGCCTGGGCTATCCGAGCCCCAATCTGTCGCACTTCCGTTCGATCGAGATCTGGGACACGGCCTCGAAAAGCGCCGAGTACCTGCAGGCCGGCTGGCTGGCGCGCGCCTTTGCCGCGCATCCGCCGCCCGCGACCTTCGCCGCCGAGGGTGTGCTGGTGGGCAGCGGCGAGCTCGGTCCGCTGGCCGGCGGCGCCCGCGCCATCGCGCTGAACAATCCCGCCGAATTCCTGCGCCAGGCCCGGCTGGCCCGGCCAGAGATGCGCGCCGACAATGCCGCGCTCGCGCACATCCGCAAGGTGGAAAGCGACATCGCCCAGGCCGGCACGCGCCTGGCGAATGCCCAGGCGAGCCTGCGCACGGAATTTCCGCGCGGCGAATTCGGCAATGCCGTCCGGACCGCCTGCCAGGTGATCGCCGGCGGCGCCGAGACGGCGGTGCTGCGCCTGAGCCTCGGCGGTTTCGACACCCACCAGAACCAGCCCGGCGCGCATGCCAACCTGCTCGGCCAGTTGGCCGAAGGCCTGGCGGCCCTCAAGACGGCCCTTCAGGAACTCAATCGCTGGGAGCGGACGCTGATCCTGACCTATGCGGAATTCGGCCGCCGGCCGCAGGAGAACCAGTCGAACGGCACCGACCACGGCACGGCGAGCGTGCATTTCGCTCTCGGCGGACGGGTGCGGGGCGGCCTCTACGGGGCGGCGCCGGCGCTCGACCGGCTCGACGGCAACGGCAACCTGCCGTTTGCCGTAGACTTCCGCAGCCTGTATGCCACGGCGCTGGCGCGCTGGTGGGGCATCGATCCGGCGCCCGTCCTGAACGGACGCTTCGAGACGCTGCCGATACTCAGGACTTGATTCTTCGAGGAGAGCCCATGCACCTTTCCATCGCATTGCTGCTGGCCGCGCTGTCGCTGCCGGTGCTGGCGACCGACGCCCCTAAGACCGTTGACGGGGCGAAACCCCCGGTGTCCCAGCAGAAGATGAAGGAGCGCCTGCTCCGGCACGTCGAGGCCCGCATCAAAATTCTGCAAGACTCGCACGCCTGCATCAAGGCGGCGGCCGACATGCAGGCCATCGGCGACTGCCACGAGCAGGAGCGCAAATCGACCAAGGCGCTGCGCGAGCGGGCCCGGGCGGAGATGCTGGCACCCAGGTAAAATTCCGCCATGGAGATGAAGCGGGTCAATGCCGGCAAGCTGCGCGCCATCGGCTACGATGCCGCCACTCGCGTTCTGCGAGTCGAGTTCGACGACCGCCGGCTGCTCGACTATGCCGGGGTGCCGAGCGAAACCTGGCGGCGCCTGAGCACCTCCGGCTCGGCCTGGAGCTATTTCCGAGACAACATTGAGGACGAGTACGCCGCCAGGCGCGTGAAGTAGAAAAGTCGGTCTCCGTGGCACGGCGGTCGGGGCGGTGCCATCGGGTAGAATTCCGGCCGTGAAGCTCCTGGCCATCGAATCCTCCACCGATCTGTTCTCCGCCGCGCTCGCCCTCGACGGGCGCATCGTCGAACGCGAGGCGGTGCGCGGCGACTCCCATTCGGAAAATGCCCTGCCGATCGTCCGGGCGCTGCTCGAAGGCGAAGGCCTGGGGATCGAGGCGCTGACCGGCATCGCCTTCGGCGCCGGGCCGGGCGCCTTCACCGGCCTGCGCCTGGCGGTGAGCGTGGCGCAGGGCCTGGCCGTCGGCGCCGGCCTGCCGGTGCTCGGCATCGGCAGCCTGGAAGCGCTGGCGCTGGGGGCCGGCGATGGACTCATCTACGCCTGCGTCGACGCCCGCATGAACGAGGTCTATTGCGCCGCCTATCGTGTCGCGGGCGAGCGGGTCGAGACCGTGCTGGCGCCGGTGGTGGTGCCGCCGCAGCAGGCGCCCCTGCCGCCGGGCCAGGGCTGGCGCGGGGCGGGCAGCGGTTTCGGTACCTACGCTGCGGCTGTGCAGGCGCGCCTCGGGTCGTTCCTCGCCGCGGTCGATGCCGCCGCCCGGCCGCGCGCCGGCGCGCTGGCCCGCCTGTCGGCGCCGCGCTTTGCGCGCGGCGAGGCGCTCGATCCCGCCCTGGCCGCGCCGCTCTACGTGCGCGACAAGATCGCATTGACCACCCGGGAGCGGCTGGCGGCGGGGGGGACGAAGTGAGCGCCGTCCGCCGGGCCGTCCCAAGGACGGCGCAGTCAAAAGATGGAGCCGCAATGCGGCGAACAATCGTCACCCCCTTCCTTGGGAAGGGGGATGGGGGGAAGGTAGTCCAGTGAGCGCGGTGCTGAAAAGCCTTCCCCAGCTCGCGCCGCTGCAGGCGGAAGAAATCGATGCCGTGCTGGCGATCGAGGACCGGGCGTATCCCTTTCCCTGGAGCCGCGCCAACTTCGCGGATTCCCTGGCCGCCGGCTACAGTGCCTGGACCTGCCGCATCGACGGCGAGCTGGTCGGCTACGCCGTCATGATGCTGGTGCTGGACGAGGCGCACCTGCTCAATCTCACCGTCGCACCGGAGTGGCAGCGCGCCGGCTACGGCAGCCTGGTCATGCGGCACCTGTTCGACACGGCGCGCGGCCATGGCGCGAAACGGATGTTCCTCGAAGTTCGCCCATCGAATGGTTCAGGCCAGGCGCTGTACCGCCGGCTGGGCTTCGAGACCATCGGCCGCCGGCGCGGTTACTACCCGGCCGGGGCGGGACGCGAGGATGCCATGGTGATGGCGGTGGACCTGTGACGCGGCGTGAGAGCCTCCTGCGGGAGATGGGGCTGGCGCCGCTGTGGCGGCAGAGGGACAAGCCGGTCATCGCGGCGCAAGTGCCTGCGGAGACGGCCCCGTCCCCGGCCGCCGCTCCGGCGGGCGATGCGCGCGCCCTGCGCATTGCCGCCATGGGCTGGGACGAACTGAAGACTGCCGTGGCCGAATGCCGCGATTGCCGTCTGTGCGAGCAGCGCAAGCAGGCGGTGCTCGGCGTCGGCGACATCGAGGCCGACTGGCTCTTCGTCGGCGAGGGCCCCGGCGCCGAGGAGGACGAGAAAGGCGAGCCATTCGTCGGCCAGGCCGGCAGGCTGCTCGACGCCATGCTGGCGGCCATTGACCTGCAGCGCGGCAAAAAGGTCTACATCGGCAACGCCGTGAAATGCCGCCCGCCGGGCAACCGCACGCCGGAGGCCGAGGAGACGGCGGCCTGCTTCCCCTACCTGCAGCGGCAGATCGAATTGATCCGGCCGAAGCTCATCGTTGCCCTGGGCAAGCCGGCGGCGGAGACGCTGCTCGATGCCGAGGTCAAGGTTGGCGCCTCGCGCGGGCGGTTGTTCGACTACCGTGGCATCCCGCTCATCGTCACCTACCATCCGGCCTATCTGCTGCGCAACCTGACGGACAAGGCCAAGGCCTGGGAAGACCTCTGCTTCGCCCGCCGCACGCTGCAGGGACTCAACGATGTCGCACGGTAAGGAAGGCTCTGTCCGTGCCATCCTCTATGCGCTGGGCGCGAACTTTGGCATCGCCGTGTCGAAGTTCGGCGCGGCGTGGTGGACCAACTCCGGCTCGATGCTGGCCGAGGCCATCCACTCGACGGCCGACTGCGTAAACCAGCTCCTGCTGCTGCTCGGCATGAAGGAGGCCAAGCGCCCCGAGAGCGCCGACCATCCGCTCGGCCACCACCGCGTCACCTACTTCTGGTCGATGATCGTGGCGCTGCTGCTGTTCTTCATGGGCGGCGCTTTTTCCGTCTACGAGGGCATCGAGCGCCTGCGCCATCCGCATCCGCTGGAGAACGGCCTGGTGGCGTTGGCGGTGCTGGGCGTCGCCGTCGTGCTGGAAGCCTTCTCGCTCGCCGGGGCGATGCGGGAGATTCGCAAGACGGCGGGCGGCAAGCCTTTCCTGCGCTGGTTTCGCGAGACGCGCGAGTCCGAGCTGATGGTGGTGGCGGGCGAGGACATCGCCGCCCTGGCGGGACTGACTTTTGCATTTGTCGCCGTTGCCGCCGCGCTCGCCACCGGCAACCCGCTGTGGGACGCGGCCGGCACCGTCGGCGTCGGCATCGTGCTGATGGTCATCGCCGTGCTGGTGATGATCGAAGTGAAGGCGCTCATCGTCGGCGAATCGGCCGCCCCAGAGCAGCGCGCGGCGATCGAACGCTTCGTCGCCGCCCAGCCGGAGGTGGCCGAGGTGCTCAATGTCATTACCCTGGCCTGGGGCGACAAGGTGGTGATCGCCGTCAAGGCGCGCATGGCCGCGGCGGAAGCCATCAGCGGCGCCCAGCTGGTCGAGCGCATCAATGCGGTGGAAGCGCGCATGCAGGCCGAATTCCCGCAGGCGAAATGGGTATTCTTCGAGCCGGACGTCCGTTGAAATGCGGCTGATCGCCCCCAGATAGCATTCCGCATCCCCACCAACCCAAGGAGACCGCGATGCGCCTCAAACTGCTTGCCCTGCTGGCCCTCGTCGCCGGCCTGCTGTCCGGCTGCGGCTACAACCAGATCCAGACCACCGACGAGCAGGTGAATGCCGCCTGGTCGGAAGTGCTCAACCAGTACAAGCGCCGCGCCGACCTGATCCCCAATCTGGTGCAGATCGTGCAGGGCTACGCCGCCCACGAGAAGGAGGTGCTGACCAAGGTCACCGAGGCGCGCGCCAACGTCGCCGGCCTCAAGGCCACCCCCGAACTGATCAACGATCCGGCCGCCTTCGCCAAGTTCCAGGCCGCCCAGTCGCAGCTCTCCGGCGCGCTGGCGCGCCTGCTGGCCGTCGCCGAGAACTACCCCAACCTGAAGGCGGACGCCAACTTCCGCGACCTGCAGGCGCAGGTGGAGGGCACCGAGAACCGCATCGCCGTGGCACGCAACCGCTACATCAAGGCGGTGCAGGAATACAACGTCACGGTGCGGGTCTTTCCCAACAACCTGACGGCGATGCTGTTCGGTTACGCGACCAAGGCCAACTTCACTGTCGACGACGAGAAGGCGCTCTCTGCGCCGCCGGCGATCAAGTTCGACGGCGGTGGCGCCAAGCCGGCGCAAACCGCGCCCGCCGAGCCGCCCAATCCGCTCAAGCAGGGCTACTGAGCTGCGCATGGCCCCGATCGTCCGCCTGATCGCGGCGCTGGGGCTGTTCCTGCTCGGCGCCGTCGCCCAGGCGGCAGACGCGCTGGTGGCCGTGCCGCCGCTCATGGCGCGCGTCACCGATCTCACCGGAACACTGAGCCGCGACAAGGCTGCGTCGCTGGAAGCCGGGCTGGCGCGGTTCGAAAGGGAACGCGGCAGCCAGATCGCCATCCTGCTGGTGCCGACGACGCAACCGGAGGCCATCGAAGCCTATTCCATCCGCGTCGCCGAAGCCTGGAAGCTCGGCCGCAAGGGCATCGACGACGGCATCCTGATCCTTGTCGCCAGGAACGACCGCAAGCTGCGCATCGAGGTCGGCCGCGGCCTGGAAGGCGCCGTACCCGACGCCGTTGCCAAGCGCATCGTCGCCGAAACCATCGGCCCGCGCTTCAAGGAAGGCGATTTCTTCGGCGGTCTGCAGACGGGCGTGGCGAAGCTGCAGGCCGTCATCGCCGGCGAGGCGCTGCCGGCGCCGAAGTCATCGTCGCCTGCAAGTGCCGCGGCGATGGATCTGGAAACTCTCTTTATCGTCTCCATGGTGATCGCCACCATGCTGGGCGCGGTGATGAACCGCTGGTTCGGACGCCTGGGCGGTTCGACCGTCACCTCCGGCGTAGTCGGCGGCCTGGCCTGGCTGGTCACCGGTTCACTGCTGGCCGCGATCGCCGGTGCCATCCTGGTCTTCATCTTCGTGCTTGCTTTCGCCTCGAGCGGGCGTGGCGGCGGCTGGTCCTCGGGCGGCTGGAGCGGCGGAGGAGGAGGGGGAGGGTGGGGCGGTTCCTCCGACGGCGGCTTTTCGGGCGGCGGCGGGGACTTCGGCGGCGGCGGTGCTTCGGGAGACTGGTGATGAACCTCAAGCGAATCTTACGGCACCTGTTCCTGCCGCAGTGGAGCATCGGGCTGGCCTTCCCGAAAGGCACGCTGCAGGCCATCGAGCAGGCCATCGCCGCTTCCGAAAAAAACCATGACGCCGAACTGCGCTTCGCCGTCGAAGCCGGCCTGCCGCTGGCGGCGCTCACCCGCGGCCAGACATCGCGGCAGCGCGCCGTCGAAGTTTTTTCGCAACTGCGTGTCTGGGACACCGCGCACAACAGCGGGGTGCTGGTCTATGTCCAGCTGATCGACCGCAAGGTGGAGATCCTCGCCGACCGCGGCATCAACGCCCTGGTGCCGCAATCCGAATGGGACGCCATCTGCCGCCGTCTTGAACAGCGCTACCGCAAGGGCGAGTTCGAGCAGGGCACCCTGGCCGCCATCGCGGCGATCACCGAGCACCTGGCACGGCATTTCCCGCCGGGCGAGGCGAATCCCGACGAGTTGCCGAACCGGCCCGTGACTTTGTGATCAGTGCCCGGCGTTGACGTTCTTCGCCGCCGCCAGCAGCTGTTCCAGTTCCTCGCCGTGCTGGCGCATGTTGCGGCGGTGCCAGAAGCCGACCAGCAGCATGGCCAGGCTGACGAAGACCCCGAACAGGACGATCACCGCGAAGATGGAGAGGTCGAGATAGACCAGCAGGGCGTAGAAGCCCAGCATGAGCAGGATGCTGGTGTTTTCGTTGAAGTTCTGCACGGCGATGGAGTGGCCGGCGCCCATCAGGATGTGGCCGCGGTGCTGCAGCAGGGCGTTCATCGGCACCACGAAGAAGCCGGCCATCGCGCCCACTGCCACCATCATGAGCAGCGCCACCGGCAGGTCGGTGACGAAGATCATGCCCATCACGACGACGCCCATGGCGATGCCCACCGGCAGCACCTTCACCGACTTGTCCAGCGATACAGCCTTGGCGGCGATCACCGCGCCGAGGGCGATGCCGAGGGCCACCACACCCTGGAGGATCGTGGCCTTGTCGAGCGGCAGGCCGAGCGCCCTGTCGGCCCACTTCAGCACGATGAACTGCAGCGTCGCGCCGGCGCCCCAGAACAGGGTGGTGACGGCCAGCGAGATCTGGCCCAGCTTGTCGCGCCAGAGCAGGCGCACGCAGTGCCAGAACTCGTGCATCAGGTACATCGGGTTCTTGTGCAGCGGCTTGTGGTCGACCCCGGTGTCGGGAATGTAAAGGTTGAAGATCGCCGCGACGAGGTATAGCAGCGAAATCACCAGCATGGCCACTTCCGCCGGCGTGTCGATCGGCGTGTCGAGGCCCGGCAGGTCGATGGTAAGCAACACGCCGCTCACCGTCGGGTTGATCAGCACCCCGCCGAGGACGGTGCCGAGGATGATGGCGGCCACCGTCAGGCCCTCGATCCAGCCGTTGGCGATGACCAGCTTGTCGTGGGGCAGGTACTCGGTGAGGATGCCGTATTTGGCCGGCGAGTAGGCCGCCGCGCCGAGGCCGACGATGGCGTAGGAGAGCAGCACGTAGTAATAGAGCGGGATGCCGAGCAGGTCGAGCGCCGGCACGGTGGCCACCAGCAGCATGAAACAGCCGGCGATCTTGATGCTGTTGCTGATGAGCATCACCCGCCCCTTGGGCTTGGAGTCGGCAAAGGCGCCGACGAAGGCGGCCAGGGCCACATAGGAGACGGTGAAGAACAGCTTGAGCAGCGGCTCGTACTGGGGCGGGGACTTGATGTCCCGCAGCATCGAGATGGCGGCGATCAGCAGGGCGTTGTCGGCCAGCGCCGAGAAGAACTGCGCCGCCATGATGATGTAGAAGCCGAGGTTCATTCAGGACGATGCGGCTGAGCGGAAAGGGGGGCCGGCATTTTTTTATGGGAATGAAGTGCCGGCTTTATACCATGAAGCGTTGGGATATGTCGGAAGATGTAGAAGCGTGGATTTTCCTGTCATGCTCCGGCCCGCCCGGGGCCCGCTGGACTTGGCGAATCAGGCTATCTTATGCTGCCAATTTGTGCTTGAATATCAGCTCATAAGAAAGTGCTGGGGAGCGGGTTATGGCGGATCGGAGATTGCAGGTTTTTCACGCGGTGGCGAAGCAGTTGTCCTTTACCAAGGCGGCCGAAGTGCTGTTCATGACGCAGCCGGCGGTGACCTTCCAGATCAAGCAACTGGAAGAGCACTTCAACACCCGGCTGTTCGACCGCGGCCACGGCAAGATCTCCCTCACCCCGGCCGGCGAGACGGTGCTCGAGTATGCCGAGCGGATTCTCGGTCTGTCTTCCGAGCTGGACGTGCGCCTGGCGGAAATGACCGGGCAGATCGGCGGGCCGCTGCTGGTGGGCGCCAGCACCACCATCGCCGAATTCATGCTGCCGCGCATCCTGGGCGAGTTCAAGTCGCAGTATCCGAACGTGCGGCCGCGCCTGATCGTCGCCAATTCCGAGTCGATCGAGACCCGGGTGGCGGAGCACACCCTCGACATCGGCCTGATCGAGGCGCCCTCGCACCAGGGCAACCTGCAATGCGAGGTCTGCTGTGACGACGAGCTGCTGGTGATCTGCGCGCCCGGCTCCTCGCTGGCCAAGAACAAGGAACTCACCCCGCAGCTGCTGGCAACGCATCCCTTCATCAGCCGCGAGCCGGGCTCCGGCACCCGCGAAGTCACCGACACCTATTTCCGCAACGCCGGCGTACCCCCCGACAGCCTCAACATCGTGATCGAGCTGGGCAGCCCGGAGGCGATCAAGGGCGTCGTCGAGACCGGCATCGGCTTCGCCATCGTTTCGCGCGCCTCGGTGGCCAAGGAGAAACGCCTCGGCGACCTGCTGGCCATCCCGCTCAAGCCGCGCCTGACGCGCACCCTGTCGATGGTCTATCCGAAGGAGAAGTTCCGTTCGCGGCTGGTCAACACCTTCGTCGAGTTCGCCACCGCCAAGCTCAAGCAGTTCGCAGCCAAGCAGGGCTGATTCCTGCCGCGCAGACTTGTCCCGCCCGATCCGCGCCACCATCGACCTGTCCGCCCTGCGCGGCAATTTTGCCGTCGCGCGCCAGCGCGGCGCCGGCGCCCGGCTGTGGGCGGTGCTCAAGGCCAACGCCTATGGCCATGGCCTGATGCGGGTGGCCGAGGCGCTCGACGAACTTGCCGACGGCTTCGCGCTGCTCGACATCGAGGATGCCATCGCCCTGCGCGAAGCCGGATTCCGTCAGCCGATCCTGCTGCTCGAAGGGTTTTTCGCGGCCGACGAGCTTCCCCTGCTGGCCGAGCACGGCCTGACGCCGGTGGTGCATTGCCTGGAGCAGGCGGACATGCTCGCCCGCGCCGTCCTGCCGGCGCGATTGCCGGCCTATCTCAAGCTCAACACCGGCATGAACCGCCTCGGCCTGACGGCGGAGGAATTCCACGCCGCCCTGACCGCCCTGGAGACGGCCCCCAGCGTGGAGGGCGTCACCCTGATGACGCATTTCGCCGATGCCGACCTCGACCGAGGCATCGCCTGGCAGATGGCCCGCTTCGAGGAGACAACGCAAGGCTGCGGGCAGCCCGTGAGCCTGGCCAACTCGGCAGCGCTGCTGCGCTTCGCCGAGGCGCGCCGCGGCTGGGCCCGGCCGGGCATCATGCTCTACGGCTCCTCTCCCTTCCCGCAGGACGAGACCGCCGAATCGCTGGGCCTGCGCCCGGCGATGACCCTGGCCAGCCAGCTCATCGCCGTGCAGGAACTGGCCGCCGGCGAGCGGGTCGGCTACGGCGGCCTGTTCACCGCCGACAAGCCCATGCGCATCGGCATTGTCGCCTGCGGCTACGCCGACGGCTATCCGCGCCACGCGCCGGTCGGCACGCCGGTGCTGGTCGAAGGCCGCCGCACGCGCAGCGTCGGCCGCGTCTCGATGGACATGATCATGGTCGACCTCGACGGCATTCCCGATGCCGGCATCGGCTCGCCGGTGGTGCTGTGGGGCGAGGGCCTGCCGGTCGACGACGTCGCCGCCGCTGCCGGCACGGTCAGCTACGAGCTGCTCTGCGCGCTGACCCAGCGTGTGCCGGTGGTCGAAAAGGCATGACGGGCTCACGCAGCGAGCCTGCCGCCCGCTAGTCTTTGCGCATGGCCAAGCAAAAAACCGTTTACGCCTGCACCGAATGCGGCGGCAGTTCGCCGAAGTGGCAGGGCCAGTGCCC
This sequence comes from Rhodocyclaceae bacterium, assembly GCA_016791205.1. GTDB lineage: Bacteria > Pseudomonadota > Gammaproteobacteria > Burkholderiales > Rhodocyclaceae > Desulfobacillus. Next base: position 2,688 of record JAEUNH010000192.1, on the reverse strand, counting down.
GCACTGCAACGCCTGGAACACCCTGGTGGAGTCTCTGGTCGAGGCGGCGGCGACCAACCGCTTCTCCGCCATCGCCGGCACGGGCAGGCTGCAACGCCTGGCCGAGATCAGGCCGCGCGAGGAATCACGCATCGCCACCGGCATCGAGGAGTTCGACCGTGTGCTCGGCGGCGGATTGGTGGCGGGCGGCGTGGTGCTGATCGGTGGCGATCCCGGCATCGGCAAATCGACCCTGTTGCTGCAGGCGCTGGCACAACTGGCCGGCCGGCATTCGGCGCTGTACGTCACCGGCGAGGAATCCGGCGAGCAGGTGGCGCTGCGCGCGCAGCGGCTGCAGCTCGACGCCGGCCCGATGCAACTGCTCACCGAGATCCATCTCGAAAAGATCCTCGCCGCGCTGATGGAGCACAAGCCGCGCATCGCGGTGATGGATTCGATCCAGACGCTGTACTCCGACGCGCTGCAGTCGGCGCCCGGCTCGGTGGCCCAGGTGCGCGAGTGCGCCGCCCAGCTGACGCGCTACGCCAAGCAGGCCGGCACCTGCATCGTCTTCGTCGGCCATGTAACGAAGGAGGGCGCGCTGGCCGGGCCGCGCGTGCTGGAGCACATCGTCGATACCGTGCTGTATTTCGAGGGCGATCCCAACTCCAGCTTCCGCCTCATCCGCGCCTGCAAGAACCGCTTCGGCGCGGTGAACGAGCTGGGCGTCTTCGCCATGACCGACAAGGGCCTGCGCGGCGTATCCAATCCCTCCGCGCTGTTCCTCTCCCAGCACGAGCAGCAGGTGGCCGGCTCCTGCGTCCTGGTGACGCAGGAGGGCACGCGGCCGCTGCTGGTGGAGATCCAGGCGCTGGTGGATGAGGCGCATTCGCCCAGCCCGCGCCGCCTTTCCGTCGGCCTCGAGCAGAACCGCCTCGCCATGCTGCTGGCGGTGTTGCACCGCCACGCCGGCATCGCCTGCTTCGACCAGGATGTCTTCGTCAATGCCGTCGGCGGCGTCAAGATCGGCGAGCCGGCGGCGGACCTCGCCGTGATGCTGGCCATCGTCTCCAGCCTGCGCAACCGGCCGCTGCCGAAGAAGCTGATCGCCTTCGGCGAGGTCGGCCTGGCCGGCGAGATCCGCCCGGCGCCGCGCGGCCAGGAACGCCTCAAGGAAGCCGCCAAGCTCGGCTTTACCCAAGCCCTGATCCCGAAAGCCAATGCGCCGAAGCAACCAATCAAGGGCATCGAGGTCATAGCCCTGGAACGGGTCGAGCAGGCGGTCGAGAAATTGCGGGAATTGCAGTGAAACTCTCCTGGCAGATGCTGAAGCGCGATTTCCGCGCCGGCGAATTGCGCCTGCTCGGCCTGGCGCTGCTGGTCGCCGTGGCCAGCCTGTCGAGCGTGAGCTTCTTCTCCGACCGCCTGTCGCGCGCGCTGGCGCGCGAAGCGCACCAGTTGCTCGGCGGCGACCTGCTGCTGCTGGCCGACCATGCCTGGGATCCGGCCTACCGCCGCGAGGCGGAGCGGCTCGGCCTGCGCGTCATCGGCAGCACCAGCTTCCCCAGCATGACCTCGGCCAATGGCGCCAGCCAGCTGGCCGACATCAAGGCGGTCGAGCCGGGCTATCCGCTGCGCGGAGCGCTGCGCACGGCCCCGGCCCTGCACCAGCCCGACCGGGAGGCGGATGCCACGCCCGAGCGCGGCACGGTGTGGCCGGACGAGCGCCTGGCGGCGGCGCTGGGGGCGAAGGTCGGCGACCGTGTGCGGCTAGGCAGCGCTGAATTCGCCGTCTCGGCCATACTGACTTTGGAGCCGGACCGCGGGGTGAACTTCTTCAACATCGCGCCGCGCCTGATGACCCATGCCGACGATCTGCCGGCGACGCGGCTGATCCAGGTCGGCAGCCGGGTGACCTGGCGCCTGCACCTGGCCGGCGAAGCGAAGGCCGTCGTCGCCTACCGGAAATGGGCCGAGGCGCGCCTTGGCCGTGGCGAGCGAATCGAAAGCCTGGACAACGCGCGGCCTGAAGTGCGCAATGCCCTCGACCGCGCCGAAAAGTTCCTGCGCCTGGCGGCGCTGCTGGCGGCCGTGCTGGCGGCGGTGGCCGTCGGCCTGGCGGCGCGCCGCTTCATGCAACGCCACCTCGACGGCTGCGCCGTGATGCGCTGCCTTGGCGCCCGCGAAGGCCAGCTGATCCGCATCTTCCTCGGCGAATTCCTGCTCTTCGGCGCCATCGTCTCGGCCCTTGGCTGCCTGGCCGGTTTCGGCGCGCAATATGCGCTGGAGCGCCTGCTGGCCAGCCTGCTGACGGCCGAACTGCCGGCCCCTTCGCTGCTGCCCTTGGCTTACGGCTTCGCCGTCGGCCTGGCGCTGTTGGCCGGGTTCGCCCTGCCGCAGCTCGCCCGGCTGCGCAACGTGCCGACGCTGCGCGTGCTGAGGCGCGAGTGGGCCGAATCGGAACCCCTGGCCTGGAGCGGCTACGCTTTCGGCGCGGCGGTGCTGGCCGGCCTCATGTTGTGGATGGCCGGGGATCTCAAGCTCGGCCTGTGGGTGCTCGGCCTGTTCTCGCTGGCGGTGGCGATCTATGCCGGCGTGGCCCGCCTGGCGCTGGCGCTGGCCGGGCGCTTGCGCGGCGCCGCCGGCGCCGGCTGGCGCTACGGCCGGGCCTCGCTGCATCGGCGCCTGGGCACCAGCGTGATCCAGGCC
>JAEUNH010000153.1 GCA_016791205.1 Rhodocyclaceae bacterium | reverse complement strand
CCGTGCTGGGGAGACAGACTTTTGCCTGGGTCGAGCAGCTGCGCGACCTGCTCGCGGAACGCCTCGGCGAGGCGCGGCCAACGCGCGAGGAGATCGAGGCCCGTCTCAGGCCGCAGCGGCGCGTCGAAGCCGCGCCGCTCGCCTATATGCCGGGCGCCGCCCCAAGCTGGTAAGCTCTCGCCCTCATGAAATCCTTGCTTCTTGTTTTATTGCTGCTGCTGCCGAGCGCCGCCGCGCTGGCCGCGCCGACCATCGAGCTCTCCGCCGGCATGCACCGCATCGAGGCCGAGGTGGCGAGCAACAATGCCGAGCGCGCCACCGGCCTGATGAACCGGCCTTCCATGCCGATGCAGCGCGGCATGCTGTTCATCTTCCCCGAGGCCGCCGTGCAGTGCTTCTGGATGAAGAACACCCTGATTCCGCTCAGCATCGCCTTCCTCGACGATAGCGGCCGCATCGTGCAGATCGCCGACATGCAGCCGCAGTCCCTCGACAACCACTGCTCCATCAAGCCGGTGCGCTTCGCCCTGGAGATGAACGCCGGCTGGTTCAAAAGCCGCGGCCTCGCCGCAGGCGCGAGAATAAGCGGTCTCGACAAGACGCCGCCCGGGCGCTAAAGAAAAGTCAGTCCCTGGAGAACGGCGTTTCCGTGCCGCTGCCCGCCGGATCGTAGCCGGGCAGGGCGCGCACGGCGCGGCGGAAGGCGTTTCCCTTGAGCGTATCGAGCAGCTTCTCGATGGCCGGCTGGCGCAGCAGTTCGCGCCGCGCGACGAGAAAGTAGTCTTCCTTCAACAGCGGCACGAAGCCCAGGTCGAACTGGCGGGCCGCCGCCTCCACGCCGAGTCCGGCATCGGCATGGCCGCTGGCGATCATCGCCGCCACGGCGGAATGCGTCATCTCCACGTCGCCGTAGCCGGCGATGCTGCGTGACGCGATGTTGTTCTCCCGCAGCATCCAGTCGAGCAACAGCCGCGTGCCGGCGCCGCTCTGGCGGTTGAGGAATCGGACGCCCGGCCGCGTCAGGTCGCGGATGCCGTGCAGCTTCTTCGGATTGCCGGGCGCGACCAGGATGCCCTGGCTGCGCTTGGCGAGGCGGATCAGCACCTGCCGGCGCGGCTTGAGGTAGGGCTTGTATTGTTGCCAGAGCGAGGCGCCAGCCGGGCCTTCGGGACAGTGAAAGCCGGCGACCTCGCAGCGCCCCTCGGCAAACGAGGCCAGGCTGGCCAGGCTGCCCTGGAATTGCAGTTCGACCGGCCGTCCCTGCTTGGCCATGCGCTCGGGCAGCAGCGCCAGCGCGAGATCGTGGCTGGCATGGATGCGCGGCACGCCACGCGCCGGCGCAGCCGCCTCGGCCAGCCCCTGCGCCATCTGCTCGGCGGCGGCGGCCAGATGCGGGCCCAGCGATTCGCGGATTTGCGCGTCGAGTTCGAGCAGCCGGGCGGCAAAGGGGGTCAGCCGGGTGCCAAGGCCGCGCGCCGGGATCAGCAGGGGGTGGCCGAGATGGGTTTCCCAGCGCGCCAGCAGGCCCCAGGCGTTGCGGTAGGAAATCCCCGTGTCGCGCGCCGCCGCGGCGATGGAACCGCCGTCGCGGATGCGGTCCAGGAGGCTCAGCAGTCGCGTCGACTCCGGAGGCGAGGGCGAGACGTCCTGCTGCCAGTGGCAGGCCAGCGCCAAACCCTTTATGTTCATCTGCGACATATTTGTGTCTCCAACAATTTTGCCTATTGTACGGCCAGACGAACACGAATCAGTCGACCTATGTCGTTATTTGCATAATGGCCATGGACAAACCTGCGGACCTGTCAGGCATCGCCCTGACCGAGTGCGCCAGCCACTATCTCGGCTGGCTGAAGGCCTGCTTCGGCGAAATCGTGCTGTTCAGCGAAGGGCGGGCGGGCGATGGCGGCACCGTCGGCTGGAGCCCGCGCGAGCAGTTCGAGGTGTTGTGGGATGGTCGGCGGATTGGCGAGGCGGGCGGCTGCGCCTT
>JAEUNH010000139.1 GCA_016791205.1 Rhodocyclaceae bacterium | reverse complement strand
CGAAGGCCTGCTGCGCCGCCTGCTCACACCGGTGGCCAAGCTGTGGATCTGCAAGCGCTGCCCGACGCTGGTGGCCGAGGCGATGGAAGTGCACGGCGGCAACGGCTATGTCGAGGAAGGACCGATGCCGCGCCTGTTCCGGCAGAGCCCGCTCAATTCGATCTGGGAAGGTTCCGGCAATGTCATGTGCCTCGACACGCTGCGCGCGCTGGCGAGGCAGCCGAAGAGCGCCGAGGTGCTGGCCGCCGAGATCGCGCCGGCGCTCGGCAAGAACGCCGCCTACGACCGCCACGTCGCGCAACTGCAATCGTCGCTGCGCGACGCCGACGGCATCGAGACGCGTGCGCGCAGCCTGACGCAGGACATCGCCCTGGCCATGCAGGGCGCGCTGCTGCTGCGCTTCGCGCCGGCGGCGGTGGGCGAGGCCTTCTGCGCCTCGCGCCTGGCCGGAGACTGGGGCCACGTGCTCGGCACGCTGGCGAAGAACACCGACTTCGAGACGATCCTGCAGCGCGCCTGGCCGGAATGAAATCCGTCCGCATCGGCGCCGGCCTCGGCTTCTACGGCGATTCGTGGAAGCCGGTGGCCGCCAGCATCGAGCGCGGCGGGGTGCAGTACATCGGTTCGGACCACCTCGCCGAGCTGACGCTGGCGATCCTGCAGAAGGACCGCATGAAGGACCCGGCGGCGGGCTACACACGCGACCTCGTGCCGATGCTGACGACGCTCTGGCCGCTGGCGCAGCAGCGCGGCGTGAAGTTCCTGCTGAACGCCGGCGGCCTCAATCCGGAGGGCGCACGCGACGCCCTCGTCGCGGAATTCAACAAACGCGGCTGGAAGGCGAAGATCGCCACCGTTACCGGCGATGCCGTGATCGCGCGCATCGACGCGCTGCGCGCGGCCGGCGAACCGCTTGACCACCTAGATACCGGCGCTTCCATCGACACGGTGCGCGAGCGGCTGCATTTCGCCAACGCCTACCTCGGCGCGCAGCCGCTGGTGCGCGCGCTGGAGAGCGGCGCAGACATCGTGCTCACCGGCCGCGTTGCCGACGCCGCGCTGTTCCTCGCGCCGCTGATCCACGAATTCGGCTGGGCAATGGACGACTGGAACCGTCTCGCCGCGGGCCTCACCGTCGGCCACCTGCTGGAATGCTCCGGTCAGGGCAGCGGCGGCAACTTCAATTCGTATCTGGATAACGGCTGGGAGTCGGTGCCCGACCTCGGCCACATCGGCTATCCGATCGCGGAAGTCAGTCCCGACGGCACGGCGGTGATCACCAAGGCGCCGGGCACCGGCGGCCGGGTGGACTTCGACACGGTGCGCCAGCAGCTGCTCTATGAAGTGCACAACCCGCATGCCTACTTCTCGCCCGACGTGGTGCTCGACATGGGCACGATGAAGCTCGACGACCTCGGCGGCGATCGTGTGCGCGTCAGCGGTGCGACGGGAAGGCCGCGCCCCGACAAGCTGAAGATCGTCGCCGGCTACGACGATGGCTGGGCCGGCAGCGCCACCCTCGGCTACTCCTGGCCCGGCGCGATGAAGAAGGCGCGTGCCACCGAGGCCATCGTGCGCCGGCAGCTCGCCGAGCTGAAGCTTCAGTACGACGAGATTCACACCGAGTTCCTCGGCTTCAATTCGCTGCTTGGCCCGCTTGCCGACGATTCGCGCATCGAGGAACTCAACGAGGTGTACCTGAAGATGTCGGTGCGAGCGAAGGACCGCCGCCTGGCCGAGGCCTTCCCGCGCCAGTTCCCCTGGCTGGCGTTGTCAGGCCCGCCGACGGCGAGCGGCTTCTCCGGCATCGAGCCGGCGCGGCAGCTGCTCGGCCTGTGGCCGACGCTGGTGCGGCGCGAGCTGGTCGAGCCGGAAGTAAAAGTCGGTCTGCAGGATACGGCGCCGTGAGCAAGGTCCGCCTCGTCGATATCGCCCACGCCCGCAGCGGCGACAAGGGCGACCGCTGCGACCTCGGCCTGTTCGCGCCCGACGCGGCGACCTACGCCGTGCTCAGGCGCGAGGTGACGCCGGAGCGGATCGCCCGCCACTTCGCCGGCATGGCCTCCGGCCCGGTCGAACTGTATCCGCTCGACAACCTGCTGGCGCTGAAGATCGTGCTCAACGGCGCGCTCTCGGGCGGCGCGGCGCGTTCCCTGCGCAGCGACAATCTGGGAAAATGCGCGGCCGCTGCGCTGCTGCGCATGGAGATAGAACTGCCGCCGGACCTCGTCATTCCCGCGAAAGCGGGAATCCAGAAAGATGCGTGAGAGATCGCCTTGCGTCTATATGATGTTGGCAAGAAAGAAAAACGGCACGCTCTATATCGGCGTGACCAGTGATTTGATGAAGCGTGTTTGGGAGCACAAGAACGACCTGGTCGAGGGATTCACAAAAGAATATGGCGTTCATCGGCTTGTGTATTTTGAAATGCTTGAGGACATGGAATCAGCCATCCAGCGCGAGAAGCAATTGAAGAAGTGGAATCGCGACTGGAAGATCGAATTGATTGAGAAGGACAATCCGGAATGGACCGACTTGTACGATTTATTGGTGTGAGCGGGGAGCATGGATTCCCGCTTTCGCGGGAATGACGGTGATGCACGTTCGCGTCGAAAAGAAGGGCCGCGTCACCACGGTGATCCTCGACCGCCCGGAGAAGCGCAATGCCGTCGACCGGCCGACGGCAACGGCGCTGGCCGAGGCCTTCCGCGCCTTCGACGCCGACCCTGAATCGGACGTCGCCGTCCTGTGGGGCGCTGGCGGGCATTTCTGCGCCGGCGCCGACCTGCAGGGCTTCGCCGGCGAGGCGACATGCAACAGCCTCTCGCCGGAGGGCGACGGGCCGATGGGGCCGACGCGGATGCTGCTCTCCAAGCCGGTGATCGCCGCCGTCTCCGGCTATTGCGTCGCCGGCGGGCTGGAGCTGGCCTGCTGGTGCGACCTGCGCGTGGCCGAGCAGAGCGCGACCTTCGGCGTCTTCTGCCGCCGCTTCGGCGTGCCGCTGATCGACGGCGGCACGCTGCGCCTGCCGCGGCTGATCGGCGCTTCGCGCGCGATGGACCTGATCCTCACCGGCCGCCCGGTCGGTGCGGAGGAGGCGCTGGCGATGGGGCTGGCCAACCGCGTCGTCGCCGACGGCGCGGCGCGCGAAGCGGCCGAGGTGCTGGCGGCGGAGCTGGCGCGGCATCCGCAGGCCTGCCTGCGCCACGACCGGCTGTCGAGCATCGAGCAATGGAGCCTGCCGCTGCCTCAGGCGCTGGCCAACGAATTCACGCACGGCCAGGCGACGCTGGCAGCGGGCCAGTGGCTGCAGAGGGCCGCACGATTCACCAAGGGGGAAGGAAAACATGGCGCGTTCTGAGAAAAAGCCGGCGCCGCGCAAGGCGGCCGCCGCCGACGAAGGCAACCGCCGGGCGGAGCTGATCCGCGCCGCCGGACGGCTGTTCGTCGACAAGGGCTTCGACGCCACCACCATCCGCGACATCGCCGACGCCGTCGGCATGCGCTCGGGCAGCCCCTTCTACCACTTCAAGAGCAAGCAGGACATGCTCAAGTCGGTGATGATCGAGGGCCTGCAGGCCGCGCTGGAGGCGCAGCAGGCGGCGGTGGCCGGGTTGAAGGACCCGGAGGAGAAATTCCGCGCCCTGGTGAAAAGCCACCTGCGCATCATCCTCGAGGACCACACCGAGTTCCCGGTGCTGCTCTACGAATGGCGCGCCCTCTCCGACGAATCGCGCGCCGAGGTGATCGCCGTCAAGGACCGCTACGAGGCCGTCTGGCAACCTGTGCTGCGCGACCTGAAGAAGGCCGGCCGCCTCGGCGACGACAGCAAGGTGGCGCGCCTGATGCTCTTCGGCGCGCTCAACTGGACGGTGCAGTGGTACCGTCCGGGCGGCGGGTTGACGCTCGATCAGATCGCCGAACGGGCCATCGATTTCTTTGTCTGCGACAAGACCGGAAAGCCAAAATGATCTTCGCCTTCACCCTGCTGCTGCCGCTGCTGGCGCTCGCCGTCTGGGCCTTCTGGCATCTGTCGCCGCGGCCGGCGGACCCGCAGCCGGTGCTCTGGTTCAACTGGACGGCGACTGTGCTGTCGCTGGTGGTCTGCGTGGCGCTGGTGATTTACGTGCGGCGGACGATGAGCAGCGCGACGGACCATGCCTGGTGGCCGGTGGTGTCGGCCTTCTACGGCCTGGTGGCGATTCCCCTCTGCCTTGCCGTCGGTGCCGGCATCCGCCGGCTGGTCTTCGGCCGGCGCGAAGCCGCCAAGCCGCTGGAAATCTCGCAGGATCTTTCGAAGACGCGCTTCTAAGCGACCGCCGGGCTGACCGGCAAGGCGCAGGCGGCGCGGTACTCGGCCGCCAGCCGCGCCGCCAGTTCCGCGGTCGTCGGAACGTCGTGGATGGTCGCCACGCCGTGGCCGGCGCTCCAGGTGTCGCGCCAGGCCTTGGCGCCCGAGCCGAAATCCTCCTTCGCATCGGTGGATCCCAGCATCTCCCTTTTGTAGCCGGCCTGCTCCAGGCTCGGCCAGAGGAAGTTGGCATGCGTGCCGGTGATGGCCGGCGTGTAGACGATGTCCTTCGCCGCGCAGTCGAGGATCATCTGCTTGTAGTCGTCGCTGGCCATCGACTCCCGGGTGGCGATGAAGCGCGTGCCCAGGTAGGCGAAGTCGGCGCCCATCACCTCGGCGGCGCGCACCGAGGCGCCGTCGGAGATCGCCCCGCCCAGCACCAGCGCGCCGTCCCAGAACTCGCGGATCTCGCGCACCAGCGAGAACGGGCTCTGCGTGCCGGCGTGCCCGCCGGCGCCGGCCGCGACGCAGACGATGCCGTCCACGCCGGCGGCGATGGCCTTCCTGGCGTGGTAGGCGTGGATGACGTCGCTGAACACCACGCCGCCGTAGGCGTGCACCGCCTTCACCACCTCGCCGGGGTGGCCGAGGCTGGTGATGACGAAGGGCACCTTGTGCTTCACCACCAGCGCGAAGTCCTGTTCGAGCCGCTTGTTCGAGTGGTGCAGGATGAGATTGACGCCATACGGCGCAATCGCTGCCGAGGGATTCGCGGCCAGCGCCGCGCCCAGCTCGGCGTTGATCTGCGTCAGCCACTCGTCGAGCACCTCGATCGGCCGTGCGTTCAGGGTCGGGAAGGTGCCGGCGACGCCGGCCTTGCAGGCTTCGATGACGAGGTGCGGGCCGGAGACGAGGAACATCGGCGCGGCGATGACCGGCACGGACATGCGGCCCTTGAAGATATTCGGGATCATGGTCAGTTGCAGAAAAATTTCTGGTTTGCGTAATCGATGACCGCCTCCGGCTTGAGGTAGGCCTTGAAGGCCCAGCCGGCGGCGAAGGAGGCGAGCGCCACGCCGAGGACGATGAGCACCAGTCGAGCGGCCTTCATCGGGTGGGTTGGGTGGAGAGCCGCGCCAGCGGCCGCTCGTCCACCGGCAGGTTCACCAGCGCCGCCAGCACGCCCAGGGCGATGGAGATGATCCAGACGATGTCGTAGGCGCCGGTGCGGTCGAAGATGAAGCCGCCCAGCCAGACCCCGAGGAAACTGCCGAGCTGGTGGCTGAAGAAGACGAAGCCGGAGAGCATGGCCAGATACTTCACGCCGAAGATCTGCGCGACGAGGCCGTTGGTGAGCGGCACCGTGCCGAGCCAGAGCAGCCCCATCGCCGCGGCGAAGACCGCCACCGAGAGGTGCGACAGCGGCGCCAGCAGGAACAACACGATGATTATGCTGCGCGCGAAGTAGATGGCGGCGAGCAGCTTCTTCTTGCTCCAGCGACCGCCGGCCAGGCCGAAGCCGTAGGTGCCGAAGATGTTGAACAGGCCGATCAGTGCCAGCGCCAGCATGCCGGTGTTGGCGGTGAGGCCCTTGTCGATGACGTAGGACGGCAGGTGGGCGCCGATGAACACCACCTGGAAGCCGCAGACGAAGTAGCCGAGGGTGAGCAGCCAGAAGGCGCGCTCGCCAAAGGCTTCGCGCAGTGCCTCGCCGGCCGACTGGGCCATGGCGTGCGCGCCGCCGGCGTGTTCCCGCTCGGCCGTGCCGAGCGCCAGCGGCACGATCAGCCCCGCGGCAACGGTCAGTCCCATCAGGGCGGCGAACCAGCCCATGTCGCCGATCAGGTATTGCCCGCTCGGCACCAGCAGGAACTGGCCGAAGGAGCCGGCGGCGCCGACCACGGCGAGCGACATGGCGCGCTTGTCCGGCGCGACGGCGCGGCCGACGGCGCCGTAGATCACCGAGAAGGTGGTGGCGGACAGTCCCAGCCCGACCAGCACGCCGGCGGAGAGGGTGAACATGAAGGGCGTTGTCGAGTACGCCATCAGGCCGACGCCGGCGGCGTAGAGCAGGCCGCCGCCGAAGACCACCTTTCCGGCGCCGAAGCGGTCGGCCAGCCAGCCGGTGACCGGCCCGCCGGCGCCCCACATCAGGTTCTGCAGGGCGATGGCGAAGGAGAAGGCTTCGCGGCTCCAGGCCAGATCCGCCGTCATCGGCTGCAGGAACAGGCCGAAGGTGTGGCGGATGCCGAGCGAGAGCGAGACGACGATGCTGCCGCAGAGCAGGATCAGGGTGGCGGTGCGCGGCGCGACGGCGTTCATTGGCAGGTACAATCGTCGAATGTTGAACTGCGAACTATACACGCTGCCCCCCGGCGAATGACCTTGCCGGCGGCAGGTGTTTGAATTCGACCATGAGACTCGAAGACCTCAATCTGCTCAGGACGCAATGCCTGATCGGCGGCGCCTGGTGCGGCGCCGAGGGCGGCGCCACCTTCCCGGTCGGCAACCCGGCCAACGGCGAGTTGCTCGCCGAAGTGCCCGACATGGGTGCGGGCGAGACGCGCCGCGCCATCGCCGCGGCCGACGCCGCCTGGCCTGCCTGGCGAAACAGGACTGCCAAGGAGCGCTCGGCCGTTCTGCGCAAGTGGTTCGAACTGATGCTGGCGCACGCCGACGATCTTGCCCTGCTGATGACCTCCGAGCAGGGCAAGCCGCTGGCCGAGGCAAAGGGGGAGGTGGCGTATGCGGCGAGCTTCATCGAGTGGTTCGCGGAAGAAGCCAAGCGCGTCTATGGCGACACGATTCCCGCCACCCAGGCCGACAAGCGGCTGATCGTCGTCAGGCAGCCGATCGGCGTCTGCGCCGCCATCACGCCATGGAACTTCCCGGCGGCGATGATCACGCGCAAGGTCGCCCCGGCGCTGGCCGCCGGCTGCACGGTGGTGGTGAAGCCGGCCGAGCAGACGCCGCTCACCGCGCTGGCGCTGGCGGAACTCGCGCAGCGCGCCGGCTTTCCGCCGGGCGTCTTCAACGTCGTGACGGGCAGCGCCGCTTCCGCGCCGAAGATCGGCGGCGAGCTGACCGGCAACCCGACGGTGCGCAAGCTTTCATTCACCGGCTCGACCGAGGTCGGGCGGCTGCTCATGGCGCAGTGCGCGCCGAGCATCAAGAAGGTCTCGCTCGAGCTCGGCGGCAACGCGCCGCTGATCGTCTTCGACGATGCCGACCTCGACGCCGCGGTGGAGGGCGCGCTGGCCTCGAAGTACCGCAACACGGGACAAACCTGCGTCTGCGCCAACCGGCTGCTGGTGCAGGACGGCATCTACGAGGCCTTCGCCGCGCGCCTGGCCGAAGCGGCGAAAAAGATGAAAGTCGGCGCCGGCACCGAGGCCGGCGTGCTGCAGGGCCCGTTGATCGACCAGCAGGCGCTGGCCAAGGTCGAGGAACACGTCGCCGATGCGCTCGCCAAGGGCGCCAGGGTGCTCACCGGCGGCCGGCGCCACGCGCTGGGCGGTACCTTCTATGAGCCCACGGTGATCGCCGACGTGACGCCGGACATGAAGTGCGCGCGCGAGGAGACCTTCGGCCCGGTGGCGCCGCTGTTCAGGTTCAAGACCGAGGCCGAGGCGGTCGCGCTGGCCAACGCCACCGAGTTCGGGCTGGCTGCCTACTTCTTCTCGCGCGACGTGGCGCGCTGCTTCCGCGTCGGCGAGGCGCTGGAGTACGGCATGGTCGGCGTGAACACCGGCATCATGTCCAACGAGGTGGCGCCCTTCGGCGGCGTCAAGCAGTCCGGCATCGGCCGCGAGGGCTCGAAGTACGGCATCGAGGAGTACCTCGAGATCAAGTACCTCTGCTTCGGCGGAATTGCTTAGAAAACCATTAACCACAGAGACACAGAGACACAGAGAACAGCTTTGAAGGTTTTTCTCTGTGTCTCTGTGGTTCAGGGTTTTTTTCAGGAGTAAACAATGAAAATCCGCGCCGCCGTTCTTGACGAGATGGGCCGCCCCGGCCCCTACGCGCAGTCGCGACCGGTCGCCATCGAGACCATCGAGCTCGACGCTCCCGGACCGGGCGAGGTGCTGGTGAAGATCACCGCCGCCGGGCTGTGCCATTCCGATCTGTCGATCATCAACGGCGACCGGCCGCGCGTCATGCCGATGGTGCTCGGCCACGAGGCGGCGGGCATCGTCGAGGAGTGCGGGCCGGGTGTGTCCGACCTGAAGCGCGGCGACAGCGTGGCGCTGGTGTTCGTGCCGAGCTGCGGCCATTGCGTGCCTTGCATGGAGGGCCGCCCGGCCCTCTGTGAGCCGGGCGCGGCGGCGAATGGCGCCGGCACGCTGCTCGGCGGCGGGCGCCGCCTGCACCGCACCGACGGCTCGCTGCTGAATCATCAGGTCGGCGTTTCCTGCTTCGCCGAGTACGCCGTGGTCTCGCGCGGAACGCTGGTGAAGGTCGATCCGGAGCTGCCGGCGGACGTCGCTGCGGTGTTCGGCTGCGCCGTGCTGACCGGCGTCGGCGCGGCGATCAACTCGGCGCGCATCCCGCTCGGCGCCACGGTGGCTGTCGTCGGCCTGGGCGGCGTCGGCCTCGCCGCCCTGCTCGGCGCGCACGCCGCCGGGGCGCGCCAGATCGTCGCCATCGACCGGCTCGATGACAAGCTCGAGCGCGCCTACTCATTAGGCGCCACGCACGCCTTCAACGCCGCCGATCCGGATCTCGTCGCGCAGGTGAAGGCGGCGACGAACGGCGGCGTCGAGTACGCCATCGAGGCGGCGAGTTCTGTGGATGCGCTTGAGATGGCCTACCGCATCACGCGGCGCGGCGGCACCACGGTGACCTGCAGCCTGCCGCATCCCGACCACCGCTTCGCCCTGCAGGCGGTGAACCTGGTGGCGGAGGAACGCACGATCAAGGGCAGTTACCTCGGTTCCGCCGTGCCGGCGCGCGATATCCCGCACTACATCGCGCTCTATCACGCCGGCAAGCTGCCGGTGGACAAGCTGATCACTTCAAGATTGTCGCTCGACGAGATCAACGCCGGCTTCGACCGCCTGGCGGCAGGGGAAGCGGTGCGGCAGGTGATCGTGTTCTGAGCCTGGCTTATTTGCAGTGGGCGTCGGCCTGCTGCTGCCAGCCGGCAATGAGGCGGCGGCGCTCCTCGTCGGCCATGTAGTCGCGCTCGCCCTCCTTGTTGACCCGATAGAGCGGCATTTCCCGTTTGAGCGTGTCGAGCGCATTGCGCGCGCGCAGGCATTTCTGTTCGGCTTCCTGGGCCTTCTGCTGCGCTTCCTTCTGCTGCTTTTCTTCCTGGTAGCGGCGCTCGTTCGAGTCCTGCAGCTGTTCCTGCCAGCTGCGGCTGCGCTGCGGCGACGAAGCGGCGTCGAGGGGCGGCTGCGATTTCGCCTTGAGCTTTTCTCCCGCTTTCCCGGCCGGTGGCTTGTCCGAGTAGTGCACGACGCCCTTCTCGTCGATCCACTTGTAGAGCCCGCCCTGGGCCTGCGCCTGCAGGGCAAGACCGGCCAGGAGCACCAGGAGCCAGCGCCTCATGCCTTGCGGTACACCTCGGCGCCGGAGCCGACGAACTCCACCGCCTTCTGTTCCATGCCCTTCTTCAGGGCTTCTTCCTCCGAGACGCCCTGTGCAGCGGCGAAGTCGCGCACGTCCTGGGTGATCTTCATCGAGCAGAAGTGCGGCCCGCACATCGAGCAGAAGTGGGCGAGTTTCGCGCCTTCCTGCGGCAGCGTTTCGTCGTGGAATTCGCGCGCCTTGTCCGGGTCGAGGCCGAGGTTGAACTGGTCGTCCCAGCGGAACTCGAAGCGCGCCTTCGACAGCGCGTTGTCGCGGATCTGCGCGCCGGGGTGGCCCTTGGCGAGGTCGGCGGCATGGGCGGCGATCTTGTAGGCGATGATGCCGTCCTTGACGTCGTCCTTGTCGGGGAGTCCCAGGTGCTCCTTCGGCGTGACGTAGCAGAGCATCGCCGTGCCGAACCAGCCGATCATCGCCGCGCCGATGGCGCTGGTGATGTGGTCGTAGCCGGGGGCGATGTCGGTGACCAGCGGCCCGAGGGTGTAGAAGGGCGCCTCCTTGCAGTGCTTCAGCTGCAGCTCCATGTTCTCCTTGATGAGGTGCATGGGCACGTGGCCGGGACCCTCGATGATGGTCTGCACCTCGTGAAGGAGAACATGGACCGCCAGCTCGAGGTCTGCCACGAAGCACCGTTCTACACGCTGGGGCCGCTGACGACGGATATCGCCCCGGGCTACGACCACATCACCTCGGCGATCGGCGCGGCGATGATCGGCTGGTTCGGCACCGCGATGCTCTGCTACGTGACGCCGAAGGAGCATCTCGGCCTGCCCGACAAGAACGACGTGCGCGACGGGATCATCGCCTACAAGATCGCGGCCCATGCGGCCGACCTCGCCAAGGGTCACCCGGCCGCCCAGCAGCGCGACAATGCGCTGTCGAAGGCGCGCTTCGAGTTCCGCTGGGAGGACCAGTTCAATCTCGGTCTCGATCCGGCCCGGGCGCGCGAGTTCCACGACGAGACCTTGCCGAAGGAAGGCCACAAACTCGCCCACTTCTGCTCGATGTGCGGACCGCACTTCTGCTCGATGAAGATCACGCAGG
>JAEUNH010000095.1 GCA_016791205.1 Rhodocyclaceae bacterium | reverse complement strand
CGGTGCTGGCAATCGTCAGTTCCCCCTCGCTCTGCAGCAGCTTCAAGGCATAGGAGGCGCGGCTGGCGCCTTCTTCCTCGACCAGGGCCAGCACCTTGTGGCGAAGATTGGTCTCGCCCATGTAGAAGAGGCTCTGCCCGGTCATGGCCGAGTATTTGACCTGGTCCTCCTCGGGCACGAAGGCGAGCACGGCGTCCATGAGCGAGGACTTGCCGGCGGCGCTGGACGACTGGATGACGATGCCGAGCGGCCGGTCGAGCTTGCGACTCACCGCCGCGAGATAGCCCACCCGCTTGTTGGTGTCCTCCCCCACCAGGCCGCAGGCGGCGAGGTCGGCGCCGATGCGGTGGATCAGATCGGGCGAACGCAGCAAGGCGAGTGCCTCGGCCTGCTCCTCGGCCGAGAGGGCGACCTGGCTGGTTTCCTCTGCGGTCAGGCTCTTGGCGAGCGCGGCCTCCTGGAGGTCTTCGAGTTTGCGCAGGACGCGGCCGACGTCGGCGCGCACGATGTCGTCGGTGAGCTGCAACTCCTGCGCGGCCTGGGTGACGAAGCTGCCCCGCTGGCGCGCGCTGTAGAGGTCGAGGGTGTCGACGAAGAACGCCTCGCCACGCGAAACCATGAGGTTCACCTTGAGCACTTCGCCGCCGGCGTTCTTCGAGAGCCCGCGCACGCGGTAGCGCCGGTCGGCGAAGCTGAAGTGCACGGCCGCTTCCGTCACTTCGCAAGGCACCTCGGCATTCGCCGCCGGCGGCAGGGGCGAGGCCGGCGGCGGCTCGGGCATTGGCGAAGCGGCTAAGGGAAGATCGGCAGGCGCCGCCGGCGCGGCTTCGGCGACCGGCCCGGGGTCGAGCACCGGCGTAGCCTCCGGCGCATCGGCCGGCGGGAGCGCGGGCGGCGGCGCACCTTTGCCCATCCATAACGCCTTGCGGATGGCGATGCCGAGGCTGCGCGCAGCCGGCGTCACCTTCAGCGCGTATTCGTTGGCGTCCATGCCCTTGGGGAACTGGATGCGGAAGCACTCAATGCCGGCGGCCATGAGGGATTCGGCCACCTTCGCAGCACCCCGCTCGCCGGCTTCGTCGCGGTCGAAGGCGATCAGCACGCGCCGCGTGCCGTGGCGGCGGAAGGCCTCCAGCAGCTCATCGCTGACGCCCTCCACGCCGTAAGCCGTGGTGACGTTCCGGTAGCCGGCACACCAGAAGGTGAGCGCATCGATCAGCGCTTCGCACAGGATGATCTCTTGCGAAGCCGCCAGCGCGGCGAGGTTCCACACGCCGCGCGGATTGAGGCCGTCGCGCTCGGGCAGGTAGAGATGCAGCGCCGTGCCGGCGCGCAGCCGCTCGCCGATCTTGCGCCCGTAGAGGTTCACCGTGTGGCCGGCTTCATCCAGGATCGGCACGATGAGCGAGCCGGCCAGGTGCTCGTGGCCGCTCGCCTCGCGCATCACGCCCAGGCGCTCCAGCCGGCCGCGCATGGCGAGGCCTTCCTTGCGCTGCTTGTTGGGCAGCCGCAGGCCCAGCGTGCGGTTGGCGTAGCCGAGCTTGAAGTGCTCGATGGCGTCGGGGTGGTCGAGACCGCGGCTCGCAAGATACGCCAGCGCCTCGGGGCTGCGCTTCAGCGTCTCGTGGTAGTAGGCCGTCACCTGGTCGAGGAGCTGAACGTCGTCGGCGTCGCGCTCGACGGGCGCCGGCAGCGCACGCACGCTGGAGCGCTTGACCGGCTCGGCGCCGCCGGCATTGGCAGCGGCTAAGGAGGGAATGCCCTCGCGCAGGAGTTCGACGGCGTGGCGGAAGCTGACGCCCCTCGATTTCATCACCCAGTCGATGGGGCCGCCGCCCGCGCCGCAGCCGAAGCAGTGCCAGAGGTTCTTGGATGGCGTGACCACCAGGCTCGCCGTGTCGTCCTCGTGGAACGGGCAGCGGCCGAGTTTGTCCTTGCCGGATTTCTTCAGCGCGATGCCGGAATCCTCCACCAGGCGCTCGACGGAGACTTCACTCTTTAGCCGCTCGATCTCTGCTTCGGGAATTCGGGCCATTTCCGGGTCTCCGCTAAAAAGCTGTCAAGGGGTTTGGAGTAAAAATAACTCTGTTGCAGATTACTCTAATAAAGAGTAGTGTCAAGCCTGTTCGCTCAAACCGGAGGTATCTTGATGATCGTCGCCACTTCGAGAGTCGCCGCCGTGAACATCAAGGATGAGGAATTTTTCAGGGGCCTGGGCGGGCGTATCGCCCAGGCCCGCAAGGAACAGGGGCTCACGCAAACCCAGTTGGCCGAGCAACTCGGCATCGCCCAGCAAACGCTGGCGCATTACGAGGTCGGCCGCCTGCGCCTGCCCACTTCGATGTTGCCGATGCTGGCCACGGCGCTGGGGGTGTCGGTCGAGGAGCTGCTCGGGCAAAGCCGCACGCACGCTGCGGCCAAGCGCGGGCCGGCCTCGCGCCTGGCGCAGCAGGTGGAGCGCATCGGCCAGTTGCCCAAGGCCAAGCAGCGCTTCGTGATGGAAATGCTCGATACCGTGCTCGCGCAGGCGAGCCGCTAAGAAAGGGAAACCATGACCACGCTGGAACTGAAACTGAATCTGCCCGACCGGCTGGCGCGCGAGGCGCAGGCCGCCGGGCTGCTCACGCCAGAGGCGCTGGCGCAACTGCTCAAGGACGCGATGCGCCGGCGCGCCGGCCAGACCCTGCTCGCCGGCGCGGCCCGCGCGACAGCAGCGGGCAGCAAACCGATGTCGATGAAGGAGATCCAGGCGGAGGTGGCCGCCGTGCGCCGCGCCCGCAAGCCCCGCGCCGACGCATGAGGCTGGTGGTCGACACCAACGTGCTGGTCTCGGCCTTCCTCTGGCAAGGCACGCCCGGCCGCCTGATCGAGCTGGCGGCCGAGAAGGAGATCGAACTGTTCACCAGCCGGGCCTTGCTCGATGAGCTGGCCGCCACGCTGGACAAGAAGAAACTGGCCAGGCCGGTGCTGGCAACGGGACTCACCGCCGAGCAGATGCTGCGCAACTATCGACGACTGGCCACACGTGTGACGGCGCGCCAGCTCACCCAGCCGGTCTCGCGCGATGCCGACGACGATCACGTGCTCACCTGCGCGCTCGCCGCCGGTGCCGATCTGATCGTCTCCGGCGACGACGATCTGCTCACCCTCAAGCGCTTCCAGGACATCCCCATCGCCACCCCCGCACAAGCCTTGCGGGTCATCGAGGGAACGTAAGAACGAAGGGCCGCAATCAGCGGCCCTTCTCTTAGCAGCTACCCGCCGAAAGGCGGGTGGGTGGGAACTTCTCTCTTCAAACAAGTCAGTTCAATTCGGCTCTGACACATTAGGCCGATTCGTCAAGCCTCTCATTGTGATCGCTCTCACAATGAAATAGCCAATAATGGAAAGCTCGAGCAAGTCAGGCATCAGTCGATCATATTTAATCATTCGATCCAAGCCACCGAATGCGTAGCTGCCAAGATAAAGAACCACTAGCGATGCAAGAACCCAATGTTTCCGGGAAAGTATTTTAAGAGGCAGCAAAACGACCGCCAGCATCACGATCGCTGGCACGGCAAGAGCAAAGGAATTTGTCTCCGCAAAAAACACAAAACCTAACAGCCGTATCAGGGCCAAGAGGACGCCTATTACTGCTAAGGAGATATCCGCTACTCTCATCATGTCTATCTTGTTCTGTAACTATTTCTTCCCTGCTGCCGAATACGCATCATCGCCAAACCAATCCACCGCTTTGTAATAGAGCCAGGGTAGCGCGATGCCACGCTCACCGTTAGGCATCCATTCAGTTTTCATATCACGAAAGAAATTCGCATCGCATATTTTCTTGCCACACTGATCCTCGTAGCATTTATCATGTTTGCGGCATGCGTTCGGAAAAAAGTCAGGGACATAAGCATCCGAATTGAAATCGCCACAACCCCACCCCCAGGGGCGCCCATCAGGGCGTGTCGGCGAAGGCGGGCTTGGGCTAGGTAATTCCAATTCCCATGTTAAGCCCTTAGGATCTTTTCTGCTCACCGGGTTCCCCCCGACATAGGCGTACCCATTGATGCCCCCGCGTAGTCCGATCCGATCGAAGGTCGTGTAGCGGCCTGTCAGCGGGTCATACCACCGGTGGTAGTTGTAGTTGAGGTTTGTTTCCTTGTCGAAATCAATTTGACTCCGACACCTTTATTACCCTTGTTGAGATATTAGCCCCTGAATGCCACGAGCAAATCAAGAATAACAGCGGTCGGAATAATCAACCACAACACTCTTTGAACAATCTGACGTGTTCCCGCGCTCTCCACGACGCGCAAAACTAGTAGGGCTGCGTATACAGAGAAGACAGAGTAGTATCCAACCACCCATCTCACATGTGCGCGCTCCGTTCCTGAGAGTAAGAGAGTAATTCCCCAAGCTCCTAAAGCAACAACGAGGCAAAGGATCGCGGCGGACTGAATTCGCAGGACATTGATTAGTTGTACCAGCCCCAAGTAACCAGCCACAGACATCGTTAGCAAGAAAACCCCGACAGTAAGCAAAACCAACATTTCTGGAATCTGCGCTGAGGTGATGGGGCCACCGCGGCCGGCTTGCACCAACAGCAACGCTCCGCCATTTGTGAGGCTAACGAAAGCGCCGATGGCTAGATTTATAAGCAACAGCCATTTGTGCTGTAACTTGGAAAGCAACGTCGCTCTTGCCTCGTTTGTCATGGGTCTATTTCTCGCAACACTGGTACCACTCAATACTTGTGACTTCAGCGCGACCTACTCCGAAACCAACCGCCCCTCCCAAACCTTCCGCGCCGGACCATCCGCTAGAAAGAGCGGCCCCGACAAGCAGGCGATTATATGAGACTCCATATTTAGGTTCATCCGACTTTCGTGTGGGTCACGGTGGCCGGGTATAGGTTGAGACCGCCGCAGTGGAAATAGACGGCGATCTTGAAATGGTCTGGGTTGCGATAGCCACAAGCCCGTTTCTGGACGGTGGCGATCTTGGAGTTCAGGCCTTCGGCAACGGCATTGGAGATGCGATGCGTGAAGTAGGTCAGCACGTTGAGAAGGTGACGGGCGATCAGCCTGGCTGCCTCGATCATGGGCTTGAGCCGGCTGTGCGTTGCCCAGAAGTACCAGCGTTGCCAGAACTTCGCCGCCCAGGTGGCCGAAGTGTAGTTCCACAGCTCGCGCAATGCCTCCTTGAGCGCCCAGGCCCGGCCGGTCTTCAGTTCCGCCGACTTCAATTCCTCGAAGCGCACCCTGGCCTTGTCCGTCATGTTCTCCGGATTGGTCAGCCACAGGTACTTGCTCTTGGTCAGGGTGGTGTCGCCTGCCTGGAGCAAGGCCTTGTGCTCCTGCTTTCTGACCTTATCCACCGCCTCGACGACGTGGCGCATGATGTGGAAGCGGTCGAAGACCATCTTGGCATCGGCCTGCGGCACCTTGTCGCGGCAGGCCTTGATGTAGGCCGGCCACATGTCCAGACCGATCGCTTCGATCCCCTCCCGCGCTTCTTGCGGGAAGGCCTCGAAATAAGCGGCCAGACTCGCTTCTTTGCGCTCCTCGCCGATGTATTCGACCGTGGCCTCCTTCAGGTCGCACACCAGGGTCATGTAGCGGTGGCCCTTGGCGATGGCCTTCTCGTCCACGCCAATGTGCGTAGGGATCGATCCGCCCTTGGCTGCCCGCCCGCGCAGCACCGCCCGCTCCATCAGGTGCCAGGCTTCGTCCCAGCTCACGCGCAGCAGTGCCGCCGCCTTCTTGACATCGGTGGCCCGCAGGATGTCGATGGCCAGAACCTCGAACAGGTGGGTAAAGCGGCTGCCGGCCTGCGCCCACGGCAGCGTCACTTGCCGCACGCCGTGCTCCGGGCACGACACGCGCGGCGGCCGCGCATGCAGATAGGTCAGGAACTGGCAGCTGTCCAGGTGGCGCCAGACCCGCTCGGCCTGATGGTCGTAGACGCCCAGCTCGCGCCCGCACTCGGGACAGGCAAAGCGCTGCCCCGCCGGGTGGCCGACAAAGACTTCCACATGTTGCCGCGCTACGTCCAGTTCGACTCGCTCCACCGTCCAGGGCGCTACAAGCCCAAGCAGTTGCCGGTACAGTTCCGCACTTTCCATCGCATGCCTCCCATGAAGACCATGCGCGAAAGCGTACTACCTACCCACAGAAATGTCTGAAGGACCCATATTTAAAGCCGGCAAAGAAGTTAAAGCCAAGCGCCATTCCTGCAAACGCATCAGGGTTTGGGCAGGAAAAGCGATCCTCGAATTCAATTTCAGAAGAATTTGCAGCAAAGCCAATCCCTTTTCCAAGGCTGTCGACAGCCACCGTGATGACAGCCCGGTGACCACACTTGCATTCCGAACTCAGTTCATATTCGTCACGGCTATAT
>JAEUNH010000044.1 GCA_016791205.1 Rhodocyclaceae bacterium | reverse complement strand
CGAGGAGCGTTACAAGAAATGCTTCGCCGGCGAGTGGTATCTCAGCGGCGACCTGGCGAAGCGCGATGCCGACGGCTATTACTGGTTCGTCGGCCGCGCCGACGACGTCATCAAGTCGGCCGGGCACCTGATCGGCCCCTTCGAGGTGGAAAGCGCACTGATGGAGCACCCGGCAGTGGCCGAGGCCGGCGTCATCGGCAAGCCCGACGAGGTGGTGGGCGAGGTGGTGAAGGCCTTCGTCTCGCTGAAGAAGGGCTTCGAGGCCTCGGACGCCCTGCGCATGGAGCTGCTCGGCCACGCCCGCAAGAAACTCGGCGCCGCGGTGGCGCCGAAGGAGATCGGCTTTCTGCCCTCCCTGCCACGCACGCGCAGCGGCAAGATCATGCGCCGCCTCCTGAAGGCACGCGAGCTGGGGCTGCCGGAAGGCGACACCTCGACGCTGGAAGGAGGCGCTTGATGATTCACCGTCATTCCCGCGAAAGCGGGAATCCAGGCAGTATCCACTTCGATGGATTCCCGCTTTCGCGGGAATGACGAGTAATGACCGTACCCTACGCCAAGGACTTCGCACAGAAGCTGCTCTTCGACATGCTGCGCATCCGCCGCATGGAGGAGAAGTGCGCCGAGCTCTACGGCGAACAGAAGATCCGCGGCTTCCTGCACCTCTACATCGGCGAGGAGGCCTGCGCCGTCGGCGCGCTGCATGCGCTGGCGGCGGAAGACAACATCGTCGCCACCTACCGCGAGCACGGCCATGCCCTGGTGCGCGGCGTGAGCATGAACGCCATCATGGCGGAAATGTTCGGCAAGAGCGCCGGCTGCTCGAGCGGCCGTGGCGGCTCGATGCACCTCTTCGACGCCGCCACGCGCTTTTTCGGCGGCAACGCCATCGTCGGCGGCGGGTTGCCGCTGGCGGCCGGCTTCGCCCTCGCCGACAAGCTCCAGGGCAAACAACGCGTCACCGCCTGCTTCTTCGGCGAGGGCGCCATGGCCGAGGGCGCCTTCCACGAATCGATGAACCTCGCCGCGCTGTGGCAACTGCCGGTGCTGTTCTGCTGCGAGAACAACCTGTATGCGATGGGCACGGCGCTGGCGCGCTCGGAAGCGCAGACGGATTTGTGCGCCAAGGCAGGCAGCTACGGAGTGCCGACGCTGAAGGCCGACGGCATGGACATCGTCGCGGTGCACGAAGCGATGAAGCTCGCCGCCCGCCATGTGCGCGACGGCCTCGGTCCCTTCTTCCTCGAATTGCAGACCTACCGCTTCCGCGCCCATTCGATGTTCGACCCCGAGCTCTACCGTGACAAGGCCGAGGTGGAGGAATGGAAGACGCGCGGCCCGCTGCACACCTTTTCGGCCCGGCTGAAGGCCGAAGGCAAGCTGACGGAAGAGGAATTCCTCGCGCTTGACGCGCAGGCGAATGCGGAGGTACAGGCGTCCGTCGACTTCGCCGAGGCGGCGCCGTGGGAACCGGTCGAGGATTTATTGAAAGACGTGCACACGCCATGAAGATGACTTACCGCGAAGCCATCCGCCAGGCCATGCACGAGGCGCTCGCCGCCGACCCGCGCGTCTTCCTGATGGGCGAGGACGTCGGCAAGTACGGCGGCACCTACGCCTGTTCGAAGGGCTTCCTCGAGGAATTCGGCCCCGAGCGCATCCGCGACACGCCGCTCTCCGAGCTCGGCTTCGTCGGCGCCGGCATCGGCGCGGCGCTGGGCGGCCTGCGCCCCATCGTCGAGGTGATGACCGTGAACTTCAGCCTGCTGGCGCTCGACCAGATCGTGAACACCGCGGCGGCGCTGCGCCACATGTCGGGCGGCCAGTTCTCCGTGCCGCTGGTGCTGCGCATGGCCACCGGCGCCGGCCGCCAGCTCGCTGCCCAGCACTCGCACAGCCTGGAGAACTGGTACGCCCACATCCCCGGCATCAAGGTGCTGGCGCCGGCGACCATCGCCGACGCGCGCGGCATGCTCGGCCCGGCGCTGGCCGATCCCGACCCGGTGGTGATTTTCGAGCATGCCCAGCTCTACAACCTTGAGTGCGAGCTGCCCGGCGACTGGCAGTGCGACATCGCCTCGGCAGCGCTGCGCCGCGCAGGCACGGACATCAGCCTGATCACCTACGGCGGCTCGCTGCCGAAGGCGCTGGCCGCCGCCGATCAGCTGGCCGCCGAAAGCATCAATGTGGAAGTGATCGACCTGCGCGTACTGCGGCCGCTCGACACGGCGACGATCGCCGCCTCGCTGCGCAAGACGCACAAGGCGGTGGTGGTCGACGAAGGCTGGAAGAGCGGCAGCCTGGCGGCGGAGGTGATGGCGCGCATCCTGGAGGACTGCTTCTTCGACCTCGACGCGCCGGTGGCGCGCGTCTGCAGCGAGGAAGTGCCGATCCCCTACGCGAAGCACATGGAGGAAGCGGCCTTGCCGCAGGTGCCGAAGATCGTCGCCGCAGTCAAACAGGTGCTCGGAAAATGATCGAATTCAAGCTGCCTTCGCTGGGCGCCGACATGGACGAGGGCAAGCTCCTCGAATGGAAAGTCGGTCCCGGCGACACGGTGAAGAAGGGCCAGGTGGTGGCCATTGTCGACACTTCCAAGGCAGCGGTGGACGTCGAGATCTGGTGCGATGGCGTCGTGCAAGAACTGCTCGTGCAGCCGGGTGAAACCGTGCCGGTGGGCACCGTGCTGGCAATCCTCTCCGCGCCGGGCGACTCTCTCCCCCTCCCCCCGCCGGGGGCCGGGGGCCGGGGTGAGGGGGGCGCTCCTCCGCGCCGGCCGATCACTCCGGCCGCACGCAGACGCGCCAAGGAGCTCGGCATCGACCTCGACAGCATGCCCGCCTCCGGCCCAGGCGGCGCCGTCACCATCGAGGATGTCGAACGCGCCGCCGCAAAAGTCAGTCTCCCCAGGACGGCGGCCGCATCCGACAAACAGGCGGAAATGCGCATGGCCATCGCCGCAGCGATGAGCCGCTCGAAGCGCGAGATCCCGCACTACTACCTGTCGGAACCGGTGGCGATGCGCCGCGCCACGGAATGGCTGGCGAAGGCCAATGAGGGCAAACCAATCACCTCGCGCCTGCTCATGGCCGTGCTGCAGCTGAAGGCGGTGGCGCTGGCGCTGAAGCAATTCCCCGAAATGAGCGGCTTCTATCGCGACAACGCCTTCCAGCCGGCCGCCGCCGCGCACATCGGCGTGGCCATTTCGCTGCGGCAGGGCGGGCTGATCGCGCCGGCCATCCACGACGTCGGCGATAAAACGCTCGAACAGTTGATGCTCGACCTCACCGATCTGGTGAAGCGCGCGCGCTCAGGCTCGCTGCGCAGCTCGGAGATGTCCGATCCGACGATCACCGTGACCAATCTCGGTGAACAAGGTGTCGCGGCAGTGTACGGCGTGATCTACCCGCCGCAGGTGGCGCTGGTCGGCTTCGGCCGCATTGCCGAGCAGCCTTGGGCGGAGCACGGCACACTGACGGTCATGCCCGTGGCGACGGCGAGCCTCGCCGCCGACCACCGCGTCTCGGACGGCCATCGCGGCGCACTCTTTCTCGCCGAGCTGCGCGATCTGTTGCAACAACCGGAGAATCTGTAATGGAAGAAAAGGAACTGCGCGCGGTGGTGATCGCGACGCTGAAGACCATCGCGCCGGAAGTGGAAGAGGGCGACCTGCGCCCCGACCGGCCGCTGCGCAACCAGGTCGATCTCGATTCGATGGACTGGCTCAACTTCCTCATCGGCCTGCACGAGAAGCTGAAGGTGGACATTCCCGAGGCCGACTACGCCAAGCTGGTGACGCTGGGCGACGTGCTGGACTATTTGCAGAAGAAATTGAAATAAAAAGGGCGGCTTTCGCCGCCCTTCGTTCTTCCTGGCCCTCGATCAGGCCATCGCGCGCAGCCGCCCGATACGCTCTTCCGTCGCCGGGTGGGTGCTGAACAGGCCGCGCAGGCCACCGCCGGAGAGCGGGTTCATGATCATCATCTGCGCTGTCTCGGGGTGTGCCTCGGCCGTATGCATGGGAATGCCGCGGGCGTAGGCGTCGATCTTCGCCAGCGCGTCGGCCAGTGCATTGGGATCTCCGGAGATCTCGGCGCCGCCGCGGTCGGCCTCGAACTCGCGGGCGCGCGAGATGGCCATCTGGATCAGCATGGCGGCAATCGGCGCCAGGACCATGACGACGATGGAGACGATCGGGTTGGCGCGCTCGCCGTCCCGCGAGCCGCCGAACAGCATGCCGAACTGGGCCAGCGAGGAAATGGCGCCGGCAACGGTGGCGGAGATCGTCGAGATGAGGATGTCGCGGTGCTTGACGTGCGACAGCTCGTGCGCCATGACGCCGCGCAGCTCGCGCGCCGAGAGCAGCTGCAGGATGCCGGTGGTGGCCGCCACGGCGGCGTGGTCCGGGTTGCGGCCGGTGGCGAAGGCGTTGGGCTGCGCCTCGTCGATGAGG
This sequence comes from Rhodocyclaceae bacterium, assembly GCA_016791205.1. Lineage (GTDB taxonomy): Bacteria > Pseudomonadota > Gammaproteobacteria > Burkholderiales > Rhodocyclaceae > Desulfobacillus. Next base: position 20,622 of record JAEUNH010000044.1, on the reverse strand, counting down.
TAGACGCGCGGCATCGGGATCTGCGCGCGCTGGGCCAGCTCCTTCACCATGTTGTAGAGATAGGGCGAGGAGGCCGCGTCCACTTCCTGCGCGTTGTACATGCGCAGCACCATCTTGTCGGAAAACCAGTAGGCGAAGAAATTCATGCCCGCGCCGAGCAGGAAGGCGATCAGCATGCCCTGTGCGCCGCCGATGGCGCCGCCGACGGCGGCGAACAGCGCCAGGATGCCGGCCATGAGGATCGCGGTTTTCAGCCAGTTGCCGAACATGGGTTGTTGTCTCCAGTTAAGAAACGCAAAGCTTAGATGGGGGAGGTGCGGAAAAATTCAATCCGCCGCCAGGGCGAAGCGCTGGCCGGCCCTGAGGGCGAAACCGCGCAGGAAATCCGCCGCCGCCAGGCGCTTGCCGCCGGCTTTCTGCAGTTCGGTCAGGCGCAACGCCCCTTCGCCGCCGGCCACCACGATGCCATCGCCGCCGGCCGCCAGGACGGTGCCGGCTTCGCCCTTTCCGGCGGCAGGTTCGGCCCGCCAGACCTTGATCGTCTGGCCGTCGATCTGCGCGGTGGCGCCGGGGAAGGGATTGAAGGCCCGCACGGCGCGGCCCAGCTCGACCGCCGGCCGGCGCCAGTCGAGTTGCGCCTCGGCCTTGTCGAGTTTGGCGGCATAGGTGATGCCCTCGCCCGGTTGCGGCCGGTCGGGCAATTCCCCTCTTTCCAGTCTGGGCAAGGCGTCGACGATCAGGCGGGCGCCCAGTACCGCCAGCTTGTCGTGCAGGCTGCCTGCGGTATCGGTGTCCGCGATGGGCAGACTTTCCATCAGCAGCATCGGCCCGGTGTCGAGTCCGGCTTCCATGCGCATGATCGTGACGCCGGTCTCGCGATCCCCCGCCAGCAGGGCGCGCTGGATGGGCGCCGCGCCGCGCCAGCGCGGCAACAGGGAAGCATGGATGTTGATGCAGCCCAGCCGGGGGATGTCGAGCGCCGCCTGCGGCAGGATCAGGCCGTAGGCAGCTACCACCATCACGTCCGCGCCGGCATCGCGCAGCCGCTGGCGCGCGTCCTCGGATTTCAGGGTGGGCGGCTGATGCAGTGGCAGGCCGTGCTGCATGGCCAGTTGCTTGACCGGGCTGGCCTGTAGAGCCATGCCCCGTCCAGCGGGTCGATCCGGCTGAGTAAGCACTAACGGCAGATCATGGCCGGCGGCCAGAAGGGCCGACAATGCTTGGGCCGCGAACTCCGGCGTGCCGGCGAACAGGATTCGCATCAGGCCGTGATGCGCGCCTGTTTGGCCAGCCTGGCCTTGATGCGGCTCTGCTTGAGCCTGGACAGATGCTCGACGAAGACCTTGCCGTCAAGGTGGTCGACCTCGTGCTGAATGCACACCGCCAGCAGTCCGTCGGCTTCCAGAGTGAATGGTGCGCCCTGCGGGTCGAAGGCGCGCACCGTGACCCGCTCGCTACGCACGACTTTCTCGTAGACCCCGGGCACCGACAGGCAGCCCTCTTCGCAGACCTGCTCGCCGTCGCGCTCCAGGATTTCGGGATTGATGAGTGCCAGCAGCTTCGATTTGTCCTCGGAAACGTCGATGACGATCACCCGCTTGTGCACGTCCACCTGGGTCGCGGCCAGACCGATGCCCGGCGCCTCGTACATGGTCTCCGCCATGTCGGCCACCAGTTTGCGGATGCCGTCGTCCACCGCGTCCACTTCGGTCGCCTTCTTGTGGAGCCTCGGATCGGGATAGCGAAGGATGGGTAGCAGGGCCATAAAAAGCTTGCCAATTTAGGCAATTAGGTGCAACAATTAATCCAAACCTGTAAAAGTCGATGCTAGCATGCTAGACTTCGACGAGAATCCGGGTCCAAGGCTCGGGAACCTTGTGTGTGCGAGGCCATGACGATGATTCGCATTATATCTGCGCTGCTTCTGTGTTTCTCAACCGCCTGTGCCATCGCCCAGGATGCCAAGCCGCTTCAACTGGCCGACGATGCGCCGGATCGCCACATCGTCGTTCCCGGCGACACGCTCTGGGGCATTTCCGGCAAGTTCCTCAAGGAGCCCCATCGCTGGCCCGAGCTCTGGCGGATGAACAAGGAACAGGTCAAGAACCCGCACCGGATCTATCCCGGCCAGGTGCTGGTGCTCGACAAGAGCGGCGCCAATCCGCAACTGCGGGTGGAAAACGTCCAGCTCCAGCCCAAGGTGTATTCCGAGGCCATCTCGAAGGCCATCCCGAGCATCCCGCAAGGCGCCATCGAGCCTTTCCTGTCGAAGCCGTCAGTGGTAGAGGAAAGCTGGATGACCACCACGCCCAAGATCGTCGCCACCCAGGAAGACCGGGTGTACATCGGCCCGGGCGGACGGGCCTATGTGGCGGGGATGAAGGACAAGGCCAAGCTCTGGCAGATCTTCCGTCCGGCCAAGCCCGTCGTCGATCCCGAGACGAAGGAGACCCTCGGCCACGAGGCCTTCTATCTCGGCACCGCGCGCCAGATCGCCGACGGCGACCCGGCCACCATCGAGGTCGTCACCGCCGTGCAGGAGATCGGGGTGCACGACCGCCTGATGCCGAGCCCGACGGTGGAGATCATCCAGTACGCGCCGCACATCCCGACCAAGCCCATCCAGGGACAGATCGCCGCGGTCTATGGCGGCGTCAAGGAAACCGGCCGCAACTCCATCGTCACGCTCAACCGCGGCAAGCGCGACGGCATCGCACTCGGCCACGTCTTCGACCTCTATCGCAACAGCGGCGAACGGCTGTACCGCGAAGGCGACGAGAAGACCACCTACAAGCTGCCACCGGAGAAGTACGGCCAGCTCTTCGTGTTCCGCGTCTTCGATCGCATCTCCTACGCGCTGGTGATGAACGTCTCGCGGCCCGTGGTCGTTTCGGACATCGTGCGCACGCCCTGAGTTGAGCGAGCAAAGCGAACTCGCCGCCTGGCTGCGCCTGACGCTCACGCCGGGCATCGGCGGCGAGACGCAGCGCAAGCTGCTCAAGGCCTTCGGGCCGCCCCCCAGCATCTTCAGCACTTCCGCCGCCGGACTGGCGCGCGTCCTGCCGCCGGGCGATGCCGAGCGCCTGCTGAGCCACGATGCCGCGGCCGGCATCGACGCGGCCCTGGCCTGGGCCCGGCAAGCCGGCAACCGGATCCTGACCCTGGCCGATGCCGAGTATCCGCAACGCCTGCTCGACACCGCCGACCCGCCCACCGTCCTCTATGCCAAGGGCCGCCTCGAACTGCTCAACCAGCCCTCCCTGGCGGTGGTCGGCTCGCGCAACGCCACGCCGCAAGGCGCCGCCAACGCCGAGGCCTTCGCCGCGGCGCTGGCCGATGCCGGCCTGAGCGTCGTCAGCGGGCTGGCGCTGGGCATCGACGCGGCGGCGCACCGCGGCGCACTGCGCGGCCCGGGTTCGACCATCGCGGTGATCGGCACCGGCATCGATCGGGTCTATCCGGCGCGCAACCGGGACCTGGCGCGGGAGATCGCCGAACGCGGGGTTGTGGTCAGCGAGTTCCCGCTCGGCACGCCGGCGCTGAAGGAAAATTTTCCGCGCCGCAACCGTCTGATCGCCGGGCTGGCACTCGGCTGCCTGGTGGTCGAGGCTGCCGAACGCAGCGGCTCGCTGATCACCGCCCGCCTGGCCGGCGAACAGGGCCGCGATGTCTTCGCCATTCCCGGCTCCATCCACTCGCCCCTGTCGAAGGGCTGCCACAAGCTCATCAAGCAGGGCGCCAAGCTGGTCGACGACGTCCGCGACATCCTCGAGGAGACGGGCTTCGCCGTATCGGGGAGACCGACTTTTCCGCCGGCGCGGGACGATGGCGCCGACGCGGCCTTGTTGGCCCACCTGGGCCACGATGCCTGCGATATCGACACCCTTTGCGCACGCTCCGGCTTGACGGCGGAGAAGCTATACGCCATTCTGTTGCAACTGGAGCTGGACGGCCGGATCGCCAGTCTGCCGGGAGGACGGTTCCAGCGCATCGGCCCATGAACAGACGACACGACGCCGCCATGTTCGACATACTTGTCTATCTATTCGAGAATTTTTTCCACGCCGACGCCTGTCCCGAACCCGAGCAACTCGCCCTGAAGCTTTCCGCCGCCGGCTTCGAGGACGAAGAGATCAGCGAAGCCCTGCAGTGGCTCGATGGCCTGCAGGTGGTCGGCAGCGACAGCCTGCCGGCGATCGGCGCCGACAACCGCTCGGTGCGCTGCTACGGCGCCGAGGAATCCGCCAAGCTGGAAACGGAATGCCGCGGTTTCCTGGCCTTCCTGGAAAGCGCCGGCGTGCTCAATCCGCTGACGCGCGAACTGATCCTCGAGCGGGCCATGGCCCTATCCGACCACACGGTGTCGCTTTCCAAGCTGAAGATCATCGTGCTGATGGTGCTGTGGAACCAGCATCAGACGATGGACACCCTGATCCTGGAAGAACTGCTTTCCGGCAGCGAATCGCGCTACCTGCATTGAGCGCCCACCGATCCGGCTTGCCAGTCCGCGGCGCAGTCCTTATCATCCCGCCCTTTGCACGCCTTGACGGTTGCGCCCGCGCGCGCTGCCGGAACCCATGAGCAAACAACTGATCATCGCCGAAAAACCCTCCGTCGCCCAGGACATCGCCCGGGCGCTGGGCGGCTTCAGCAAGCAGGGCGAGTACTTCGAGAACGACGACTACGTGCTGTCCTCGGCCATCGGCCACCTGCTCGAGCTGACCGTGCCCGAGGAATACGAGGTCAAGCGCGGCAAGTGGTCCTTCACCCACCTGCCGGTGATCCCGCCGCATTTCGCCCTCAACCCGATCGAAAAGACCGGGGACCGTCTGAAACTCCTGACGCGACTGATGAAGCGCAAGGATGTCGGCGGCCTCATCAACGCCTGCGACGCCGGGCGCGAGGGCGAGCTGATCTTCCGCTATCTGGTGCAGCACGCCAACACCGACAAGCCGGTGCGCCGCCTGTGGCTGCAGTCGATGACCCAGGGCGCCATCCGCGAGGGCTTCGCCCATCTGCGCAGCGACAAGGAGATGCGGCCGCTGGCCGACGCCGCCCGCTGCCGCTCGGAAGCCGACTGGCTGATCGGCATCAACGGCACGCGTGCCATGACCGCCTTCAACTCGCAAGAGGGCGGCTTCCACAAAACGCCGGTCGGCCGCGTCCAGACGCCGACCCTGGCCATCCTGGTCGAGCGCGAGGAGCGGATCCGCGCCCACCGTCCGCGCGACTACTGGGAAGTCGAAGGCGAGTTCGCCGCCGTCGCCGGCCCCTACCGCGGCCGCTGGTTCGACGAGAAATTCAGGAAGTCCGATGACGAGCACGCCAGGCCCGAGCGCCTCTGGGACATCAAGAAGGCCGAGGCGATCCGCAAGAAATGCCTGGGCAAGCACGGCACCGTCGAGGAAGAGAGCAAGCCGACCACCCAGCTCTCGCCGCTGCTCTTCGACCTCACTTCGCTGCAGCGCGAGGCCAACGGCCGCTTCGGTTTTTCCGCCAAGACCACCCTGGCCCTGGCCCAGGCGCTGTATGAAAAGCACAAGGCACTGACCTATCCGCGAACCGACTCGCGCTACCTGCCGGAGGACTACGTCGCCACGGTGAAGGAGACGCTGAAGAGCTTTTCCGGCACGCCCTACGCACCCTTCGCCGGCCAGATCCTCAAGGGCGGCTGGGCCCACCCGAACAAGCGCATCTTCAACAACGCCAAGGTCTCGGACCACTTCGCCATCATCCCCACCGGGGCGGAGCCCAAGCACCTGTCCGAAGCCGAGCAGAAGCTCTACGATCTGGTGAGCCGGCGCTTTCTCGCCATTTTCTTCCCGGCGGCCGAATACAACGTGACGACGCGCATCACCCGCGTCGAAGGCGAAGCCTTCAAGTCGGAAGGCAAGGTGCTGGTCGTGCCCGGTTGGCTCGCGGTCTACGGCAAGGAGGCGCTCGGCGAGGACGAAACGCCGAGCCTGGTGCCGATCAAGCCGAAGGAGCGCGTCTGGGCCAACGACATCGAAGTCAAGGCGAATCAGACCAAGCCGCCGGCGCGCTTTTCCGAAGCGACCCTGCTGACGGCGATGGAGGGCGCCGGCAAGCTGATCGAGGAAGAGGAGCTGCGCGAGGCCATGTCGGCGCGCGGCCTCGGCACGCCTGCCACCCGCGCCGCCACCATCGAGGGCCTGATCCAGGAAGAATACGTGCACCGCAATGGCCGCGAGCTGCAGCCGACGGCCAAGGCCTTCTCGTTGATGGTGGCCCTGTCCACTCTCGGCATCGACGAGCTGCATTCGCCGGAACTGACCGGCAACTGGGAATACAAGCTCAAGCAGATGGAGCAGGGCGAGCTGGAGCGCAACGAGTTCATGGACCACATCGTCGAGCAGACCCGCGACATGGTCGACCGCATCAAGCACGGGGAGATCCCCGAGGAGGTCTTCAGCACGCTCGGCAGCCCCTGCCCCAAGTGCGGCGGCGTGATCCAGGAGAACTACAAGAAGTTCCAGTGCAAGAAGTGCGACTACGCCCTGTGGAAAGTCGTCGCCGGCCGCCAGTACGAGCCGGAGGAAGTCGATGAGCTGCTCGCCAAGGGCGTGGTCGGGCCGCTCCAGGGATTCCGCAGCAAGATGGGGCGGCCCTTCGCCGCCATGATCCGCCTGAATGCCGACAAACTGCCGGAGTTCGACTTCGGCCAGGGCGAGGCGGGCGAGGGCGAGGCGGTGGACTTCAGCGGCCAGGAGGCGCTCGGCAATTGCCCGAAGTGCGGCGGCGCGGTCTACGAGCACGGCCTGGCCTATGTCTGCGAGCGCGCCGTCGGCAGCGCCAAGACCTGCGATTTCCGCTCGGGCAAGATCATCCTGCAACAGCCGGTGGAGCGCGCCCAGATGGCCAAGTTGCTGGCCGGCGGGCGCACCGAACTGCTGCGGGGCTTCATCTCCAACAAGACGCGGCGCAAGTTCTCTGCCTACCTTGTCAGGGGCGGCGACGGCAAGATCGGCTTCGAGTTCGAGCCGCGGGCGCCCAAGGCGGGCGCCAAGGCCGCCAGCGACAAGCCGGCGGCGGCGGAAAAAGTCGGTCGCGCCAAGACGGCAGCCAAGGCGCCGGCGAAGAAGAAGACCGCGAAGAAATAGTCAGGCTGAGTCGCCGACGAAGGGATTGCTTTCCCGCTCGTCGCCGAAGGTGGACAACGGCCCGTGGCCGGGAATGAACGTCACGTCATTGCCGAGCGGCCACAGCTTCTGCCGGATCGAGCGGATCAGCGTATCGTAGTCGCCGCGCGGGAAATCGGTGCGGCCGATGGAACCCTGGAACAGCACGTCGCCGACCACCGCCAGCCTCGAAGCGCGATTGAAGAACACCACATGACCCGGCGTGTGTCCCGGGGTGTGAATGACTTCCAGCCTGACCTCGCCGAATTCGACGTCATCGCCGTCTTCAAGCCAGCGATCCGGCACGAAGGCCTCGGCGCGCGGGAAGCCGAACATCTGGCTTTGCTGCGGCAGCTGATCGATCCAGAAAGACTCCTCGCGTTGCGGCCCCACTATCGGCACGCCCAGCCTGCGTTTGAGATCGGCGGTGCCGCCGGCGTGATCGATATGCCCATGCGTCAGCAGGATCTTGTCCACCGTGACGCCGAAGCGCGCCACGGCCGCTTGAATGGCGTCGAGATCGCCGCCTGGATCGACCACCGCCCCCTTCAAGGTCCGCTCGCACCACAACAGCGAGCAGTTCTGCTGGAAGGGTGTGACCGGGATGACGCGGAACTGCATCAGACGTCGATGTTGCGGGCGTACAGCGCGTTGCCTTCGATGAAGGCGCGGCGCGGCTCGACGTTGTCGCCCATCAGCGTGGTGAAGATCTCGTCGGCGGCGATGGCGTCGTCGATCTGCACCTTGAGCAGGCGCCGTGTCGTCGGATCCATCGTCGTTTCCCACAGCTGCTCGGGGTTCATCTCGCCGAGGCCCTTGTAGCGCTGCTTGGAAAGGCCGCGCTCGACTTCCGCCAGCAGCCAGCCCATCGCCTCGGAGAAACTCTTCACGGCCTGGGATTTCTCCCCGCGCCTCATTGCCGCGTTGGCGCCGATGAGCCCGGTGACCAGATGCGAGGTATGACGAATCTGCTGATAGTCTCCGGAGAGCAGAAATTCCTCGTCGATCAACCCGGTCTTCAGGTTGCCATGGCGCATCTTCTCGACGGCCAGCTGCCAGCGCTCGGTTTTCTCGTCGAAGCGTGCGGCAATCTGGATGGCAGCGGGAAGGCAGGCGGCAAGTCGCTCCGCCGATTGCCTGGCCGCCGTCTCGCCGGACAGGTCGACCATCAAGCCATTGGCGAGCAGGGCATGCAGCACCTCGCCGTCGATGTAGCTGCCGAGCCGGGCGATCACCGCCTCCGACAGCAGATAGGAGCGCGCCAGCTCGGCCAGCGCCTCGCCGCGGATCGGCTCGGCCCCGTCGCGCGGCTGGAGCTCGGCTTCGTCGAGCGCCAGCCTGAGCAGGTGCTGGTTCAGCTCATGATCGTCCTTGATGTAGCGCTCGCTCTTGCCGTGCTTGATCTTGTAGAGAGGCGGCTGGGCGATGTAGATGTGGCCGCGCTCGACCAGCTCGGGCATCTGCCGGTAGAAGAAGGTCAGCAGCAGGGTGCGGATGTGCGCTCCGTCGACGTCGGCATCGGTCATGATGATGATGCGGTGGTAGCGCAGCTTCTCGGGCTTGTAGTCATCGCCCTTGCCGATGCCGGTGCCGAGCGCGGTGATCAGGGTGGCGATCTCCTGGGAGGAGAGCAGCTTGTCGAAGCGCGCCTTCTCGACGTTGAGGATCTTGCCCTTCAACGGCAGGATGGCCTGGAATTTCCGGTCGCGTCCCTGCTTGGCCGAGCCGCCGGCGGAATCCCCCTCGACCAGATATAGCTCGCATAGCGCCGGATCCTTTTCCTGGCAATCGGCCAGCTTGCCGGGCAGGCCGATGCCGTCGAGCACGCCCTTGCGCCGCGTCATCTCGCGCGCCTTGCGCGCCGCCTCCCGCGCCCGGGCCGCATCGATGATCTTGCCGGTGATGATCTTGGCGTCGGCCGGCCGCTCCAGCAGGAACTCGGCCAGCTTCTGGCCGACGATCTCCTCGACCACCGGTCGCACCTCCGAGGAGACCAGCTTCTCCTTGGTCTGCGAGGAGAACTTCGGTTCCGGCACCTTCACCGACAGCACGCAGGCAAGGCCCTCGCGCATGTCGTCGCCGGTGGTCTCGACCTTGGCCTTCTTGGCCAGTTCGTTGTCCTCGATGTACTTGTTGATTACCCGCGTCATCGCCGCGCGCAGACCGGTCAGGTGGGTGCCGCCGTCCTTTTGCGGGATGTTGTTGGTGAAGCAAAGGACCTGCTCCTGGTAGGAGTCGTTCCATTGCATGGAGACCTCCACTGTGATGCCGTCCTTCTGGCCGACGGCGTGGAAGATGTTGCCGTGCAGGACCGTCTTGCTGCGGTTGATGTATTCGACGAAGCCCTTGACGCCGCCGGAGTAGGCGAAGTTCTCCTCCTTGGCGCTGCGCTGGTCGATCAGGCGGATCTTGACGCCGTTGTTGAGGAACGACAGCTCGCGCAGGCGCTTGGCCAGGATGTCGTAGTGATACTCGATGTTGCCGAAGGTCGCACGCGAGGCCAGGAAGTGCACCTCGGTGCCGCGCTTTTCCGTGCCGCCCACGGCCCGCAGCGGCTCGACCGCCACGCCGTCGCGGAATTCCATGGCGTGCTTGTTGCCATCGCGCCGGATGGTCAGGCGCAGCCATTCCGAGAGCGCGTTGACCACCGATACGCCGACGCCGTGCAGGCCGCCCGAAACCTTGTAGGAGTTGGAGTCGAACTTGCCGCCGGCATGGAGTTCGGTCATCACGATCTCGGCTGCCGAGCGCTTCTCTTCGTCGTCCTCTTTGATGTCCGTCGGAATGCCGCGGCCGTTGTCGGTCACCGAGATGGAATTGTCGGGATGAATGGTGACGGCGATGTCGTCGCAATGGCCCGCCAGCGCTTCATCGATGGCGTTGTCCACCACCTCGAACACCATGTGGTGCAAGCCGGTGCCGTCGGAGGTGTCGCCGATGTACATCCCCGGCCGTTTCCTGACAGCCTCGAGGCCTTTCAGGATCTTGATGCTGGATGAATCGTAGCTGCCGTTGCCTTCCGGAGGCATCTCCGGGATGTTTTCTTCCGTCAAATCTTGCTCCCTTTGCCTCAGATCCGCATCGGCATCACGACGTACTTGAATCGTTCGTTGCCGGGCAGGGTGATGAGGGCGCTCGAATTCGCGTCTGCCAGGCGGATTTCGACGTTTTCGATGGATACGTTGTTCAGGACATCGAGCAGGTAGGTGACGTTGAAGCCGATATCCAGCGCCTCGGCGTCATAGCTGATCTCGATTTCCTCCTGGGCTTCTTCCTGGTCTGCGTTGTTGCTGATAATTTTCATGCTGCCCGGCGCCAGCACCAGGCGGACCCCGCGGAACTTTTCGTTGGTCAGAATCGCCGCCCGATGCAGCGATTGCAGCAGCATGGTGCGCGGAAGCGTAATCACCTTGTTGTGGCTCTGGGGGATCACCCGCTCATAGTCCGGAAATTTTCCGTCGATCAGCTTGGAGACGAGCTCGATGTCGCCGAAGCGGAACTGGGCCTGGTTCGGAGACAGGCGGATATCCAGCACATCGTCATTATCCGACAGCAAGCGGGAGAGCTCCAGGATTGTCTTGCGCGGAAGGATGACTTCGGTGCGCGGTTGGGCTTCCTCGATCTGTTCGCTGGCATAGGCCAGGCGATGTCCATCCGTTGCCACCACCCGCACCTCGTTCCCGGTTACCACCAGCAACAGGCCGTTGAGATAGTAGCGGATGTCCTGCTGGGCCATTGCATACTGCACCAGACCGATGAGTCGCTTGAACTGCTTTTGGGTCGGCTGCAGCCGCACCTGCTCGCTTTCCGCCTGTGACATGCGCGGATAATCCTCGGCCGGCAAAGTCTGCAAGTTGAAGCGGCTCTTGCCGGCCTTCACCTGCATTCTTTTCTCGGACAATTCCAGGCTCACTTCAGCGCTATCAGGCAGGGAACGCAGGATGTCCTGGAGCTTTCTGGCGCCAACCGTCACGGCGGTTTTATCGGCACCCGCCGCTCCTGCCGTATGCGTACGGATCTGGATCTCGATGTCGGTCGCCAGCCAAGTGAGTTGGTCGCCACTCTTTTCGATCAGCACGTTCGAAAGAATCGGCAGGGTATGGCGCTTTTCGACAATGCCGCAAACCGATTGAAGCGGTGTCAGGATGTTGTCGCGTTTGGTTTTAATAAGGAGCATATATAAATCTCCAACTAGTTATTAGTACACCGTCAAAATCTGTGAATAACCTAAAAAAGGTAATAAAAAACATTAAGTTAAATACTTAATAAAGCTTTGGACAAGTCAGTTGTAAAACATGAAGAAAATGTAGATGAAATTTATCAACAGGCTGTTTTTCATGGTTATCCACAAATTGTCACCTGCTTGTTCAGCCTTTTAATACCTGTGTCAGCACCAGTAAGTCATGGTTGATGGTGGTGTCTTTCAAGCGCAGGTCGGAAATGGTCCGGCAGGCGTGAAGGACAGTCGTATGGTCTCGCCCACCGAAGGCTTCGCCGATAGCCGGAAGACTGGCTGGCGTCAATTCCTTCGCCAGCCACATGGCAACCTGGCGAGGCCGCGCAACAATCCGCGTCCGTTTCTTGGAGTGCATGTCCGATACTTTGATTTTGTAGTATTCGGCGACTGTTTTCTGGATGGACTCGAAGGTGATCTGGCGATTATGGGCGCCCAGCAAATCCTTGAGGGCTTCCTTGGCGACTTCCAGGTTGATTTCCCGGCCGTGGAAGCGGGCGAAGGCGAGGACCTTTTTCAGGGCGCCTTCCAGTTCGCGCACATTGGAACGCAAATGCTTGGCTATCAGGAAAGAAACATCCTCGCCGACTTCGATCTGCTCGGCCTCGGCCTTTTTCTTTAGGATGGCGACCCGCATCTCCAGCTCTGGCGGCTCGATGGCTACCGTCAGGCCCCAATCGAAGCGCGAGATCAGGCGGTCTTCCAGTCCCGTGATGTCCTTTGGATAGGTGTCACAGGTAATGACGATCTGTTTCTTGGCTTCGATAAGGGCATTGAAGGCATAAAAGAATTCCTCCTGGGTCCGGTTCTTGTTGTTGAAGAACTGGATGTCGTCGATCAGCAGCAGGTCGAGCGAGCGGTAATAGCGCTTGAAGATGTCGAAGGATTTCTGCTGATAGGCCCGAACGACGTCGGCATAGTAGTCCTCGGCATGGACGTAACGGATCACCTTCTCAGGATTCTGGCGGAAGACCTCGTTGCCAAGCGCGTGAATGAGGTGGGTCTTGCCCAGGCCCACGCCGCCATAAACGAACAAGGGGTTGTAGGATGTGCCGGGATTCAGTGCCACTTGATAGGCGGCCGCGCGTGCCAGATCGTTGGCGCGACCGGTGACCAAGGCATCGAAAGTAAAGGCGGGATTGAGACGGGTCTTCTCGTATTGTGCGTCGGGTGCGGCCTGGCCATGCGCGACGATGTTGTTCCGGGGCGGCGCGATGGCCGGCACCTTGACCGTATGAGCCGCAGAGACAGGTGCGGGGCCGCCTTCCGGCGCTTCCGGCAAATTGATGGAGATCTGGACCGGCTCTGCGAAGAACTGTTTGGCCATGTCCTCCAGGCGTCGCAAATAGCGCTCGCGAACCCACTGCAGGACGAAGCGATTGGGGGCGACCAGCCTCAGATCATGGCCCGCGACATCGCCATCCTCCATGCGCAAGGCCTTGATCCAGGTATTGAATTGCTGGGGCGGTAGTTCCTGCTCGAGTTTTTGCAGGCAGGATGACCAAAAAGCATTCATTCTTTGATGACTTGGCAGTAGCCTAAGAGTTATTTAATGTTTTGATTATTATAGATTTATTAGCTGGCAGAGAGGCCCGCCGCCAGCCTTTTGAATGGCGAATTCTAGCGCTATTCTGGAAGAGTTATCCACAGGCCGCCAAAAAAAATGGCCTTGACAAATCCATAATGAAAAGATGTAATTACGCGTTTAGCTTTCAGCACACACGGTAGCCATGAAACGCACATATCAACCCTCCGTAGTCCGGCGCAAACGCACCCATGGTTTCCTTGTCCGCATGCGTACGCGCGGCGGTCGTGCGGTCATCCGCGCTCGTCGCGCCAAAGGACGGGCACGTCTCGGCGTCTGAAGTGACGGCGGCGGGCGTCGGCCTCGGCTTCCGCGACGAACATCGATTGCGCAAAACGGATGAGTTTTCATCCGTTTTTGCTTTTCGCCGGTCTCTTCGCGGCAGACACTTCGATCTGTTGTACCGACCGGGTTCCGCCGCCACGGCGCGGATCGGCATGATCGTCGCAAAAAAGCACGTTCGCTCGGCGGTGAACCGCAATCTGGTGCGGCGCATTGTGCGAGAATCCTTCCGCCTGATTCGCGCCCACCTTCCGAAAATGGATATCGTGGTGCGTGTTTCGACCCGGCTGGAGCGACCGGATCGACGCATCTTGCGGGGCGAAATCGACGAGCTGTTGGCTCGCCTGACACAATGAAAATGCTGCTGGTATCCCTTGTGCGCCTCTACCGCCTGGCGATCAGTCCCCTGTTGGGCAGGAGTTGCCGCTTTCATCCGAGCTGCTCCGAGTACGCCATCGAAGCGCTCGAGAGGCATGGCGGATGCAAGGGTTCCTGGTTGGCTGCCAAACGCGTTTCCCGCTGCCACCCATGGCATCCCGGTGGATACGATCCCGTACCCTGAGTCTTTCCTGAAAGCCGATTGATGGACAATCAACGCCTGATCCTCCTGCTTGTATTCATCTTCTCCCTGTTCATGCTGTGGGACGGCTGGCAGAAGCAGAACCAACCCGCGCAGGTTGCCGGCAAGACTCAGGCGCCACAGGCGGCCGCAGCACTGCCCGGCGGGACCGCGCCCGCACCGGCCACATCGCTTGCGTCAGCGGCGGCGCCTACGCCTTCCGCAGTACCCGCAGTGGCTCAGGTCGCGCCGGCCGCCGGTGAGAAGGCTTCGGTCAAGACCGATCTCTACCTGGCTGAAATAGCATCGGTGGGCGGAGACTTGGTGCGTCTCGAGCTGACCCAGCACAAGGCAACCGAGGACAAATCCCAGCATTTCGTGCTCATGGAGATATCCAAGGAGCGTACCTATCTCGCCCAGACCGGGCTGATCGGCGAGGGCCTGCCAAATCACAAGACGGAATTCAAACTGAAAGCTGAATCCTACGAGCTGAAACCGGATGAAGCGAAGATCGAAATCCGGCTGGAGGCTCCCGAGGTCAACGGCCTGAAGGTGGCCAAGATCTACACCTTTCATCGCGGCAGTTACCAGATCGATGTCGGTTACGAAATCGCCAACCGGCGCCAGACGCCGCTGGCCGCCCACGCCTACTACCAGCTGACCCGCGACGGCAAGGTGCCTGAAGCCAGCATGACCAATATTGCGACCTTCACGGGACCGGCAATATTCACCGACGAGGGCAAGTTCCAGAAGATCGAATTTGCCGAGGTAGATAAAGGCAAGGCCAAATTTGTGCAGAAGGCCAACAATGGCTGGCTGGCCATGGTCCAGCATTATTTCGTCGCCGGCTGGACACCCCAGGGTAGTGACGAGCGCGAGTTTTTCGTCCGCAAGGTGGCCGACAACCTGTTCTCGGCCGGCATCATTCTGCCTGTGCCGGCGGTTGCGCCCGGTCAAACGATTCGGGTTGGCGTCCCTCTGTATGCCGGGCCCCAGGAGCAGGCCAAGCTGGAAAAGGTCGCGCCGGGTTTCGATCTGGTGGTCGATTACGGATGGCTGACTGTCATTGCGGCGCCGATCTACTGGCTGCTGGAGCTGATTCACCGTCTGGTCGGCAACTGGGGCTGGTCCATCATCCTTCTTACTGTGCTGATCAAGGGCGCCTTCTATCCGCTTTCCGCGGCCAGCTACCGGTCGATGGCGAAAATGAAGGTGGTTACACCGAAGTTAATGAAAATAAAGGAACAATTCGCATCTGACCGGAACCGCATGAATCAGGAGATGATGGAGTTGTACCGCAAGGAGAAAATCAATCCCTTGGGTGGCTGCCTGCCGATCCTGGTCCAGATACCGGTCTTCATCGCTCTTTACTGGGTGTTGCTGGGCAGCGTAGAGATGCGCCATGCTCCTTGGCTGTTGTGGATCGAGGACTTGTCGACCAAGGATCCCTTTTACGTGCTGCCGATCATCATGGGCGTCTCGATGGTGATCCAGACCCGGCTCAACCCTACGCCGCCGGATCCGATCCAGGCCAAGGTCATGATGGCCATGCCGATCGTGTTCACCTTCATGTTCCTCTGGTTCCCGTCCGGTCTGGTCTTGTACTGGACGATCAACAATGTTCTGTCGATCGCCCAACAGTGGCAGATCACACGCCTGATCGAGGGTGGCAAACAGAAAGCCAGCTGATGCGATTGTGGCCGTTGCCACCGCGCCCGGTCGCGGCGGCATTGGCGTGGTTCGGCTCTCCGGGCGGGATCTCGGCCCATTCGCCAGCCAGCTGACCGGAAGCATTCCCACCCCTCGGCGGGCCGTCTTGGCGCGCTTTCGCGATGCCGCAGGCACCGAGATCGACGAAGGCATCGTCCTCTATTTTCCCGCTCCCCATTCCTATACGGGCGAAGATGTGCTGGAGCTCCAGGGCCATGGCGGTCCTGTGGTAATGCAGATGTTGGTCCGACGCTGCCTGGAGCTTGGGGCGCGGTTGGCCGAGCCGGGTGAATTCACTCGCCGCGCCTTCCTCAACGATAAGCTGGATCTGGCCCAGGCCGAAGCAGTGGCCGACCTGATTGAGGCCTCGACCGATGCTGCTGCCCGCTCAGCCATCCGCTCCCTGTCCGGTGAGTTTTCGCGAGCCGTACTCGGACTGGTGGAGCAATTGATTTCCTTGCGCCTGCTGGTCGAAGGGACGCTGGATTTTCCGGAAGAAGAAATCAACTTCCTGCAGCAGGGAGATGTCGCCGGGCAACTTGGCGGTCTGATTGCTGCGATCGACCGTCTGTTGTCCGGCGCCCGCCAGGGCAGCCTTCTGCGCAACGGGCTGCATGTGGTGCTGGCCGGACAGCCGAATGTCGGCAAGTCCAGCCTGCTCAATCGGCTCGCCGGGGAAGAGCGAGCGATCGTCACCCCCGTTCCTGGCACCACCCGTGACGCCTTGCGGGAAACTATTCAGGTGCAGGGCATCCCGCTGCATATCGTCGATACCGCCGGTCTGCGGGAATCCGAAGACGAGATCGAGCGGTTGGGCATCGCCCGCAGCTGGCGGGAAATCGAGCGGGCCGACGTTGTCCTGCACATGCTGGATGCCCGTGAAGGAATGACCGGGGCCGATCGGGCGATCGCCACGCGCCTGCCGGGCGATGTCGAGCGGATCGTGCTTTTGAATAAGTCGGATCTGGCCGGCCGGGCTCCCGGCCGCGAATCCTCAGGAGGCCAGGTGGCGCTCTGGATTTCGGCCAAGAACGGCGATGGAATGGCCCAGCTCGAGGAAGAGCTCCTTCGCGTGGCGGGTTGGCACCCTGGTGCGGAAGGTGTTTTTCTGGCGCGGGAGCGCCATCTTCAGGCCCTGCAGGACGCCAGAGACCACTTGCTGCTGGCAGAGGCCAGGCAGAGGCAGCTCGAACTGTTCGCGGAGGAGTTGCGGCTGGCCCAGGAAAGTCTCGGGAGCGTTACCGGTGAATTCACGCCCGACGACCTCCTTGGGGAGATCTTTTCCCGTTTTTGCATCGGCAAATAGCCGTCTGGGGTGTTCCACGTGGAACCAAATGACCTGGCCCTTTTGTGTATTGCGGCATTCGCGGCCGGCCTGATCGATGCCGTGGTCGGCGGCGGCGGCCTGATCCAAATCCCGGCCTTGTTCAATGTCCTGCCCCAGTCGCAACCGGCCACTCTCTTCGGCACCAACAAACTGGCCAGCATCTTCGGCACCGGCAGCGCTGCCCTGCGTTACGCCCGCCGCATCGATGTGCCCTGGCGGGCGGCGCTGCCGGCGGCCGTTGCGGCATTCGTCTTGTCCTACTTCGGCGCCATGACCGTGGCCCTGTTGCCCAAGGAGTGGCTGCGTCCCTTGGTGCTTGCGCTGTTGGTCAGCGTCACGGCCTACACCTATTTGCGTAAGGATCTGGGCGCCGTGGATCAGCGCCGGCACCACGGGCGACGCGACATGTTGTTGGCCCTGTTCTTCGGTGGCGTCATCGGCTTCTATGACGGTTTTTTCGGCCCCGGAACGGGCAGTTTCCTGGTTTTCATGTTCGTCCGTCTGTTTGGACTGGATTTCCTTCGGGCCTCTGTGTCGGCCAAGATCGTCAACGCCGCCACCAATTTGTCGGCGCTGCTGTTTTTCGGGGCGCATGGGCATGTGCTGGTGGCAATTGGCCTGGCCATGGCGCTGTTCAACATCGCTGGCGCACAGGTCGGCTCGCACCTGGCTATCCGTCATGGGGCCGGTTTCGTGCGGCGCGCTTTTCTGGCGGTGGCGACGGGATTCATTTTGAAGTTTGCTTGGGACACCATTGCCATCTGACTGGTTTGTCCGATCTGTACCCTGAGGAGGGTTGCGGTAATCCGGTTGAAGATTGAACGCACACTCATCGCCATGCCGAGACTGCGCATGGTGTACAAAATGGACCACCCCCGAAGGCTAGAACTGATTGCAGGTTGACGATCCGTGCGAATTGAAAGTCATGTGTCAATATTCGTAAGCTTCTGTAAGTTAAAAGTTAAATAGCGCACTGTTTCACGTGAAACAGTGCGCTATTTTTTTGACTGTGCCTCGCGTATGATGGCGCCTCCCTGAGGCCATCACCGAGCCATGCTGTTCCCCACGCGTTATGACGTAATCATTATCGGCGGCGGCCATGCCGGCACCGAGGCGGCGCTTGCTTCGGCGCGCGTGGGCTGCCGAACGCTGCTCTTGACGCACAATATCGAGACGCTGGGGGCGATGTCCTGCAATCCCTCCATCGGCGGCATCGGCAAGGGGCACCTGGTCAAGGAAGTCGACGCCCTCGGCGGCGCCATGGCGGCGGCCACCGACGAGGCCGGCATCCAGTTCCGCATCCTCAATTCCAGCAAGGGTCCGGCGGTGCGCGCCACGCGCGCCCAGGCCGACCGCGTGCTGTACAAGGCGGCGATTCGCCGCCGGCTGGAGAACCAGCCCAACCTCACGCTGTTCCAGGCGGCCGTCGACGACCTCAGCGTCTCCGGCGACCGCGTCACCGGTGTCGTCACCCAGCTCGGCCTGCGCTTCGAGGCCGAAACCGTCGTGCTGACCGCCGGCACCTTTCTCGCCGGCCTTATCCATGTCGGCCTCGACCACTACCAGGCCGGCCGCATGGGCGATCCCCCCGCTGTCAGCCTCGCCGCGCGCCTGCGCGAACTGAAGCTGCCGGCTGGCCGACTGAAGACCGGCACGCCGCCGCGTCTCGATGGCCGCAGCATCGACTTTTCGGTGATGGCCGTGCAGCCGGGTGACGATCCGGCGCCGGTGTTCTCCTTCCTCGGCGATGCTGCGCAGCACCCACGGCAACTGCCGTGCTGGATCACCCACACCAACCAGGCCACGCACGACATCATTCGCGGCGGGCTGGACCGCTCGCCCATGTTTACGGGTGTCATCGAGGGAGTGGGCCCTCGCTACTGCCCCTCCATCGAGGACAAGATCCACCGCTTCGCCGACAAGTCCAGCCATCAGATCTTCCTCGAACCGGAAGGCCTGACGACGCACGAGATTTATCCGAACGGCATCTCCACCAGCCTGCCCTTCGACGTTCAGCTCGAACTGGTGCACTCCATCCCCGGCCTGGAGCAGGCCCACATCCTGCGCCCCGGCTACGCCATCGAGTACGACTACTTCGATCCGCGCGGCCTGCATTCCTCGCTGGAAACCAGGGCCATCAAGAACCTGTTCTTCGCCGGCCAGATCAACGGCACCACCGGCTACGAGGAAGCTGCCGCACAGGGGCTGCTCGCCGGCCTCAACGCCGCACTTTTCACCAGGGGCGAAGCGCCGTGGTGTCCGCGGCGCGACGAGGCCTATCTCGGGGTGCTGGCCGACGACCTCATCACGCGCGGCGTCTCCGAGCCCTATCGCATGTTTACCAGCCGCGCCGAATACCGCCTCAGCCTGCGCGAGGACAATGCCGACCTGCGCCTGACCGAGGCCGGCCGCCACCTCGGCATCGTCGACGACGCGCGCTGGGACGCCTTCAGCCGCAAGCGCGACGCCATCGCGCGCGAGCAGGAGCGCCTGAAGACCACCTGGGTGAATCCGAAGACCGTCGATGCCGCGAATGCCGAGCGCGTGCTCGGCAAGCCGCTCGAACACGAATACAACCTGGCCGAACTGCTGCGCCGGCCGGACGTGAACTACGCCAGTTTGATGACCCTGCCGGGCGCGGGCGAGCCGATCGCGGATGCGCAAGCCATCGAGCAGCTGGAGATCCAGTCAAAGTACCAGGGCTACATCGATCGCCAGGCCGAGGAAATCGCCAATAGTCGCGAGCAGGAAGACACGCCGCTGCCGGCCGACCTCGACTACCGCACGGTGCGCGGCCTCTCGATCGAGGCGCAACAGAAGCTCAACCAGCACAAGCCGGAAACCCTTGGCCAGGCTTCGCGGATACAAGGCATCACTCCTGCCGCCATTTCGCTGCTGCTGGTGCATCTCAAGCGGCGCGGATCCCCGCTTCGCGAAGGCCGCAAGCGCGCATGACGTCGGAAGAACAACTGACGCGCGGCCTCGCTGCGCTGGGCCTGGATTTGCCGCCGTCGGCGCAGGAGAAGCTGCTCGCCTTCGCCGCGCTGCTGGGCAAGTGGAACAAGGTGTACAACCTCACCGCGCTGCGCGACGAGCAGCAGGTGATCAGCCATCATCTGCTGGATTCGCTGGCCATGCTGCCGCATCTGGGCAACGCAAAACGGCTGGCCGACATCGGCAGCGGCGGCGGCCTGCCGGGCATCCCGCTCGCCATCGCGCGGCCGGACCTGCAGGTGGCGCTGGTGGAGAGCAACCAGAAGAAGTCGGCCTTCCAGCAGCAGGCGAAGATCGAGCTGGGCCTCGCCAACGTCTCGGTGCACTGCGAACGCGTCGAGGCCTGGCGGCCGGAAGAGAAATGCGACGTGGTGATCTCGCGCGCCTTTTCCGACCTGGCCGAGTTCGTCAAGCTGTCGGGCCACCTGCTCGCCGAAGACGGCGCGCTGCTGGCCATGAAGGGGGTGCACCCCTACGAGGAAATCGCCCAGTTGCCGGCCGGCTGGCGCGTGGCGGAAGTCATCCCGCTTCAGGTGCCGGGAGTGGAGGGCGCGCGCCATCTGGTGCGCGTGGAAAGGGAGCCATAACAACATGTCGTACATCTGTGCAGTCGCCAACCAGAAGGGCGGGGTCGGCAAGACCACCACCACCGTGAACCTCGCCGCCGCACTTGCCGCGCAGGGCCAGCGCGTGCTGCTGGTCGACCTCGACCCGCAGGGCAACGCCACCATGGGCAGCGGCGTGGACAAGCGCATGCTGAAGAACTCGGTCTACCATGTCCTGCTCGGCCTG
>JAEUNH010000013.1 GCA_016791205.1 Rhodocyclaceae bacterium | reverse complement strand
GCTCGCCACCATGGGCTGGTGCTTCCTCGGCCTCGGCATGCTGGTCTCGGCGCTGGCGCGCAGCACCGACGTCGCCCAGGGGCTGGCCTTCATGGTCTGGCTGACGCTGCTGCTGTTCCTCGACCTGATCCTGCTCGGCGTGATGATCCAGGGCCAGGTGGCGCCCGAGGTGGCGGTGGGCATCGCCCTGGCCAATCCGCTGCAGGTGTTCCGCACCGCGGCGCTGGCGCTGTTCGACCCGCAGCTGATCGTGCTCGGCCCCTCGGCCTTCGTCATCCTCGACACCTTCGGCGCCACCGGCTACAAGTTCTTCGCCGTGCTCTACCCGACGGCGCTCGGGGCGCTGGCGGCCGGCGCGGGCTATCTCGTGTTCCGGCGCGGCGACCTGCCATGAGCAGGAATCAGGGGTCAGGAATCAGGAATCAGAAGTTGCTTCTGGCAGCAGTGCTCCTCTGGCTGCCGCTGGCGGCCGTAGCGGCGGACGCGTCGGCGCTGTTCGCCGCCACCCTGCACGACCTCGACGACAAGCCCTACGCCCTGGCGCAGCTGCGCGGCAAGCCGCTGATCGTCAACTTCTGGGCGCGCTGGTGCGGCCCCTGCAAGAAGGAGATTCCCGAGCTCACCGCCGCCCACGACAAGTACGCCCGGAAGGGCCTGGTCGTCGTCGGCATCGCCCTCGACGACAAGGTCGAGGCGACGAAGGACTTCGCCAAGGCCTACGAGATGCGCTACACCGGGCTGCTCGCCAAGGAAGGCGGCATCGCCCTGATGCAGGCGAGCGGCAATGCCAAGGCGGTGGTGCCCTTTACCCTGATCATCGATCGCCACGGCAGCGTCGTCGGCAGTAAACTGGGCGCCATGAGCCATGCCGAGATCGAAGCCGCCGCCAGCCAACTGCTGAAGCCCTGACATGTCGCCGCCGCCTGCCGAACCGACCCTCGCCGCCTACCCCAATCCCTTCCTGCGCTACTTCGCGGCGACGCGCCCGCCTTTCCTGAGCGTCACCTTCGCCGCCTGCCTGATCGGGCTCGCCACCGCGGCGCTCGACGGCACCATGCTGCGCCCGGCCGCCGCCTTCTTCACCGTATTTTTCGCGCTGGTGGCGCACGCCGGCATCAACGTCCTCAACGACTACTACGACGCGCTCAACGGCACGGACGCCGCCAACAGTGAGCGCCAGTTCCCGTTCACCGGCGGCAGCCGCTTCATCCAGAACGGCGTGCTCGGCCTGGGCGCGGCGGGCCTCTTCGGCTACGCCCTGCTCGCCGCGGTGATCCCCGCCGGCCTGTGGCTGGCGTGGACCTCGGCCAGCGGCCTGATCTGGATCGGCCTGGCCGGGCTGTTCGTCGGCTGGGCCTATTCCGCGCCGCCTTTCAAGCTGATGAGCCGCGGCTGGGGCGAGCTGGCGGTGGCCTGCGGCTGGCTGATCGTCGTCGTCGGCGCTGACTACGTGCAGCGCGGCGCCTTCTCGGCGCTGCCCTTCGGCGCCGGCCTGCCCTACGCGCTGCACGTCGCCAACGTGCTGTTCATCAACCAGTTCCCCGACTACCGGGCCGACGCCGCCACCGGCAAGCGCAACTGGGTGGTGCGCCTGGGCCCCGCCCGCGCGCGCTACGGCTATCCGCTGATCGTCGGCACGGCTTACGGCTGGCTGATCGGTTCGGTCATCCTGGGCGCCCTGCCGTGGACCGCGCTCATCGCGCTGGCCGCGCTGGCGCCGGCGCTGGCGGCG
>JAEUNH010000015.1 GCA_016791205.1 Rhodocyclaceae bacterium | reverse complement strand
CGGAGACGGCCAGTTCCTTCAGGGCGATCTTGCGGTTGAGGATCTGCCAGGAATACTGCCGCTCGGTGGCGCAGACGCGCGTCACCAGGTCGCGGGTGTCGAAGCCGGTCACCAGCGGCGGGGCGAAGCGCCGGCCCTGCCAGTCCACCCACAGCGCCGAGCGTGGCGGCACCACCGATAGTCCGTGATTCGGTTTCCTCGGATTCCAGTGGCGCACGCCGGCAGCGTAGTCCCACATCCTGTCGAGGTGGGTGAGATTGCCGCCGAATTTTCCGACAGCGTCGTGCAGCAGGCCGTCGGCGTAGCGGTGCGAGCCGTTGAGAATCGTCTGCGGCGGCGTGCGCCAGTCGGCATGCCAGTGCTGGCGCACTTTCTCCAGGCTGCCGTTGATGCCACCGGCGGCGACGATGATGGCTTCGCCGAAGGCCTCGAAGGGCTCGCCGCCTGCCTCCAGCACGCCGCTGCAGCCGCTGATCCCGCCCATCAGGGTGGTGAAGCCCTCGACGCGGTGGCCGAAGTGCACCGCCAGCTTCGCCGCGTTCGGGTGATGGCGCAGCCGGGCAATGAGCTGCAGCGCCAGCTCGCGGCCGGTGCCCCAGACGATGTGGAAGCGCGCCACCGAGTTGCCCGGCACGTCGAGGCCGCGCTCGATCCAGTGCGGCACCGGGAAGAACGCGATGCCGTTCTGCTTCAGCCAGAGATAGACCTCGTCGTGGCAGCGCCCGGTGTAGGCCTCGGCCCAGCGCCGCGGCCAGTGGTCGTCCGGCCCGAACTCGGCGAAGGAACACCAGTCGGCGAAGGCGCGCGCCGGGGAATCCTCGATGCCGTTCTTCTTCTGCTCGCGGCTGCCGACGACGAAGATGCCGCCGAAGCTCTCCTTGGCCAGGCCGCCGAAGTTCTCCTCTTCGTCGCGGTCGAGAATGGTGACGCTGCGGCCGGCCTCCAGCAGTTCCAGCGCGGCGCAGATGCCGGCCAGGCCGCCGCCGATCACCACGGCATCGCTCTTGTAGGTTCGCATGCTGTCTCCTCGGTGCCGGGAGGGCGCCCGGTGCGGGCGCCTGTTCGCGATTCTGCGTCGCCGTGCGCCTTCGAAACGCAAGCATACCGCAGGAGTCGCCCTGCGGCGACACGCCAAGCCCTTGGCGCGCAAGGTTTCGTTGCGCGAAACCGAAAGCGCGTCGGCGGGGGCCGACAGATTTCGCGGCAATTTCCTCGCTCGCCGCCGGGGCGTTCCGGCATCCGACTGATTCAAAGGATGAATTGCCTGCGGGCATGGCGCTTGCCTATGCCGCTTGCGGTCGCCGCGGCGGCCGCAACCCTGTGTCATTTCAAACAAGGAGTCACCATGCTCGACAAAATGCAGCTCTTCGGCAAGAACAACGAACCCCAGCTCCCGCAGCGCCCCGGCATGCCGCGACGACCGGGCGAGCCCATCGCCGTGCCGCCGCGGCCGGAGCCGGCTCAGGCGGCGCCCTTGCCGGCCGCGCCGGCGCCCAAAGCCGACAAACCGGAGGTCGAGCCCGGCAGCCGCCTGATCGTCGGCCCCGACATCAAGCTCAAGGGCGCCGAGATCAGCGACTGCGGGACGCTGGTGGTCGAAGGCCGCGTCGAAGCGGTGCTCGACAGCCAGGCCCTGCAGATCGCCCAGCCAGGCGCCTTCTCCGGGCGGGTGGTGGTGGATGTCGCCGAGATCCAGGGCCGCTTCGACGGCGACCTGCTGGCGCGCAAGAAGCTGGTGGTGCATGCCACCGGCCAGGTCTCCGGCAAGATCCGCTATGGCCGCATCGTCGTCGAGGAGGGCGGCGACGTCTCCGGCGACGTGCGTTCGCTCGCCTCGGAGCAGGCGGCGCCGGCGTCGGCGACGCCCGACGAATCCAAGCGCCCGGAACTGGTCGGGCTGGACGCCGCCCGGCCGCGCACCGCCTCCTTCCAGAAGTAAGCCTCCGCTTCCTCCCTTTCCGGGCGCCAGGCGGCGCCCGCTTTTTTGTTTCCGTGCTGGCATAATGAAGCATCATGCCCGACCGGAAATACGGCTTCGAGACTCTCTGCCTGCACGCGGGCGGCCAGCCCGACGCCGCCACCGGCGCGCGGGCGGTGCCGATCTACCAGACCACCTCCTTCGTCTTCGACTCGGCCGACCACGCCGCCAGCCTGTTCAACCTGCAGACCTTCGGCAACGTCTACTCGCGCATCGCCAACCCGACGGTGGCGGCGCTCGAGGAGCGCGTTGCCGCGCTCGAGGGCGGCCGCGCCGCGCTGGCCGCCGCCAGCGGCCAGTCGGCGCAGATGGTGGCGCTGCTGACGCTGTGCGAGGCGGGCGACCACATCGTCTCGGCGAGCACCCTCTACGGCGGTACCTATTCGCAGCTCGGCTTCAATTTCCGCAAGCTCGGCATCGAGACGACTTTCGTCGATCCCGACGAGCCGGAGAACTTCCGCCGCGCCATCACGCCGAAGACCAAGTGCCTCTACGCCGAGACCATCGGCAATCCGCGCGGCAACGTGCTCGACATCGCCGCCGTGGCGGCCATCGCCCGCGAGGCCGGCCTGCCGCTGGTGATCGACAACACCTTTGCCTCGCCCTATCTGTGCCGGCCGATCGAGCATGGCGCCGATATCGTCGTGCACTCGGCCACCAAGTTCATCGGCGGCCACGGCACCACCATGGGCGGGCTGCTCGTCGAGTCGGGCACGTTTCCCTGGGACAACGGGAAATTTCCGCAGATGACCGAGCCCTCGCAGGGCTACCACGGCGTGCGCTTCTTTGAAACCTTCGGCGACTTCGGCTTCACCATGCGCGCCCGCTTCGAGACGCTGCGCACGCTGGGGCCGGCGCTCGCGCCGCTCAACGCCTGGCTGCTGCTGCAGGGGCTGGAGACCCTGCACGTGCGCATGGAGCGCCACGTCGCCAACGCCCAGGCGGTGGCCGAGCACCTGGCCGCGCATCCGCGCGTCGCCTGGGTGAACCACGCCGGCCTGGCGGATAGCCCGTACCATGCGCTGGCGCGAAAATATCTGCCGAAGGGAGCGGGATCGATCTTCACCTTCGGCATCAAGGGCGGCGAGAAGGGCGGACGGGGGGCGGGAGAAAAGTTCATCGAGAGCGTGCAGTTCCTCTCCCACCTCGCCAACGTCGGCGACGCCAAGACGCTGGTGATCCACCCGGCCTCGACCACGCATCGCCAGCTTACGGAAGCGCAGCAGGTCGAGGCCGGCGTCTCGCCCGACATGATTCGCCTCTCGGTCGGGTTGGAGACGCTCGACGATATTTTGTGGGACATCGACCAGGCGCTCGAAAAAAGCGCCGATTGAAAGAGAAACGACATGGAGTTCTTCGAAGGCTTTGGTCTGCGCGAGATGGTGATCGGCACCGCGGTGCTGCTCGGCGTCTATTCCGGCATCGTCATCATCCGCCTCTCGCGCATGCCGCGGCAGAATCCGCCCGCGCCGGCGTGGAAGCAGGATCCGGCCGAGTTCGGCCAGCAGGTGGTGAAGGGCGGCATCGAGGCGGAGCTGGCCGAGCTGCGCGGCGAGCTGGCGGCGCTCAAGGAAAAAGTCGGTCTGCTGGAGGCGGCGCGCAACGTTTCGCCCCAGTACGGCGAGGCCGTGGCGCTGGCGCAGAAGGGCCTGGCGGCGCGCGACATCGCCGAGCGCTGCGGGATTTCGGTGGCCGAGGCCGAGATGGTATGCGCGCTGAGTCGCGCCAAAGGGAGGGGAGATGAACCAGGATGATCCGGACGAGCTGAAGAAGAAGCTGTTGCGCCGCATCGCGATGGCCGTCGTGGCGGCCGTCGTGCTGCTCGGCGGACTGGCGCTGTTCGAGCATTACCTCAACGAACCCGCGCCGCCGCCGGCCGCCTCCGCGCCACAGCCAGCGCCGGCCGCAACGGCGCCGCCGGCCGCCGAACCGCCCAAGCCCGAGGCCAAGCCGGAAGAGCCGAAGCCCGAAGAGAAGAAGGAAGAGCCCAAGGCCGAGCCGGAGAAGAGCCAGATGCCGCTGGCGCCGCCGCCCGAACCGAAGCCGGCCTCGCGCGTCGTCATCAAGCCGCCGGCCGCCGCCCCTGCGAAGAAGGAGACGGTGGTGGCCAAAGTCGCGCCGGCCGAGGCCAGGGCCCCGGCCGCCGAGTCCAAGGCCGAGCCGGCGAAGCCCGATCCGGCCGCCGCGATCCCCCGCAGCTACCGCCTGCAGATGGGCGTGTTCACCAGCGCCTCGAACGCCGGGGAGCTGCATGCGAAACTGGAGAAGGCGGGCATTCCCTCCTACGTCGAGTCGCGCGTGCATGTCGGCCCCTTCAAGACCCAGAAGGAGGCCGACGAGGCGCGCCGCAAGCTGAAGGCGCTCGGCCTCGGCCCCGGCCTGCTGATCCCGCCGCAAAAACGCTGAGGGCATTCATGAAAAAAATCATCGCCACCGCCGCCGCTCCCGCCGCCATCGGCCCCTATTCGCAGGCCGTGCAGAGCGGCAACACCGTCTACCTCTCCGGCCAGATCGGCCTCGACCCGGCCAGCATGCAGATGGCCGAGGGCATCGACGCGCAGACCACCCGCGTCTTCGACAACCTGAAGGCCGTCGCCGCGGCGGCCGGCGGCTCGCTCGCCGACGCCGTCAAGGTGAACATCTACCTCACCGACCTCGCCCACTTCGCCAAGGTGAACGACGCGATGGCGAGCCATTTCAGCCAGCCCTATCCGGCCCGCGCCACGGTGCAGGTGGCGGCGCTGCCGCGCGGCGCGCTGGTCGAGGTCGACGCGGTGCTCGTGCTGGGGTGATTGCCGGCGTCACAGCGGCGACGGAGGCGAAGCTCGACAAGCTCGGCATCCGCACGCAGGCCGAGCTCGTCCTGCACCTGCCGCTGCGCTACGAGGACGAGACTCGCCTCACCGCCATCGCCGACCTGCGGCCCGGGATGCCCGCCCAGGTCGAGGCCGAAATCGTCGAGTCCTCCGTGCAGTACCGCCCGCGCCGCCAGCTGGTGGTGCGCGTGCAGGATGCCGGCGGCGGCGAACTGGTGCTGCGCTTCCTCAACTTCTACGGCAGCCAGCTGAAGCAGCTCGCCGTCGGGCGGCGCCTGCGGATTTTCGGCGAGCCGCGCGGCGGTTTCCTCGGCGACGAGATGGTGCATCCGCGCTACCGCCTGGTCACTGAAGACGAGCCGTTGCCGGAGGCGATGACGCCGATCTACCCGACCACCGCCGGCCTTTCGCAACTGGCGCTGAGGAAATGCATCGATCTCGCCCTGAAGCAGGCCGACCTCGGCGAGACCCTGCCGGAGCCGCTGCGCAAGCGGCTGCAGCTCGCGCCCTTCGCCGACAGCGTCGAGCGGCTGCACCATCCGATGCCCGCCGTCTCGCTGGCCGAGCTGTCCGACCGCGAACACCCGGCCTGGCAGCGCATCAAGTTCGACGAACTGCTCGCCCAGCAACTCAGCCTGCGCCGCGCCCACGAGGCGAGGCGCGCCAAGACCGCGCCGCCGCTGCCGGCGAAAGCCACGCTGACGAAAAAGCTCCTCGCCGCGCTGCCCTTCAGGCTCACCGCCGCGCAGCAGCGCGTCTGGCGCGAGATCGCCGCCGACCTCGGCGAAAAACATCCGATGCAGCGCCTGCTGCAGGGCGACGTCGGCAGCGGCAAGACGGTGGTCGCCGCGCTGGCCATGCTGCAGGCCGTCGAGAACGGCCACCAGGCCGCGCTGATGGCGCCCACCGAGATCCTCGCCGAACAGCATTACCGGAAGCTCTCGCAATGGCTTGCCCCGCTCGGGCTGGAGATCGCCTGGCTCTCCGGCAGCCTGAAGAAGAAGGAGAAGGCGGCGATGGCCGGGGCGATCTCGTCAGGCCGTGCGCCGCTTGCCATCGGCACCCACGCGCTGATCGAGGAAGCGGTGGATTTTTCGCGCCTCGGCCTCGCCATCATCGACGAGCAGCACCGCTTCGGCGTGCGCCAGCGACTGACTTTGCGCGAGAAGGGAAAAAATCCGCACCAGCTCATGATGTCGGCGACGCCCATTCCGCGCACCCTGGCGATGAGCTATTACGCCGACCTCGACGTCTCGGTGATCGACGAGTTGCCGCCGGGCAGGAAGCCCGTGCTGACCAAGCTGGTGTCGGAAGCGCGCCGCGACGAAGTCATCGCTCGCATCCGCGATGCCTGCGCGCAAGGGCGGCAGGCCTACTGGGTCTGCCCGCTCATCGAAGAGAGCGAGAAGCTGCAATTGCAGACGGCGATGGACACCTTCGAGCGCCTGCGCGCCGAGCTGCCCGGCGTGCAAGTCGGCCTGGTGCACGGCCGCCTGAAGGGCGAGGAGAAGGCCGCCGTGATGGGCGACTTCGCGGCGGGCAGGGTGCAGTTGCTGGTCGCCACCACGGTGATCGAAGTCGGCGTCGACGTCGCCAACGCCTCGCTGATGGTGGTCGAGCACGCCGAGCGTTTCGGCCTCTCGCAACTGCACCAGCTGCGCGGCCGCGTCGGCCGCGGCGCCGACGATTCGGCCTGCATCCTGCTCTA
>JAEUNH010000141.1 GCA_016791205.1 Rhodocyclaceae bacterium | reverse complement strand
CTGCTCAAGCATGAAAAGCCGGTGCTGTTCCCGGACATCACCTACAGCTTCTACCCGGTGTATTGCGGGCTCTACGACGTCGCCTATGAGACCGTGCCACTGACCGAGGCCTTCGAGATCCGGTCGGGAGATTACGCGCGGCCCAACGGCGGCATCATCTTCCCCAACCCGAACGCGCCGACCGGCCGCGCCCTGTCGCTGGCCGCGATCGAGCAGATGCTCGTCGCCAACCCGGATTCGGTCGTGGTGGTGGATGAGGCCTATGTCGATTTCGGCGGGGAAACGGCGATTCCGCTGGTGGCGAAATACCCCAACCTGCTGGTGGTGCAGACGCTGTCCAAGTCGCGCTCGCTGGCCGGCTTGCGCGTCGGTTTCGCCGTCGGCCACCCCGACCTGATCGAGGCGCTGGAACGGGTGAAGAACAGCTTCAACTCCTATCCCCTCGACCGCCTCGCCATCGCCGGCGCCGTGGCGGCGATGGAGGACAAGGCACACTTCGAGCAGACGCGGCAAGCCGTCATGAAAAGCCGCGAAGCGCTGGTGCGCGATCTCGCCGCGCTCGGCTTCGAAGTCCTGCCCTCCGCCGCCAACTTCATCTTCGCCCGCCATCCCAGGCGCGACGCCGGTGAACTCGCCGCCGCCCTGCGCAGCCGCAGCATCATCGTCCGCCACTTCCGCCTGCCGCGCATCGAGCAGTTCCTGCGCATCACGGTGGGGACGGATGCGCAGTGCCGGGCGCTGACCGACGCCCTGCGCGAAATTCTCGGCTAGAGTGCGCTGACATTCATGTGAGTTGAGGCCAATGTGCCTCGGACGGCGGGCATCCGACTCCGTCCATGTCCCCCGAGACGGGCTGCGCCCGCCTCTCCTCCTTTACTTCCCGGAGCCGGATGCCCGCCATCCTCGTGGGATACGCAAGGGGCCTTGAACCGCCGGCCCGGCGCCAACCGCTTTGGCCGGTGGGGCGCTCTGCGGAGCGGAAGTCAAGGAGGAGGCGCCGGCCAACGGCCGGCGACGGGGGACATGGAGCGCAGCAGAGCGCCTCGCCGGCCAGAGCGCCCAACACCTCGATGCAGGAATGGGGTGCGCTACATCAGCCATACAACACAGGCGACGAACACCGCAAAGCGTGAAGCCGGCTTGTCGTAGCGCGTCGCTATGCGACGGAACTGCTTGATGCGGGGCTGTCCGGGCCTGCTGTCCGAGCGCAGCAAGTTTGCAGGCCAGGACGACGGCGCAAGGGCACCCGCAGGGCGGCCTCGCCCTTGACCAGCAGGGAGAGGGATCAGCCCTTCTTAAGGCGCAGTTCCGCCGCCCGCGCGTGGGCCTGCAGGCCCTCGCCGCGGGCGAGCGTGGAGGCGATGCGGCCCAGCTTGTCGGCGCCCTCGGCCGACACCTCGATGATCGAGGTGCGCTTCTGGAAGTCGTAGACGCCGAGCGGCGATGAGAAGCGTGCGCTGCGCGAGGTCGGCAGCACGTGGTTGGGCCCGGCGCAGTAGTCGCCGAGCGATTCCGAAGTGTAGCGGCCGATGAAGATGGCGCCGGCG
This sequence comes from Rhodocyclaceae bacterium, assembly GCA_016791205.1. Classification (GTDB taxonomy): domain Bacteria; phylum Pseudomonadota; class Gammaproteobacteria; order Burkholderiales; family Rhodocyclaceae; genus Desulfobacillus. The sequence continues at coordinate 805 of JAEUNH010000141.1, read as the reverse complement.
TGGCGGATGCGGTCCACCAGCGCGTTCGGATCGGCCACGGACAGCTCCAGGTGCTCCGGGGAAATCATGTTGGCGATCGTGCAGGCCTCCTCCAGGTCGCGCACCTGGATCAGGGCGCCGCGACCGGACAGCGAGGCTGAAATTACATCCTGGCGAGGCATTTCCGGCAGCAGTCGTTCGATGCTTTTCGCCACCGCCTCGATGAAGCGAGGGTCGGGACAGAGCAGGATCGACTGGGCCAGCTCGTCGTGTTCGGCCTGGGCGAAGAGGTCCATGGCCACCCAGTCCGGGTCGGTCAAACCGTCGGCGATGATCAGCACTTCCGAGGGACCCGCCACCATGTCGATGCCGACCACGCCGAAGACGCGCCGCTTGGCCGCCGCCACATAGGCGTTGCCGGGGCCGACGATCTTGTCCACCTGCGGAATGGTCTGCGTGCCGTAGGCCAGCGCGCCGACCGCCTGAGCGCCGCCGATCGTGAACACGCGGTCGACCCCGGCCAGCGCGGCGGCGGCCAGCACCAGGGCGTTCTTTTCGCCGCGCGGCGTCGGCACCGTCATGATCAGTTCGCCGACGCCGGCCACCTTGGCGGGAATCGCATTCATCAGCACCGAACTGGGATAGGCCGCCTTGCCGCCGGGCACATACAGGCCGACGCGGTCGAGCGGCGTCACCTTCTGGCCGAGGCGCGTGCCGTCGGCCTCGGTGTACTCCCACGAAGCGGCCAGCTGCTTCTGGTGATAGAGGGCGATGCGCGTGGCGGCCTGCTCCAGCGCCTCGCGCTGTTCGGCGGGCAGGTTGAACA
>JAEUNH010000136.1 GCA_016791205.1 Rhodocyclaceae bacterium | reverse complement strand
CGAGCTGGAGCGCCAGCACATCCTCGAGACCCTGGCGGCGGTCAACGGCTCGCGCAAGCGGGCAGTCGAACTGCTGGGCATCTCCGAGCGCACCCTGCGCTACAAGCTGCAGCAGTACCGCACCGCCGGCGCCGTTTAAGCGCCTGGCACACGGCTTGCAACAGGCAGGGCGGACTATTCAGGAGCGCGGTCATGGACACACGCGGCATAGAGCAGATGCTTTCCGAGCTGAGGTCGACGGCGCAGCTCGCCTCGGGCAAGGCGCTCGCCCCGAAGCAGGCCGGGGAGGCCGGAGCGGCCGATTTCGGCCAGATCCTGAAGAGCACCCTCGACCAGGTGAATCAGGCCCAGGTGGACGCCCAGAAACTGGCCCAGGATTTTTCCGCCGGCAACGGCAACGCCAGCCTGCAGGACGTGATGATGTCGCTGCAGAAGGCCAACCTGTCGTTCCAGCAGATGGTGCAGGTGCGCAACCGGCTGGTCTCCGCCTACCACGACATCATGAACATGCAGGTTTGAAAAGTCGGTCTGCGCAGGACGGCGCCGGAACCTGCGTCCGGCGCCTTGCATCATTCCCGCTTTACATCATCCCGGTTTCCCTGGCCTTGCGCTCCCGCTCGACGCGGATGATGTAGCGCTGGATCAGGGTCAGCATCGGCCCGGGCAGGTCGACGAACTGGCAGCCCGAGCGCTTGTTCTTGGCGCCGCTGCGTTGGGTGAACTCGAAGACGTTGCGCACCCGGAGGGTGGTCAGGACGGTGCCGACCTCGGGCAGCTCGATGCGGCAGTTTTCGAACAGGTGGTCGGTCTCGAACTCGACGCCCTCGGGCGGCGCCATCACCGCCAGGCCGCCGCCGCTGATGTCGATCACCGTGGTCTCGACGGTCGTGCGGCTGCCGTCGGCCAGCTTGACCGGAATCGCACAGCGCAGCGGGTGGGCGACGGGCGCGGTGAGACGGTAGTACTCGCGCCGCTGCAGGCGCAGCATCTCGTCGGGCACCGGGGCGCGGAAGGCCTCGCGCCCGCGGTATTCCGTGGCGTTCAGGCGGCGCACGGTGAACTGGATCTTGACCTTGTCGTGGGCGGCGATGAACACCAGCTTGTCGCTTTGCAGTGCCTTGCGGTTCATCTCGGCATTGCTGCCGGGATCGAGCAGCATGGTGCCGCCGTCGGCGCTGATGTCGAGCAGGGTGGTGAGCAGGAAATCGTTGCCCTGGTTGAAGTAGACGGTGACCATGTCCCCCTTCTCGCGCATGGCGCGCAGGATGAAGAGGATCTCCTTCCTGGAGTGCAGCAGGTACTTGCCGTAGTCGTCCGCCTGCATCAGCTCGAAGCGGAGCTGGGGGTCTTCCTCCGGGTGCGATTTCTCGCTTTTCTCGCCGACGCCGCTCACTGGACTACCTTCCCCCCATCCCCCTTCCCGAGGAAGGGGGTGATGGGTGTTCGCCGCTGCGCGGCTCCGGGTTGTGGCTTGCGCCCCTTCGGGCGGCCGTGCGGGGCGCTCATGTCGCAAGTTTAATCGTTATGGCGCGGATTGTGGCGGCTCCAGGCCGTGTTCCAGGCGGTAGAGCCAGGCCAGCAGTTCGGCCACCGCGACATACAGCTGCGGCGGGATGCGCGCGTCGAGGTCGACCTCCATCAGCAGGGCCACCAGTTCGCGCGACTCGTGCACGAACACGCCGTGCTCGCGCGCCCGGGCGATGATTTCCTCGGCGACCAGGCCGCGGCCCTTGGCGACCACCCGCGGCGCGCGCTCGGCCGCGGTGTAGGCCAGCGCCACGGCTTCCCGGCGCGGCTCAGGCGGGCTCATGCGCTTCCACCCGGGCGGCGAGCGGCGGCAGGCCGGCAGCGGCGAAGGCGGCGGCCAGCGCCTCCAGGCCCTGCCGCAGCCCGTCGACGCGGTCAGGATTCGCCGTCATGGCGAGACCGACTTTTTCCCCCGACAGCCGCAGTTCGGCGGCGACCGCCCCGAGATGCGGCAAGGCTAGCCGCAGGGTCGTGCGCCACTCGGGCGCGGCCTCGTCCCCGGGCTGCCCGCCCGGCCGCTCCTCCGCGGCGATGTCCCACTGCAGGGCCTGCCCCGGCCAGAGCTCGCCGCGCCAGGCGATCTGCTGGGTGGCGGCGGCGTCGAGCTGCTGCTGCACCAGGGTTTGCAGCTCGGCGGCCAGGCTGCCGGTGGCCGCTCCGCTGCCGCGGGCCAGGTCCGCTGCGGCAGCGGCAGCAGCAGGCTCGGTCGCGGGCGGCGCGGGGGGTGTGCCGGCCCCGGCCGGCGCGGCGTGGGCCAGGCGCGCCTGCGGTTCGCGTCGCAGCGCCTCGAGGGGGTGGCGGCCGGCAAGCCACTGGGCCAGATGCGCTTCGTAGAACAGGCCGCTCTCGGCGAGGCTCTGCTTGAGGGCCTGGGCCAACGGGGCGGTCTCGGCGGGCGCTTGCGGCAGGAGGGGCGTCGCGGCGGCCAGCGTCGGCGCCTGCGGCGGCTGGCCGGCATTGGCGAGGAGCGCGCCGAGCAGTTGGCCGGTGGGCGAAAGGACGGCGCGTCCGGCCGCCGCCATGTCGGCACGCTGCGCGCTCACCAGGCGCGGGGCGAGCGCGGTGACCACGAGTTCGATGGATTCTCCCGGCTGGGCGGCGTCCGGAAGCGCCAGGGTCAGCGCGCTGCCAGACACCTGGGCCCGGTAGGTGCCGTCGGGGAGCGCCGCCTCGATGCGCGCCAGGAAGCGCTGGCCGACAGCGAGTGCGGGGGTCGTCGCCGCCGCGGCGCCGGCCGGCTGGGCCGCCACCAGGCGGGGCGTGCGGCCGGTGACGACGAGATCGAGGCTGTCGCCGGCCCGGGCCGGCTGCGGCAGGGCCAGGTTCAGGCTGCGGCCGGCGACGATGGCGCGGAAGGTGCCGTCAGGCTGGGCGCTCTCGATGCGGGCGGTGAAACGCTGGCCGATCGGCAATTCCGGCAGCTCGTCGGGGATGCCGCGCACCGGCGCGACAGGATTGACCAGCGATTCGCTGAGCAGGCGCAGGCGGGCGGCGAGGTCGCTCGGAATCATGCGCCCGCCCGAGCCGCCGTGTCCGGCTTACTGACTTTTATCCTGGCCGTAGGCGCGCCGCAGGTCGCGATGGCGGGCGCCGGCGCCGAGGAAGCACTTGACCTGCTCCATCCAGGGCTCGGCGTGGCGGCGCACTTCGGCGTCGTCGGCCAGGATGCGCAGGATGAGCTCGCGCTTGCGCGACTGTTCCTCGCGGCTGAGCGCTTCGCCGGGCCCGGAGGCCGCTTCCAGGCGCCGGGCCAGCCCGGCGCAGTCGCGCTCCAGGGTTGTCAGCCGCTCCCAGTCGCAGGCCGCCGCCGCCTCGGCCATCTGCGCCGAGAGGCGCTGCAGGGATTCGTAGAAAGCGATCTGGCTCACGGCTTGCCCCCGATCTGCGCCCAGGCGCTCTTCAGTTCGGCCAGCAGATGGCTGACCTCATCGAGCGCCGCCGGCTGGTTGTGGAGATTGGCATGCAGCAGCCGGGCGCACATGTAATCGTACAGCGCCGCCAGCTTGGCGGCGAGCTCGCCGCCGCTGTCCATGTCGAGGCTGGCCTTCAGGCCGTTGGCGATGATGTTGATGGCCTTGGAGATCGCCTCGCCCTTGCTGGCGATGTCTTGCGGGCCGCGGCGCTGCATGTGCAGCGAAGCCGAAGCCACCGACAGCATGGCGCCGTCGAACAGCATCAGCACCAGCTGGTGCGGGTCGGCGGTCTCGACGCTCATCTCGACGCCGGCCTTGCCATAGGCGGCGCGCGGATTGTGCATGGCGGCGAACATGTTCTTCTCCTCGTCTTTCATCAATTTGAGCTGCCGGGCGTCGGCAGGTTGGCCAGCTGCTGGGTCAGGAAACTGCTGGTCTTGGTCATGCTGGCGATCATGCCGTCGAGCGCGGTGAACTGGGCCCGGTAGCGCTTCTCCACCGATTCGAGCCGGCGCGCCAGCGCCTCGCGCTGGCTGCCGATGTTCTTGATCGAAGACTGGATACCGTCCATGCGGCCGTCGATCAGACTGTCGTTCTCCAGCATGCGGCCTACCAGCTTGTCCAGCTCGTAGGCGAAGCCGCGGGCGAAATTGACGCTGCCGCGGCTGCCCGTGGCGCCGCCGTTGATCTTGATCGCCAGGCCGCTGGCATCGCCGCTGCCGGTCAGGGTCTGGCCCGAGCCGGTGGCGCTGGCGCCGCCGATCGTTCCCGCCGCGTCGACGCCGGCCGTCTCGGTCGGCGTGCCGAACAGGCCGGCCAGGCCGTTGCCGCCCGTGAGCGCCACCGTCGAGGTCGAGCCGTAGCGGTTCGAGGTGATGGTGAGCACCCCGGCGGACTGGCTGACGGCCACCGTATTGCCAGAGGCGGACAGGGCGCCGTTGATTTTCGACTGCAGCTCGGCGGCCAGCGCCGCCGCCGTGTAGGTGCCGGCGGCCAGCGTCAGGCTGGCCGCGCTGCCGTCCACTGTCAGGGTCAGCGCGTCGTTGCTGCCGGCCGAGATGGTCAGGCCGGCCGCCGCGCCGCCCGCGGCTGTGCCTTTGGTCGCCAGCTGGGTGACATTGACGGCATAACTGCCGTTCTTGGTGTCCGCCGTGGAGCCGGCGAAGGACACCAGGCTGTCGGTCGGCTTGCCCACCGCGGCGAACAGGGTCGAGATGTCCTTGGTGCTGTCGTTCATGGCGGCGGTCAGCTTGGCCGTGTCCAGCTTCAGCGTGCCGTCGGCCTGGAAGCCGATGCCGATGTCGGAGAGCATGGTGAAGCCCCCGCCGGCCGTGGTCAGGGCGGTGTTGAACTGGCTGCGCAGCTGCGATTGCACCGAGCGCACGGTCGAGTCGCCGGTCAGCGTCGAGGCGCGCTTGTTCGCCGCGTCGTATTTCGACAGGTCGTCGATGGTCTTCTTCAGGTCGTTGTAGGCCTTGACGAAGGACTGCACCGAGGCCTGCACGGCAGCCGTGTCGCGGCTGACGCTGAGCGTGGTCGTGCTCGGCGTGTTGGCCTTGAGCAGGCTCAGGGTCACGCCCTCGATGGCGTCGCCGATGGTGTTCGAGGCCTTGCTGACGGTGATGCCGTCGATCACGGCGACGGCGTTCTGCGCCGCCACGGTCTGCGTCAGGTTGGTGGTGCCGCCGGTCGAGGCGTCATAGACCAGCTGCGACAGGCCGGCGTTGTTGGTGTTGTCGGCATCGTCGTCGGCCACGCTGATCTTCAGGGCGTTGGCCACGCCGGAATCCTTCGAGGCGATCACAAGACGGTTGCCGCTGCCGTCGTTGACGATGCTGGCCGAGACGCCGGCATTGGCGGCGTTGATGGCGTCGCGCACGCCGGCCAGCGACGATTTGCTGCTGTCGATGGCGATGGTCGCCGTCGCCTTGTCGGCGTTGAGCGAGAAGCTGCCGCCGCTGTAAGTGCCGAACTGGATGGTAAGGGTGCCGGTGCCGACGGTGTCCGAGGTATTCGTGAAACTGCCCGACTTGAGCTTGTGCGCCTGGGCCAGCGTCTGCACTTCCAGCGAGTAGTTGCCGGCGGCCGCGCCGGCAGTTGCGCTTGCCGTGGCGACGGTCGTGTCGGCAACGCTTGCCTTCGTCGCGGAAAATTTTGCCGGGGTGGCCAGCGCGGCGACGGCCGACTGGAACGACGACAGGGCGCCCTTCAGACTGCCGTAGGCCGTGAGCTGGGCCTGGTACTTCGCTTCCTTGGTGTCGAGCGTGACGAGGGGCTGGCGCTCCAGCGCCATGAGCTGGCTCACCAGGCTGCTGACATCCAGCCCGGAGCCAATTCCTGGAGATGAAAGTGCCATTTACCCGTAGCCTCCCGCGATCGCTAAGCCTTCTGGTTGAAGAGCAATCCCTGCATCCGATCGATGGCCCTGGCGATGGCCAGGATTTCCTCGCCGGGGATCTGCCGGATGACCTCCTTGGTCACCGCATCCACCACCGAGATGATCGTCTTGCCGGTTTCCTTGTCGATCGAGAACTGCAAGTCCCGTGCCACCGGTTCGACAGCCTTTTGCACGGCTTCGACGGCTTGCTCCACGGCTTGTTCGACTTTCTCCTGGCTGGGCTGGGGTGGGGCCTGGCCGGGCAGTCGGATCTCGACCGCCTTGGACGCGCTGGCGGCTGCAGGGCGAGTCGGCGCGACCGTCGCCTGGGACGTCAAGGTCGCCAGGTTGCTGATCTGCTGTATCGCCATGATCTACTCCTGTTCCGGGGGTTATTGGGCGCCGGCTCGTGACCGGCGCCCGCCCTCAAACGTGGTAGGAGCCTTAGCCGCGGATCAGCGTCAGGACGTTCTGCGGCAGCGCGTTGGCCTGCGCCAGCATCGCCACGCCGGCCTGCTGCAGGATCTGGGTGCGCGTCAGATTGGCGGTTTCCTGGGCGAAGTCGGTGTCCTGGATGCGGGACCGGGAAGCCGAGACGTTTTCGGCCGTGGCGGTCAGGTTGGAGATCACCGACTCGAAGCGGTTCTGGATCGAACCGAAGGTGGCGCGAAGATTGGTCACCGAGGTCAAGGCCGAGTCAAGCTGCAGGATGGCAGTGTTGGCACCGCTGACCGTTTTGACGTTGACCGAGTTCAGCGCCGAGGCGCCCAGCGCCATCGCGCTGGCGTCCGCATAGCCGATATAGGTCTCGTTGTTGCCGCTCAAGGTGATGGCCTCGTTGGAGGTCAGGCGGATCGAGCCCCTGAACACGTTGGACACGGCAGTGCCGGAAGCCGCAGTCAGAGCGGTGAGGGCATCGTTGGCCGTGTTGTTGGTGCCATTGGTCGCCTTGAAGCCGTATCCGATCAGCGTGCTGCTGGCGTCGGCGTCGGTGGCCGTCTGGGAAAGGGTGATGTCGCGTCCATCGGCGGCATTCAGGGTAATGCGGGCGGTCGTGCTGTCATAGGTCGCGGTCACTCCGGTCGTGCCCGAGTTGAGGTTGATCGCGGTCACCATCGTGTCGCCGGTGATGGTCGTGCTGGCGGCGGCCGAATAGATGTTCTGGCCGTTGATGGTCAGGGTGTAGGTGTCCGCGGCAGCGCCACTGGTCAGCGTCGTGTAGTCGAACACCACCGTGGTGTCGGCGGCGGCCGTCAGGTTGGGCACGCTGGCCGCGTTGATCGCCAGCACCTTCGAATAGGCGCTGTCCGAGGTGCGGCCGGCATTGCCGGCGCCGCTGCTGTTGTCGGCGCTGGCGCCGATGGACACGGCTGCGTTGGTGCCCGTGGCGATCGCCAGATCGCCGGACGCCAGAGCAGCACTGGTCACGCCCGTGCCCTGCTGGCCGATGTTGTAGCTCGAGCTGTAGGCGGTGCTTCCATTGACGTAGTCGGCGATCTTGCCGATGGAGGTATACCGCATGCTGGTCGACAAGCCGACGCTGATCGTTTCGCCCACGTTGGCGCCCACCTGGAATGTCGCGTTGCCGAAGCTGCCGTCGAGAATCTTCTGGCCGTTGAACGAGGTTTGGGCGGCGACGCGGTCGATCTCGGCAAGGCGCTGCTGGACTTCCAGGTCGAGTGCGGTGCGGTCGGCGGCGCTGTTGGTGGCGTTGGCGGCCTGGACGGCCAGTTCGCGGACACGCTGAAGGTTGCTGGCGATCTCGGACAACGCGCCTTCGCCGGTCTGCGCCAGCGAGATGCCGTCGCTGGCGTTGCGGGTGGCCTGGTTGAGGCCGCGGATCTGGGTGGTCATCCGCTCGGAAATGCCGAGGCCGGCGGCGTCGTCCTTGGCGCTGTTGATGCGCAGGCCGGAAGACAGGCGCTGCAGCGAGACGGCCAGAGCGTTCTGCGAGGTGTTGAGGTTGCGTTGCGCGTTGAGCGACGAAATGTTACTGTTGATTACCTGAGGCATGACGTTTCTCCTTGCAAGTTTGAGGGTTCTGACAGCGTCGCCCCCTGACTCCCGATCCGGCAGGCGATGATGTTGCCGTCAAGTGCAGTAACGGTTTGCCCCGGGAAAACTTTAGGGCGGAATCGCAAGGTTCCGCCCTAATTCTTTGATAAATAGGCGTGTTTGCTAGAGAGCGGAAAAATATTCTCAAGTTTCCTCAATCGCCGCCGATAACGCCTGTACACGCCTTCTTGCGTGCAGGGTTTTGAAGTCCCCTGACTCCCAAAAAAATCGCCGGGTTTTTCCCGGCGATTTTTCTTTGTGCGCTGCGGTCCGGGTCAGTCTGCGGCGACGGCGCGGTTCTTGCCGCTCTTCTTGGCCTGGTACATGGCCGCGTCGGCGCGGGCGATGGCTTCGCCCCTGGGCTCGCCTTCGCGGAAGGCCGTCACGCCGGCGCTGAAGGTGATCAGCAGCTTCTCGTTGTTGTGCAGGAAGAAGCGCTTGGTCAGCTCGCGCTGCAGGCGGGTGAGCGCCGTCATGGCATCGTCGATCGACGTGTCGGGCAGGATGATGAGGAACTCCTCGCCGCCGTAGCGGGCCAGGGTGTCGTGGGGGCGCATGGTCTCGCGGATCACCCGGGCCAGGTGGATGAGGGCATCGTCGCCGGTCTGGTGGCCGTAGGTGTCGTTGAGCCGCTTGAAGTTGTCGACGTCGAGCAGGGCGAGACAGATCGGCGTCTGCCGGCGCTGGGCGCGCGCCAGTTCGCGGTCGAGGGTTTCCTCCAGCCCCTTGCGGTTGAGGGCCCCGGTGAGCTGGTCGTGGCGCACCATCTCGCTGGTTTCGCTCAGCTCGCTCTGCAGGCGCGCGACTTCCTGCTCGGCCTCGGCGACGCGGGCCCGCATGCTGTTCAGCTCGTCGCGCGAGCGCTGGGCATTGAGCTGGATGACGCGGGTTTCGCGCATCACTTCGACGATCACATCGTTCAGCTCGGCCAGGTCGTTGGCGGCGGAGATCTTGACCGCGCACTGCTCGATCTTGTCGTGATAGTCGCTGGTCGAGGTCGAGAAGCTGGCCAGGTGGTCGACGAAGCCGGTCAGCATGGTCTTCAGCCGTTCCTTGGCCTCGTTGAGGTTCTTCTTGAGGGCGCTTTGCCGATAGATGACTTCCTTCAGGCGCTGGCCGACGTCGTCGAGGCGGCGGATGTTGAGCGGCTCGCCGAACAGATCCAGCACCATGCCGATCTGGCCCTGCACCCACTTGTCGTC
>JAEUNH010000081.1 GCA_016791205.1 Rhodocyclaceae bacterium | reverse complement strand
CGGCAACGCCTCGCAGATGTCCGACGGCGCCGGTGCCGTGCTGCTGGTGTCGGAAAAAATCCTCAAGCAGTTCAATCTCAAGCCCATCGCGCGTTTCCGCGGCTTCGCCGTCGCCGGCGTGCCGCCGGAGATCATGGGCATAGGGCCGATCGAGGCGATCCCGCGGGTGCTGAAGCAGGCCGGCGTCAGCCAGACCGACGTGGACTGGATCGAGCTCAATGAGGCCTTCGCCGCCCAGGCGCTGGCGGTGATCCGTACCCTGGAACTCGACCCGCAGAAGGTGAACCCGCAAGGCGGCGCCATCGCACTGGGCCATCCGCTTGGCGCCACCGGCGCCATCCGCACCGCCACTTTGATGGCGGCGATGCAGCGCGGCGAGGCGAAGTTCGGCATGGTCACGATGTGCATCGGCACCTGAATGGGGGCGGCCGGACTGTTCGAGTCCGTGGTATAAATCCATGCAGTCCGCAAGGGGCGCCCGGCGCCCCTTTTCTTTGGAGGGGCCGTGTTGAAGAGGATCGCGCTGGGATTCGCGCTGCTACTGGCTGGACTGATCGTCGTGCTTGCCGCCAACACGCTGCGCCAGGGTTCGCGCCAGATCGAGGTGGCGCCGGTCGCGCCGCTGGCGGTGGACGAATCCGCCGCCGCGCAGCGCCTGGCCGCCGCGGTGCGCCTGCGCACCCTTTCCTTCGACGGTCGCGACGGCGCCAGCGCCGGGGAATTCCGCAAGCTGCACGCCCTGCTGGAGAAATCTTTCCCGCAGGCGCATGCCGTGCTCAAGCGCGAGTTCGTGAACGAGTTGAGCCTGCTCTATACCTGGCCGGGCAGCGACCCGGCGGCGAAGCCGATCATGCTGATGGCGCACCAGGATGTCGTACCCATCGCTCCCGGAACGGAAAAGGATTGGCAGGTCGAGCCCTTCTCCGGCGAGATCCGCGACGGCTTTGTCTGGGGCCGCGGCGCCTGGGACGACAAGGCCAACCTGTTCGCCATCTTCGAGGCGCTCGAGACGCTTGCCGCCGCGGGCTTCAGGCCGCGCCAGACGATCCATATCGCATCCGGCCACGATGAGGAGATCGGCGGCGCGCAGGGCGCCAAGGCCATCGCTGCGCTGTTGCAGTCGCGCGGCGTCCGCCTCGATTTCGTCGTCGACGAGGGCCTGCTGATCACCGAGGGCGTGCTGAAGGGGCTCGACCGGCCGGTTGCGCTGATCGGCACCGCCGAGAAGGGCTACCTCACCCTGGCGCTGCAGGCGAGCGCCACCCCCGGCCACTCCTCGATGCCGCCGCCGAACACCGCCATCGGCATGCTCAGCGCCGCCCTGGCGCGCCTGGAGGACCGGAAGATGCCGGCGGCGATCCGCGGCGTCGCCGCCGAGATGTTCGACACCATCGCGCCGGAGATGAGCGGCGTGAACCGCGTGCTGCTCTCCAACCTGTGGCTGTTCGGGCCGCTCGTCAAAAGCCAGCTGGAGAAGGGCGCCTCCACCAACGCCATGCTGCGCACCACCACCGCCCTCACCGTGGTGCAGGCCGGCAACAAGGAAAACGTGCTGCCCGGCAAGGCCGAGGCCCTGGTGAATTTCCGCATCCTGCCCGGCGACAGCATCGAGAGCGTCACGGCGCACGCCAGGTCCGCCGTCGCCAACGAGGCGATCGCGGTGGCGCGCGGCGGCAAGCAGGCGAACGAGCCGACGCCAATCTCGCCTTCTTCCGGCGGCGGCTACCGCCTGATCAACCGCACCATCCGCGAACTGTTTCCCGGAACCGTCGTCGCCCCCGGCCTGATGATCGCGGCCACCGACTCGCGCCACATGGCGCCAATTGCCGACGCCATCTACCGCTTCTCTCCGGTGCGGGCGAGAAGCGAGGACCTGGCACGCTTCCACGGCACCAACGAACGCATCTCGGTGGCCAACCACGCCGAGCTGATCCGCTTCTACCACCGGCTTCTGCTGAATGCCGCCGACGAGGGAACACGATGAACGACCAGGTCTTGCTGGAGATCCGCGGCGCCGTCGCCACGCTCACCCTGAACCGCCCGCAGGCGCTCAACGCCCTCGGCCTGGAAATGGGACGCGCCTTGCTTGCCCGCGCCGAGGAACTGCGGCAGGCGGAGGGCGTCAAGGCCGTCGTCGTCACCGGCGCCGGCGAGCACTTCATGGCCGGCGGCGACATCAAGGAATTCCACACCCTGCTGGCGGCCCTGCCCGAAGAGCGGAGCCGGACCTTCCAGCGCCTGATCGACGACTGCGTGCATCCGGCCATCCGCATCCTGCGCGGCCTGCCGCAGCCGGTGATCGCCAAGGTGCGCGGCGCCTGCGCCGGCTTCGGCTTTTCGCTGATGGCCGGCTGCGACCTGGCGCTGGCCGCCGACAACGCCTATTTCACCACCGGCTACTCGTTGCTTGGCACCACCGCCGACGGCGGCAGCACGTACTTCCTGCCGCGCCTGGTTGGCGCCAAGCGCGCGGCGGAGCTGATGCTGCTGGCCGAGCGCATCGACGCGCAGCGGGCGCTGGAGCTCGGACTGCTCAATCGCGTCGTACCGGCGGCAGAGCTCGATGCCGCCTGCGAAGCCCTGGCGCAGCGGTTCGCCGCCGGCCCGGCGCTGGCCCATGCCGGCACCAAACGCCTGCTCGGGCAGTCGCTCGCCACGCCGCTGGAGGCGCAGCTGTGCGCCGAGGGGGAGTCCTTCGCCCGCTGCAGCGCCACCGCGGATTTCGCCGAGGGCGTGAGCGCCTTCATCGAGAAGCGCAAGCCCGCCTTCAAGGGCAATTGATCTATCGTTCAACGACAGGAGGAAGATGAAATGAAAAAAACCATGGTTCCGATTATTCTGTGCGCCCTGCTGGCCTTCCCGGCCGCGGCGGAGATCACCGCCAAGAAGGATCAGGTGAGGGGCAGCCAGAACCTCGATGTCATCCGCCTCGACGGCGCCACGCTGTTCGGCAGCGCCGAGGACGTGCTCACGCCGGGCGGCAGGAAGGCGCTCGACAAGGTGGTCGGCGACAATCCGACCCTGGTGATGCGGAAGATCAAGGTCAGCGGGCATACCGACAACATGGGCAAGGAGGACGACAACCGCAAGCTGTCGCTGCGCCGAGCCGAAGCGGTGCGCAAGTACCTCATTTCCCGCGACAGCAATTTCCGCATCGAGGTGGCCGGCCTGGGCGAGACCCAGCCGCTGGTGCAGTGCGATGCCAAGAAGCCGCGGGCCGAGCTGATCCGCTGCCTGGCGCCGAACCGCCGCGTCGAGATCGAGCAACTGCCCGACTGAGCCGGCCTCAGCCGAGCCGCTGCACCAGGCGGCCGAGCAGCTCCGACAGCGCGATCCGCCCGGCCCATGCTCCGCCCGGGCCGGGCAGGTAATCCAACGGCGAGAAGGGAGGCGCGGTTTCGTAGCCGGTCGGTGCCGCGACCGCCTCGATGGCCTCGGCGACGAAGGCCTCCTGCGCGCGCCGCATGTGCCAGGCGTGGGTCACCAGCAGCACGCGCGTGGCGCCGGCCCCGCGCAGCAGGGGCGCGCTGAAGCGCGCGTTCTCGCGCGTGTCGGCGGAAACGTCCTCGACCCAGCGCACCTTGGCGCCGAAATCGTTCTCCAGCGATGCCTTCATGCTGCGACCTTCTGATTTGCCGCCCAGCGGCGCGCCGCCGGTGACCAGGATCGGCAGCCCTGTCTGGTGCTGCAGGCGCGCCGCGTAGCGGATCCGTTCCAGCGACCAGCGGCTGACCGTGTCGTCGCCGTATTCGGGTGCGGCGAGGTAGCTGCCGCCGCCCAGCACCACGATGGCCTGGGCGCGTCCGGCCTGGGCCGGATCGAGCGGCGGGATGTCCTCGAGCGTGGCCAGCAGGGACCGGGTCACCACCGGGGTGGACAGCAGCCAGAGCAGAACGATGCCGCTCCAGGCGAGCGATTTGCCGAGGCGCGGCCGGCGACGCATCACGAGCAGGCCGAGTGCCGTGAGCAGCAGCGGCCCGGCAGGCGGCAGCGCCAGGGCAGTGAGGATTTTCTTGAGGAGGAACACCTCAGCCGGTCACCTTGCGCAGCAGCGCCCGACTGACCATGCGCAGGCGCTGCGCCAGCGGGAAGCGCTTGAAGTTGGTCTTGACCACCCCCGCGGTGAAGGCGGTGCGCTTCGAGTAATCGATGTTCACATCCACCACCACCGGCCGGCCCGCGGCGGCGAGGCGGCGCGCTTCCGTCACGGTGCCGGCGATGGCGTCGTCGTCGGCCATGCGCAGGTAGGCCGCGCCGGTGGCCAGCGCCACGCCTTCCAGGTTGACCGAGCCGAGCACGGCGCAGGGCTTGCGGTTATAGGGGATTTCCTGCGCCTGGGCGATCTGCGACAGCTCGCCGTCGTGGAAGACGAAGTAGACGATGCCGAGGCCTTCCTTCGTCGCGGTGAGGATCTCCATGCAGGTCATCATGAAGGCGCCGTCGCCGACGATGGCGAACACCTCGCGCTCGGGGCACGACAGCTTGGCGCCGACCGCGGCGGGAACGGCATAGCCCATGCAGTTGAAGTCGGTCGGCAGGATCAGGGCGCGGCTGGCGTGCACCGGATAGAGCTCGGCGGTGAGGAAGGTGTGGTTGCCGTCGTCCACCGTGGCGATGGCATCGTCCGGCATCTGTTTCCTCACTTCGTCGAAGAAGCGCGCCGGATTGACCCGGCCTTTCGAATCGTGGGCGTACCACTCTGCGCGCCAGGCCTGTTTGTCGCGGCGGATCTGCTCCTGCGGGCCGCTGCCGGCCGGCCGCGCCGCGCCGCGCGCGCGCAGGGCAAAAGTCAGTCTCCCCAGCACGGCGGCGGCGTCGCCTTCGAGCGTCACCTTGGCCGGATAGTTCTGGTTGAACACCTCGGGATTGATGTCGACATGCACCAAAGTCTCCGGCACCGGCGCGCCGAAGCTGCCGGTGGCCAGCTCGCCGAAGCGCGTGCCGATGGCGAGCAGGGCGTCGCAGCCGGCGAAGGCGTTGCTCGCCGCCGGCGCGGCGTGCGGGCCGAAGCTGTAGCCGGCGTGCAGCGGGTGGGTGTGCGGAAACACCGACTGGCCCTGCAGGGTGGTGGCCACCGGCGCCTGCAGGAACTCGGCGATCTCGACGAGCTGCGGCAGGGCGTCGACCGCGCCCCAGCCGACGAAGAGGCCGGGCTGCTTCGCCGCTTGCAGAAGGTCGGCGGCACGTTCGATGTCGGCTTCGGCCGGCAGGGATGGCACGGCAGGTGGCGCGTAGGCGGGCAGTTCGCCGACTTCTTCGGGAAAGAGCTGCAGGTTCACCGGCAGTTCGACGAACACCGGCCCCGGCACGCCGGAGGTGGCGATGCGATAAGCCTCGTAGAGCGTCGGCACCACGTCGGTGTGGCGTGTGACGAGGAAGGTCGCCTTGGTCAGCGGCTTCATGAAGGCGTGCTGGTCGATCTCGTGCAGCTGGTAGCGCTTGCCGAGGTCGGTGCGGATGCCGCCGGTGATCACCAGCATCGGCACGCCGGCCAGCAGCGCCTCGGCGATGCCGCTCGCCGCGTGGGTGAGTCCGGCCGCCGGCACGATGGCCAGCGTGCCGACCGTGCCGGAGACGCGGCTCACCGCGTCGGCGATGAAAGAGGCGCTGCCCTCGTGGGTGACGAGCACCGGCGTGATCTTTTCCGACTTGTTCAGCTCGTCGTAGAACTCGGTGTTCTGCACCCCGGGGATGCCGAAGGTGTATTTCACGCCGAGCTGCTCCAGGGCATGCACGGCGAGCCAGGCGGCGGTCTTCTTCATAGCGCTTTTCCTATCGATTGCCCGGCGATGCGGCCGGAGAGTACGCAGCCGCCGAGGAAGCTGCCTTCGAGGGCGCGCAGGCCGTGCATGCCGCCGCCGCCGAAGCCGGTTGCCTCGCCCGCGGCGTAGAGGCGCGGGATCGGATTGCCGGCCGTGTCGAGCACGCGGCCGTCGAGGTCGGTCTGGATGCCGCCGCGGCTCTTGCGGCTGATGATGAA
>JAEUNH010000070.1 GCA_016791205.1 Rhodocyclaceae bacterium | reverse complement strand
GATCTCGTCGCCCGCCGCGCAAACTACCTTACCGACTACCAGGACGCCGCCTACGCCGCGCGCTACCGGGCCCTGGTCGACAAGGTGCGCGCGGCCGAGGCGCCGCTCGGCTCGACGCGCCTCGCCGAGACGGTGGCGCGGAACTACTTCAAGCTGCTGGCGGTGAAGGACGAGTACGAGGTGGCGCGACTGCACGCCGACCCGGCCTTCCACGCCCGGATCGCCGCCACCTTCGAGGGCGACTACGCGCTCAACTTCCACCTGGCGCCGCCGCTGCTGGCGAAGGCCGATCCCATCACCGGCCGGCCGCGCAAGCGCGCCTACGGGCCGTGGATGCTGACGGTCTTCCGGCTGCTGGCGAAACTGAAGTTCCTGCGCGGCGGCGCGCTCGACGTCTTCGGCCGGACGGCGGAGCGCCGCCTGGAGCGGGAACTGATCGTTGAGTACGAGCGGGACATCGCTTCAGCGCTTTCCAGGCTCGCCGCCACGGATCTCGATGCCGTCGTCGCGCTGGCCGGCCTGCCCGGGCAGATCCGCGGCTTCGGCCTCATCAAGCTGCGCTCGGTCGAGGCTGCGCGGGAGAAACGCAAAGCGCTGTTGGCCGAACTGAACGGCGTTGCGGCGCCTGCCGCAAAGGCGGCCTGAGACGAGACGTGGCGGCACTCAAGGCGCTTGCCGCTCAGCTGCTGGCCTGGCTATTGGTCGCCGCGGGGAGCGTCGCGCTGGGCAGGCCGCCCGCGCCGTCGCTGCCCCTGGCGGCTGTCCAGGGCATCCTCGCCGCGGGCATCGGCATCCTGCTCAAGTCGGAACGCTGGTGGATCGCCATCCACCTGCTGTTCTCGCCGGCGCTGGTCCTGGCCTTGCGGCTGGACCTGCCGCCCAGCCTGTATCTCGCCGTGCTGGCGGGACTGACTTTTGTCTTCTGGACCACCTTCCGCGGCGAGGTGCCGCTGTTCCTCAGCAACCGCGCCACGGCGCAGGCGGTGCTCGGTCTGCTGCCGGACACGCCGGGGCTGCGGGTCATCGATCTGGGCGCCGGCACCGGCGGCCTGCTGCGCCAGCTGGCGCAGGCGCGGCCGGAGGCGCGCTTCACCGGCGTCGAGCACGCTCCCCTGCCCTACCTGGTGGCCCGCTTCAATGCGCGCGGACTGGCCAACCTCGCCGTGCAGCGCGCCGACCTCTGGCGCCAGCCGCTCGCCGAACAGGATGTCGTCTACGCCTTCCTGTCGCCCGCGGTGATGGCGCGCCTGGGCGACAAGGCCCGCGCCGAACTGCGGCCCGGAGCGCTGCTCATCAGCAACAGCTTCCCGCTGCCGGATGGCGCGCCAAAGTGGGTGGTCGATGTCCCCGACCGGCGCGGCACGCGGCTGTACTGCTATCGCATGGAGTGAAATTGCTGGCAATTTCCCCTTCAATTCGCCATATTGAAAATCCGTCCTGTCTGGAATAATCCGGGCAAGAGGAGCAAAGCATGGCTGAAATCATCTGCATCATCGGCAACAAGGGCGGCACCGGCAAGACCACACTCTCGCACATGCTATGCCAGGGCCTGGGCCTGCTCGGCCAGCGCTCGGTCTGCGTGCTCACCGACACCCACCGCGAGCCGCTCGATCCGGACGGCCGCCGCTACCTGGTCGCCGACGCGCGCACGCGCGAGGCGCTGGGCAAGGTGGTCGACAAGATCCGGACGCTCCCGGGCTGGATGGGGGTGATCGACGGCGGCGGCAACCGCAGCGAGATGGACCGCAAGCTCTACGGCCTGGCCAGCCTGGTGCTGCTGCCCTTCCGCGATTCGCACGAGGACCTCCGCACGGTGGTGAAGGATCTTGAGGCCTTCCCGCGCGCCTGGGCCATCCCCTCGCAGTGGCCGACCAACCCCTGGCAGCAGGAAACGGCGGAGAAGACGATCCACGACCAGTTGGGTAACTACGCTGATCGCCTCCTGCGGCCGGTGAGCGCGCTGTCGGCCAGCAAGCTGCTGCTGCAGAGGAATATCCCGGCCAAGCTGCCGACGCCGCTGGGCAACGCCTGCCGCGCGCTGGCCTACCAGGTGATGGAATTGCTGGAAATTTCCTGCGC
>JAEUNH010000068.1 GCA_016791205.1 Rhodocyclaceae bacterium | reverse complement strand
CAGGAGCGCACCCAGCAGGCGCTGGCCCGCTCCGAGCACTTCCACCGCAGCCTGGTGGAGATCTCCCCCGACGCCATCTTCGCCTACCGCGACGGGATCGTCCTGTTCGCCAATCCGGCCGCGGCGCGCATGTTCGGAGCGTCCCGGCCGAAGGACATGGAAGGGCTGGGCATCGAGCCGCTGGTCGCCCCCGAGGACTGGCCGCAGGTGCGCGAGCGCATCGACTCGCTGCTGGCCGGCAGGCTTGCCCAGACCCCGCTGACCGAGAAGCGCTACCTGACCCTCGACGGGCGCCGCCAGACGGTCGAATCGAGCGGCACCCTGATCGACCTCGAAGGACGGCCGGCCGTCCTCACCGTGGCGCGCGACATCACCGAGCGCAAGCGCGCCGAAAACGCCCTGCGCGAGAGCGAGGAGCGCTTCCGCCGCATCGTCGAGCAAAGCCCGATCTCGATGGCCATCGTGGCCCTGGACGGCACCATCGAGTTCATCAACCGCAAGGCCGTCGACACCTTCGGCTACCGGCCCGAGGACATCCCCGACATGGACCGCTGGTGGCAGCTGGCCTATCCGGACCCGGCCTACCGCCACGAAGTCGTCACCCGCTGGGTGGCGCTGGTCGAGAAAGCCATCGCCGAAAACCACGAGATCGAGCCGGGCCAGTACCGCATCGCCTGCAAGGACGGCAGCGTGAAGATCATGGAGATCTTCGGCGTGCCGGTCTCCGGCAAGGTGTTCGTGATGTTCGACGACGTCACCGAGCGCGAGGCGGCGGCGGCGCGGGTCCTGCGCGAGCGCGACTTCCGCCAGCACATCATCGAGTCGATTCCGGGCGTGTTCTACCTGATCAGCCCGGACGGCAGGTTCCTTCTGTGGAACCGCAACTTCGAGACGGTCACCGGCCATGACGCCCAGGCCATGGCCGGCGCCCATCCGCTGGACTTCTTCGACGGCACCGACAAGGATCTGATCGCCCGGCGCATCGGCGCGGTGTTCGAATCCGGCTCGGCCACCGCGGAAGCGCCGTTCCGCACCACCGACGGCACGATGCGTCCCTATTTTTTCACCGGGGAACGGATCATCCTCGAGGACGGCAGCCCGGCCCTGGTCGGGGTCGGCTTCGATATCTCCGTGCGCAAGCGGGCCGAGGAGGCCCTGGCCCGCCAGTCGGCCATCCTGCAGGCCACCCTGGAGGCCATGGACCAGGGCATCAGCGTGGTCGATGCCGATCTCAACATGTCGGCGCTCAACAAGCGCTTCTACGAGTTGCTCGACTTGCCGGAATCGCTGGCCGCTCATGGCGCCTCCTTCGCCGATTTCGCCCGCTACAACGCCGAGCGCGGCGAATACGGGCCCTGCGACATCGAGGCCAAGGTGCAGGAGATGGTCGAGCGCGCCCGCCATCCCGAGCCGCACCATTTCCGCCGCACCCGGCCGGGCGGCCGCATCATCGAGATCCGCGGCAACCCCCTGCCCGGCGGCGGCTTCGTCACCACCTACACCGACGTCACCGAGCAGGAACAGGCCCAGGCGGCGCTGCGCCTCTCCGAGCAGCGCTACCGCAACCTGATCGAGCTCTCGCCGGACGCCATCTTCGTGCACCGCCGGCATATCATCCTGATCGCCAACCCGGCCGCCGCCCGGCTCTGGGGCATCGATTCGGTCGAGCAGGCGATCGGCCGCAGTCTGCTGGACTTCGTCCACCCCGACTCGCAGGAACTGGTCAGGCAGCGGATCCAGCGGCTCGAATCCGACCCGACCCTGTTCCGCCTGCCCTGGGCCGAGCAGGATTACCGGCGCGCCGACGGCGCGGCCGTGCCGGTGGAGGGCTCGGCCACCCGCATCGAGCTGGAAGACGGGCCGGCCATCCTCTCCGTGATCCGCGACATTTCGGCGCGCAAGGAAGCGGAAACCTTGGTCCGCCGCGAACGCGACTTCCGCCAGCGCCTGATCGAGTCGATTCCGGGCATCTTCTTCCTTTTCGATCCGGCCGGCCGCTTCCTGCTCTGGAACAAGAACCTGGAGAACGTCCTCGGCATGGGCGCCGAGGAGATCGCCGCCGGCCACACCATCATGCTCTACGCCGAATCGGACCGCGAGGCCATCCGCCGGGCCACCCGCCAGGCCTTTGCCGAGGGCGCCGCCACCACCGAGGCCATTCTGGTGACCCGGCGCGGCGAGCGCATCCCCTATTTCATTTCCGGCCTGCGCATCGACATCGACGGCCAGCAATCGGTGATCGGCCTGGGGCTGGACATCTCCGAGCGCAAGCGTGCCGAGACGGCGTTGCGGGAGAGCGAGACGCGCTTCCGCAGCATTTTCGAGAAAGCCCTCAACGGCATCGCCTTCGCCGGACTGGACGGCACCCTGATCGAGGCCAACGACAGCCTGGCCCAGCTGCTCGGTTATGCTCGAACGGAACTGGAAGGCATGAACATCGGCGGCTTCACCCATCCCGACGACCTCAGCATCGAGGCGGTGTTCCTCGACGAGATGCAGCGCGGGCTGCGCGATTTCTACCGGATGGACAAGCGCTACCTCACCCGGCTCGGCCACGAGGTGTGGGTGGACCTGCTGGTGAAGCTGATCCGCAACGAGCGCGGCGAGCCGGTGCACGTCGTCGGCATGGTGGCCGACATCACCGAGCGCAAGCTGGCCGAGCAGGTGATCCGCGACCTCAACGAGACACTCGAGCAGCGGGTGCGCGAACGCACCGCCGAACTGGAGGCCTCCAACCAGGAGCTGGAGTCCTTCAGCTACTCCGTCTCCCACGACCTGCGGGCGCCGCTGCGGGCGCTCAACGGCTTCAGCCACCTGCTCGAGGAAGAGTACGCCCACCACTTCGACGCCAACGGCCTCAACTACCTGGCGCGCATCCGCGCCGCCAGCCAGAAGATGGGCGAGCTGATCGACGACCTGCTCGACCTGGCGCGGGTCACCCGCCAGGAACTGAAGCGCCAGCCGGTCGACCTGTCGCGCCTGGCGCAGGACGTGCTGAACGGCCTGCAGGAACAGGATCCCGGGCGGCGCGTCGACTGGCGCGGCGCCGCGGGCCTGGGCACCGAGGCCGACCCGGTGCTGATGCGGGTGCTGCTGGAAAACCTGCTCGGCAACGCCTGGAAGTTCACCGCCCGCCAGGCCGAGGCCCGCATCGAATTCGGCGCCCAGCAGCTGGGCGAGGCGCCGGTGTTCTTCGTCCGCGACAACGGCGCCGGCTTCGATCCGGCCTACGCCGACAAGCTCTTCAAGCCCTTCCAGCGCCTGCATCGCCCCGACGAATTCGCCGGCACCGGCATCGGCCTGGCCACGGTGCATCGCATCGTGCGCCGCCACGGCGGCCGGGTCTGGGCCGAGGGCCGCCCCGGCGAGGGCGCCAGCTTCTTCTTCACGCTGCCATGATCAGGCGTTGCGGCTGGTGCGGAGAGGATGCGCTCTACGTCGCTTACCACGACAAGGAATGGGGCGTGCCGGTGCACGACGACCGCCGGCTGTTCGAATTCCTGATCCTCGAAGGCGCCCAGGCCGGGCTGTCCTGGATCACCATCCTGCGCAAGCGCGAGAACTACCGCCAGGCCTTCGCCGGCTTCGACGCCGGGAAGGTGGCGCGCTTCGGCGCACGCGACGTGGCGCGCCTGCTGGCCGACCCCGGCATCGTCAGGAACCGCCTGAAGGTCGGGGCGGCCATAAGCAACGCGCAGCGTTTTCTCGATGTGCAGGAGGCCTTCGGCAGCTTCGATGCCTATATCTGGCGTTTCGTCGACGGCCGGCCGATCGTCAACCGCTGGAAGTCGCTGAAGCAGGTCCCGGCCAGCACCCAGGCATCCGACGCGCTCAGCCGCGACCTCAAGCAGCGCGGCTTCAAGTTCGTCGGCTCCACCATCTGCTACGCCCACATGCAGGCCACCGGGATGGTGAATGACCATCTCGTCGGCTGCTTCCGGCATGGGGAAATCATCAGTAAAATGGAAACATGAGCGCGTGGAGTTGCCCGCATGACCTGAACGGCGTCTGCCAATTGGTGCAAGGGGCTGCCTGCGACCCGGGCATGCGCGGCTGTGTCCTGCACGGCAAGGTGCGTTTCGCCAGCGAGGCCAAGAACGCCCCGCGCAAGCCGCAGCGGGCCCAGCCGGCCAAGGCCCCGGCGGCCCCATCGAAGCGGCGTTTGCCCATATAACCAAAGACATAAGAAAGCCCGCTGAGGGGCTCAAGTTAAACCCGCCTCCGTCCGTTAACCATACGTGGTAACCGGGCAGTGGGGCACACATGACGGCGCGTCCGATGATTGCGAAAAAGAACCAAGGCGTTGGTTCGCTGGATTTCTCCGTCCAGCTGATGGAGCAT
>JAEUNH010000047.1 GCA_016791205.1 Rhodocyclaceae bacterium | reverse complement strand
GCCGCCGTCGGCGGCGGCGCGGCGCTGGGCGCCTGGGCGCGCTGGGGCCTCGGCGTCGCCCTCAATCCGCTGTTTCCCACCGTGCCGCTCGGCACGCTCGCCGCCAACCTCCTCGGTGGCTACCTGGTCGGCTTCGCCGTGGCGCTGTTCCACCACCACGCCGGGCTCTCGCCCGAGCTGAAGCTCTTCCTCATCACCGGCTTCCTCGGCGGCCTGACGACCTTCTCGACCTTCTCCGCCGAGGTGGTGGCGCTGATCGAGCGCGCCCAATACGCCTGGGCGCTGGCGGCGGCGGGCGGGCACCTCGTCGGCTCGCTCGTGATGACGGCGCTGGGCATCGCCACTTTCGTCGTCCTGGCCAAATGAAATTTGATGCGGTGGCGCGCCTGGCCGCGCGGCCGGCGATCGCCTATGACGACGAGTTGCCGGTCAGCGCAAAGCGCGGCGAGATCGCCGAGGCCATCCAAAAGAACCAGGTGGTCATCGTCTGCGGCGAGACCGGCTCGGGCAAGACCACGCAACTGCCGAAGATCTGCCTGGAACTCGGGCGCGGGGCCAACGGCCTGATCGGCCACACCCAGCCGCGCCGCATCGCCGCCCGCGCCACCGCCACGCGCATCGCCCAGGAGCTGAAGAGCGAGCTCGGCCGCGCCGTCGGCTACAAGATCCGCTTCACCGACCGCGTCAGCCCCGACAGCTACATCAAGCTGATGACCGACGGCATCCTGCTCGCCGAGACGCAGGGCGACCCGCAATTGCGCCAGTACGACACGCTGATCATCGACGAGGCGCACGAGCGCAGCCTCAACATCGACTTCCTGCTCGGCTACCTGAAGCACCTCCTGCCGAAGCGGCCGGAGCTGAAGGTGATCGTCACCTCGGCGACGCTGGATGCGGAGCGTTTCTCGAAACACTTCAACGAGGCCCCCGTGATCGAGGTCTCGGGCCGGCTCTATCCGATCGAGATGCGCTGGCGGCCGCCGGCCGACGACGTCGACCTGCCGGACGCCATCGTCGACGCCGTCGACGAATGCCACCGCAACGGCCCGGGCGACGTGCTGGTGTTCCTGCCCGGCGAGCGCGAGATCCGCGAGGCGGCGGAGGCCTTGAGGAAGCACCATCCGCCCGGGACGGAACTGCTGCCGCTCTACGCGCGCCAGTCGGCGCAGGAGCAGCAGCGCGTCTTCGCGCCGGCGAAGGGCCGCCGCGTCGTGCTCGCCACCAACGTGGCGGAGACCTCGCTCACCGTGCCGGGCATCCGATACGTCGTCGACTCGGGCCTGGCGCGCGTCAAGCGCTATTCCCACCGCAACAAGGTGGAGATGTTGCAGGTCGAGGACATCGCCCGCTCCGCCGCCAACCAGCGCGCCGGCCGCTGCGGCCGCGTCATGAGCGGCGTCTGCATCCGGCTCTACGGCGAAGACGACTTCGCCAAACGTCCCGCCCACACCGAGCCCGAGCTGCTGCGCTCGTCGCTGGCCGGCGTCATCCTGCGCATGAAGTCGCTGCACCTGGGCGAGGTGGAGGCATTCCCCTTCCTCGACAAGCCGCTGCCGCGGATGGTGACGGACGGCTACCAGCTGCTGGAGGAGCTGGGCGCGGTGGACGACGCGCGCGAACTGACGCAAAGCGGCCGCGAGCTGGCGAAGCTGCCGCTCGATCCGCGCATCGGCCGCATGATCCTCGCCGCGCGCGACGGCCACTGCCTGCGCGAGATGCTCGTCATCGCCGCCGCGCTGTCGGTACAGGACCCGCGCGAGCGGCCGCAGGAGCAGGCCGGCACCGCCGACCAGGCGCATGCCAAGTGGCGCGGCGACGAACAGCAGCAGCGCTCCGAATTCCTCGCCTGGCTGAATTTGTGGAAGGCCTTCGACGCGGAGTGGACGCACGCATCGCAACGCAAGCAGCGCGACTGGTGCCGCAGGAATTTCCTCAGCTACCTGCGCATGCGCGAGTGGCGCGAGGTGCATGCGCAGCTGCACACGCTCTGCGGCGAACATTCATGGCGGGAGAACGACAAGCCGGCGACCTTCGACCAGATCCACAAGGCCCTCCTGGCCGGCCTGCTCGGCAACGTCGGCCTGAAGAGCGAAGAGGAGGGGCACTACCTCGGCGCGCGCGGCATCCGCTTCTGGCCGCACCCCGGTTCGGCGCTGGCGAAGAAGGCCGGCCGCTGGATCGTCGCCGCCGAGCTGGTGGAAACCACGCGGCTTTACGCCCGCTGCCTGGCCAAGATCGAGCCGGAATGGCTGGAAGTGGTCGGCGCCCACCTGGTGCGGAAGCATGTCTACGATCCGCACTGGGAGAAGAAGACGGGCCAGGTGCGCGCCTGGGAGCGCGGCACGCTGCACGGCCTGGTGCTCTACGCCAAGCGGCCGGTGACCTACGCCCGAATCGACCCGAAGCTCGCCCGCCAGCTGCTCATCCGCGAGGGCCTGGTGCAGGGCGAGCTGCCTGAGGAGTTCACGCGGAACGCGCGCTTCTTCCAGCACAACCGCAAGCTGGTGCGCGACATCGAGCAGCTCGAGCACAAGACGCGCCGGCAGGACGTGCTGGTGGACGAGGAGCTGATCTTCGCCTTCTACGACGCGCAGATTCCCGCCGACGTGGTGGACATGGCGAGTTTCGAGCGCTGGCGCAAGGATGCGGAAAAGGCCGAGCCGAAGCGGCTCTTCCTCACACGCGAGCAACTCATGCGCCACGACGCCGCGGGCGTCACCTCGGAACGTTTTCCGCCGCAGATGGAGATCCACGGCCAGCGCTATCCCCTGAGCTACCACTTCGAGCCGGGCACCGAGGACGACGGGGTGACGCTGACGGTGCCGGTGGCGGCGCTCAACCAGGTGCCGGCGGTGCGCTGCGAATGGCTGGTGCCGGGCCTGCTCGAGCAAAAGGCAACGCAGTTCGTGAAGACGCTGCCGCAGAAATACCGCCACCGCCTGCAGCCGGTCGACGCATTCGTCGCCGATTTCGCCGAGGCGCCCCACGAGGCCGACGAGCCCTTCCTGCGCGCGCTGACGCGCGCCGCCGAGGAGAAGATGCAGCTCAAGCTGCCGCTCGACGCTTTCCGCGCCGAGATGGTGCCGCCGCACTTTTTCATGAACTTCCGCACGGTGGACGAGCACGGCCGCATGCTCGGGCAGTCGCGCAACCTGCAGGAGCTGCGCAGCCGCTTTGCCGCGAAGATCGAGCAGACCTTCGCCCGCGCCGAAGTGAAGGAAGAGACAGAAGGAGGCAAAAGCGCCGTGCTGCAGGGACTGACTTCCTGGAGCTTCGGCGAACTGCCGGAAATCATGGAAGTGCAGGCCGGCGGGCGCGGCGTGATCGGCTTCCCGGCGCTGGTGGACGAGGGCGACACGGTGGCGCTGCGCGTGCAGGACACGCCGGAGAAGGCAGCTGCCGCGCACCGCAAGGGCCTGCGCCGGCTCTTCGCGCTGGAACTGCGCGAACAGGTGAAGTTCGTCGAGAAGTCCCTGCCGCGCGAGCTGGGCCTGCTGTTCATGCCCTGGGGCACGGAAGCCGAGCTGAAAGGCCAGATTGTCGCGGCAACGCTGGAGCGCACCTGCATGCTGGACCCCCTGCCGGCGGATGCCGCCGCATTCGCCAAACGCAAGGACGAGGCGCGCGCGCGGATCAGCCTGGTCGGGCAGGAGATCGGCCGGCTGGTCGGGACGATCCTCGCCGAGCACGCCGCGCTGCAGAAGAAACTCGCGACGATCAAGGCGCAGCCGACGGTGGCGGAGGACATCCGGGCGCAGTGCGCGGAACTGCTGCCGAAGGGTTTCGTCGAAGCGACGCCCTTCGAGCGACTGGCCCACTTCCCGCGCTACCTGAAGGCGGCGTCGCTGCGCATCGACAAGCTGCGGGCCGACCCGGCGCGCGACGCCCGGCT
>JAEUNH010000034.1 GCA_016791205.1 Rhodocyclaceae bacterium | reverse complement strand
TTCTTCCAGCCGCCGTAGAAATCCATCTCCAGGTTGCCGTTCGGATAGCCGGCGCCGGAATTCACGTTGGAGTTCCAGTTGCCGGCGTAGAAGCCGCTGGTGTGGGCGTAATCGAAGCCGCCCTGCAGGGCCGGCTTGCCGAAAGTCTGGTCGATGCCGCGGAAGCGATAGCTGCTGTACAGGCCGATGTTGGCGGTCAGCGTGTGCGGGCTGGCGGGCGCCGCCGCCGGGGCGGTCTGGGCATGGCCGACGACCGGCAGGGAAAAGGCGGCGGTTACTGCGGCGGCAAGCAAGGTCTTACGCATGATGTACTCCTCGAATCGAAATGACCAAATGGACGCAGACCTATTTGCATCAACCGTGCCAGCAGAATTAGTCCATGAAAATCAGCGCCTTGACGATTCGCCCCGGCCCCGGCCGCGACGTATTGGTGCGCGGCCGGCTGGCGCCGCACCAAGCCGGTGCAGCGCCCCGGCTTGACAATTAGTTCTAACTCGTACTAATATGGTTCGCGTTAGAACTAACCAGCCCTGCCGCCTTGCCGCGCGAACCCTTCCTGCCCATGCTGAGAGAACTGGCCCGCTGCTACCAGGCCTTCGAGGCCCATTCCGGCGCCCACGTGCGCGCCCTCGGCCTGACGCCCTCGCAATTCGACATCGTCGCCACCCTCGGCGACACGCCGGGCATGAGCTTCAAGGAGCTCGGCGAGAAGACCCTGATCACCAAGGGCACCCTCACCGGCGTGGTGGACCGGCTGGAAGCGCAGCGCCTGGTCCGCCGCAGCGCCTCGGCCGAGGACGGCCGCAGCATGATCGTCAGCCTGACCCCGGCCGGCGAGCGGCTCTACGGAACCGTCTTCCCGGCCCACCTCGCGCACCTGCGGCTGGCGCTGGGCGGGCTCGACGCCGCCCGGCTGCAGCGCATCGAGGCCGTCCTGCGCGAACTGCGCGGTGCCTTCGAATCGGCCCCGGCCGCGGAACCTTCCGCCGCCGCCACCGGTCGCAAAACCGGCCGCAAGAAGAAATGAGTCCCGCCATCCCCACCCTCGGCTACACCCGCAGCGCCATCGCCCTGCACTGGCTGATCGCCGTGCTGATCTTCTGCGCCTTCCCGCTCGGCATCTACATGGCCGACCTGCCCTTCTCGCCGGGACGGCTGAAGCTCTACTCGTACCACAAGTGGATCGGCGTCACGGTGTTCCTGCTCGCCATCGCCCGCCTGCTGTGGCGGCTCAGGCATCCCGCCCCGCCGCCGGCAGCCGGCCTGCCGGCCTGGCAGCACGTCGCTTCCGTCGCCACCCACCACCTGCTCTATGTGCTGATCCTCGCCGTGCCCCTCTCCGGCTGGCTGATGAGCTCGGCCAAGGGCTTCCAGACCGTGTACTTCGGCATCCTCCCGCTGCCCGACCTGCTGGACAAGAACAAGGAACTCGGCGACCTGCTGCTGCAGGTGCATCAGGTCCTGAATTTCACGCTGGGCGCCCTGGTCATCACCCACCTGACGGCGGCGCTCAAGCACCACTTCATCGACCGCGACGAGGTGCTCGGCCGCATGATCCCCTTCCTCGACAGAAAGAAATGACATGAAGAAATCCGCCACCGCCCTGGCGCTCGGCGCCCTGCTCCTCGCCCCAGCCCTGGCCCAGGTCGACGCCGCGAAAAGCAGCGTCGTCGCCGTTTCGAAACAGATGGGCGTGCCGGTCGAAGGCAGGTTCAAGCGCTTCTCGGCGCAGGTCAGCTTCGACCCGGCCAGGCCGGCGGAAGGAAAGGCCAGCGTCGAGATCGACATCGCCAGCTTCGACCTCGGCGCCGAGGACTTCAACCGCGAGACGGTCAAGCCGGAATGGTTCAACGCCGCCAAGTTTCCCAAGGCGACGTTCGTCACCTCCGCCATCAAGCCCGCCGGCCCGGGCAAATTCGAAGCCGCCGGCAAGCTCACCATCAAGGGCCTCACGCGCGACATCGTCGCCCCGGTCAGCTTCAAGACGGAGGCCGGCCAGCAGGTCTTCGAGGGCATGCTGCCGATCAAGCGCCTGCAATTCAACATCGGTGAAGGCGAGTGGAAAGACACCTCGACCGTCGCCGACGACGTGCAGATCAAATTCCGCCTCGTCACCGCCAGGAAGTAATCCCCCCAGCCCCACCCAACCCACAAGGAGAAGACCCGCATGAAACTGAAAGCCCTCGCCGCCGTGCTGGCGACACTGACTTTTTCCGCCGCCCAGGCCCAGACCTACAACGTCGAGCCGAACCACACCTACCCCAGCTTCGAGGCCGGCCACTTCGGCATCTCGGTCTGGCGCGGCAAGTTCAACAAGACCTCGGGCAGCGTCACCCTCGACCGTGCCGCGAAGACCGGCAGCGTAGACATCGCCGTCGACCCGGCCTCGATCAACTTCGGCCACGCCAAGATGGAGGAGCACTCGCGCAGCAAGGACTTCTTCAACGTCGAGGCCTTCCCGAAGATCACCTACAAGGGCAAGATCAGCAAATGGAACGGCGACGCCCCGGCCGCCGTCGAGGGCGAGATGACGCTGCTCGGCGTCACCAAGCCGCTCAACCTCACCATCCATTCCTTCAAGTGCATCCCGCACCCGATGCTCAAGCGCGAGGTTTGCGGCGCCGACGCCTCGGGCGGCTTCAAGCGCTCCGACTTCGGCATGAAGTACGGCCTGCCCGCGCACGGCGACGACATGAAGGTCGCCATCCAGATCGAAGCCATCAAGGCCGACTGACCCGCGCTTCTCCCTCCCCTCTCCCGCCTGCGGGAGAGGGGCCGGGGGAGAGCGTCGGGTTGAGGAGCAACGTCAGCCTCCCCGATTCGGCGCAGCCACCTCCCCCGCCCTTACTTTCCCTCGCCCGCAACCCCCGCCCGTGACCCAACCCGCTCCCCGGCGCAATTTGCAACCGGCATAGCCGCTTGCTAAGCTTCCGCAAAACAATCGGCGGGAGCGATGGCCATGACAGGGAGGGGCAACCGGGAAGCCATGCCGCGCGCATGGCGCAGCCTGAAGGCCGGCGACGGCCTGGGCCCCGGCTTCTCGCGCGAGCCGGCGGCCGACACAGCCGCACAGCGGCGCAGCAACATCGTCAAGAAACTCCATCCGGACCAGAAAGGCACCCGGCGCCTGACCGAGCGCTTCGGCGAGCGCCTTGTCTGCGTGCGCTACCGCACCGACCCTGAGAGCGGGCGGCGCTTCACCACCGTCGAGATCGTCGTCGAAGAACGCGCGCCGACCCTGCCGCAACCGGCGCCGGCCCACAAGCTAATCCGCATAGGGTGGGGCGAAAACGAATTGCGCGAAACCATCAAGGCACAGGGCGGCATCTGGGTCCGCGACAAGAAGCTCTGGAAGGTTCCGGCCGACCTCGTCCGGCGCCTGAAACTCGGAAAAAGAGTCGTCCCGGAAGGCGCCTAGATATGGATACTCAACGGTTGCCAAATATAGACACAAGTACCCATACCTGGATACTTGTCTCCACTAATGGCAATGTCTTTATGAGTTCTACTTTACGTTGGGGGCTTGCCCGTTGCTAAGTTTCCCGAGCCGCTGCATGAACGCTAGAACCTTGAGCGGGTTGAATGAATAGTTCCTTCCTTTTTCCGTCACACTCAGGATCTCGCCTCTTGGCCAGCCCTGCGGCCATTTCTCTCCAGCCGGAAGATGCAGCGTCAAGTCTGTGCCGGCGAGAATCGCACCCACCGCCACTGCTCCAAGTTCTTCTGGTTGCATCGCTTACCCTTTCTCGCCGTGTTGCGGAGACTGACTTTCGCCCCCAACCCGGCGCTCAAGAGGGACGCTCCGCATGCCGGCTTCGCCGTCACGCTCCGCGCCCCTTAGCTCTACGTTGGGCCTCTCACCAATGACATTGGCACTCGAAGCGGTTCCAGTCAAAGGGACAAAGATCGCACCACGTCTAACATTGGAAGGCAACCACTATGCCCATGCTTAAATCTGCTGCCCTGTTCTGTTTAAAGTCAATCGTCTTCTCTGCGATGTTTTGGATTGTCTGGCTTAACGCCATAAAGCCAATGACCGCAGCGGCCCAAAGCAACAGTTCTTGCGCGCAGGACACTCAAGCGCAAGCACAAGCCGAAGCATATGAAAAGCAAGTCGCCCGAGTTAACCATCAACTCGACGTCG
>JAEUNH010000031.1 GCA_016791205.1 Rhodocyclaceae bacterium | reverse complement strand
GAATCGGCCGGCCGGCGCGGCGGGTGATCTCCTCCGCATTGCGCTGGAGGACGCTGAAGGTGCCGCCGCCGACGGTGCCGATGCCGAGCAGGCCTACGTTGATGGGTTTCATTTGAGCGCTTTCCTGAAGCAGAAGCCGGGGATGTGCAGCCCCTCGCGAAAATAGAATTTGTGCGCCGCCGCCCGTTGCGCGCCGGAGTCGAGCGCCAGCACGTCGCAGCCGAGCGCCCGCGCCTTGTTTTCCAGATGGCCGAGCAGGGCCTTGCCGACGCCGCGCGAGCGTTGCGCCTCGTCGGTGACGAGATCGTCGACGTAGAGGCGCCGCCCCTCGTAGGTGTTCTCGATCAGCCGCCACAATGCCACCCCGGCTACCGACTCGCCTTCGGCCGCCACGGCCAGGCGGCCGCCGTTGGCGAACACCTGGGCGAGGCGCCCGGCGTAGTCGGCCGGCAGCGTGGCGCGCAGCTGGCGATGCACGCCCTCGGCGCGCTGCAGCCAGGCGGGCTCGACGACGGCGCCGAGGGAATCGGTGACGTCGATCAGCCTCATGCGCCGTGCCGCTTGCGGTAGTGCTCGAGGAAGCGGGCGATGCGGCCGATGGCTTCCCGCAGGTCGTCGGCATTGGGCAGGAAGACGACGCGGAAGTGGTCCGGCGTCGGCCAGTTGAAGCCGCTGCCCTGCACCAGCAACACCTTCTCCTCGAGCAGCAGCTCGAGGATGAACTGCTGGTCGTCGGCGATCGGATACAGCTTCGGATCGAGCCGCGGAAAGAGATACAGCGCCGCCTTCGGCTTGAAGCAGCCGACGCCGGGAATCTGGGTGAGCAGCTCCCAGGCCAGGTCGCGCTGCTTGGCCAGCCGACCGCCCGGCGCAATCAACTCTTGAATGCTCTGGTGGCCGCCCAGCGCGGTCTGGATGGCGTACTGGCCGGGCACGTTGGAGCACAGCCGCATCGAGGCCAGCATGTCGAGGCCCTCGATGAAATCGCGGGCGTGGCGCTTCTCGCCGGAAACGACCATCCAGCCGGCGCGATAGCCGCAGGCACGGTAGTTCTTCGACAGGCCGTTGAAGGTGACGAACAGCAGGTCGTCGGCGAGCGACGCCACCGAGGTGTGCGTGGCGCCGTCGTAGAGCACCTTGTCGTAGATCTCGTCGGCGAAGATGATCAGCTGGTGCTGGCGGGCGATCTCGATGATCTCGCGCAGCAGCTCGTCGGGATACAGCGCGCCGGTCGGGTTGTTGGGGTTGATGAGGACGATGGCGCGGGTGGACGGGCCGATCTTGCCGCGGATGTCGGCCAGGTCGGGCAGCCAGCCGGCGCCCTCGTCGCACAGGTAATGCCGCGGCGTGCCGCCGGAGAGGCTCACCGCCGCCGTCCACAGCGGGTAGTCGGGCGCCGGCACCAGCACCTCGTCGCCGTTGTTGAGCAGCGCCTGCATGGCCATCACGATCAGCTCGGAGACGCCGTTGCCGATGTAGATGTCGTCGATGCCGACGCCCTCGATCCGCTTCTCCTGGCAGTAGTGCATGATGGCCTTGCGGGCGGCGAAGAGGCCCTTCGAGTCGGAGTAGCCGGAGGCGTCGCGCAGGTTGTGGATGACGTCCACCACGATTTCCTCCGGCGCCTCGAAACCGAACGGCGCCGGATTGCCGATGTTCAGCTTGATGATGCGATGGCCCTCCTCCTCCATCTGCCGGGCGCGCGCCAGCACCGGTCCGCGGATGTCGTAGCAGACGTTGGCGAGCTTGGTCGATTTGAGTACCGGTTGCATGACGTATTCCTCAGATATGGCGGTGCAGCATCAAGGTTATAATGTTACCCGACTTCCAGATAAATCAGTAAGCTAGCAGCGCTTCATGAAACTCCATCGCGACGCTCCGAACAGCCGCAGCCTGGTCACCGGCTACGGCCCGGGCTATGTCGCCATCAACAGCCGCGAACACCGCTCCAGCCTGATCCTGCTGCCCGGCCGGGTTGAGCCCTGGCGCCCCGGCCGCTTCGACGACCTGGCGGCGAGCGACTTCGAGGCCATCCTGGCGCTGGCGCCGGAGATCCTGCTGCTCGGCACCGGGCTGCGCCAGCGTTTTCCCAAGCCGGCCCTGCTCAGGCCGCTGATCGAGGCAGGCATCGGCCATGAAATCATGGACCTGCCGGCGGCCTGCCGCACCTTCAACATCCTCATGGCGGAGGGCCGCAACGTGGCCGCCGCGCTGATTCTCGAAACGGAATGAAGCTCGCCCTGAAAATCGACGCCGCCACCTTCCGCGGTACCCTGGTCGGCGTGCCGCGCCTGGTCGAGGCGCTGCGCGCGGCGGGGGCGCAGGCCAGCTTCTTCTTCAACCTGGGGCCGGACCGCAGCGGCAGCATCCTCGGCCGGCTGCTGGCCGAGTCGCGCCAGGGCGCCTCGCTGATCGAGCGCCACGGCCTGGCCACCGCGCTCTACGGCACCCTGCTGCCGGGCCCGGACGTCGGCCAGCGCTGCGCCGAGATCCTCCGCGGCGTGCGCGATGCCGGCTTCGAAACCGGGGTGCTGGCCTGGTGCCGCGCCGACTGGCAGCGCCGCGCTGCGCGGGCCGACGCCGGCTGGACCGAGCGCCAGATGCGGCGCGCCGTGGATCGCTACCAGCGGATCCTCGGGACGGCGCCGACAGCCCATGCCGCCGCCGGCTGGCAGCTGAACCCGCACGCCCTGCGCCTGACCCAGCGCCTGGGCTTCGGCTTCGCCTCGGACACCCGCGGCAGCCATCCCTTCGTGCCGGTCTGGAACGCCGAAGTGGTGCTCTGCCCGCAGCTGCCGACCACTCTGCCGACCCTGGACGAACTGCTGCTGCAGGAAGACTGCAACCTCGACAATGTGCATGAGCGCCTGCTGGCGCTGACGGCCGAACCGCCGTCCACCGGCCACGTGTTCACCCTGCGCGCCGAACTGGAGGGCCAGAAGCTGCTGCCGGTCCTCGGCCGGCTGCTGCAGGGCTGGCAGGCCCAGGGCTACGCGCTGGTCTCTCTGGGCGGGCTGTTCGAGTCGATCGATGCCAGTCGCCTGCCCCGTCACGAGTTGCTGCGCGGCGAACTGCCCGGCTGCCGCGGCAGCCTGATGCTGCAGGGTCCGGAATTTCTTGCCGCAGCGTAATCGAACCGTAACCTGGCGCGCTTGCGCAAGCGGATAATTTCAACAACAATGCAATCGATGCTCGATCAGCCCGTACCCGACTTCGCCCTGCCGGCGACAGGCCAACAGACCTTCTCCCTGTCAGCGCTTCGCGGCAGCCCCCTCGTCCTGTTTTTCTACCCCAAAGACAACACCCCCGGCTGCACCACCGAGGCCGCCGAGTTCCGCGATCTGCATGCCCAATTCCGGCGCGCCGGCTGCGCCGTCTACGGCATCTCCCGCGACGGCCTGAAATCGCACGAGGGCTTCAAGGCCAAGCTGACGCTGCCCTTCGAGCTGCTCTCGGACGGCGAGGAGGCCGCCTGCACGCAATTCGGCGTCATCAGGCAAAAGGTGCTCTACGGCAAGCCGGTGCGCGGCATCGAGCGCAGCACCTTCGTCATCGACGCCAGGGGCGTGCTCAGGCGCGAATGGCGCGGCGTCAAGGCGCCGGGCCACGCCGCCGCCGTGCTCGAATTCGTGAAGTCCCTATAGAGAGATCCATGAACGCCAAGAAGCATCCCGCCTGCAAGCTGTTCGTCCTCGACACCAACGTCCTGATGCACGACCCGACCAGCCTGTTCCGCTTCGAGGAGCACGACGTCTTCGTGCCGATGATGACGCTCGAGGAACTCGACAACAACAAGAAGGGCATGTCGGAGGTGGCGAGGAACGCCCGCCAGGCCAGCCGCACCCTCGACGGCATCGTCGGCGGCTTCGAGGAACGCATCGAGAAGGGCATCCCGCTGGAGGGGCCTTCCGCCGGGCTGGCCACCGGCCGCCTGTTCATGCAGACCGAGCCGATCAACGGCACCCTGCCGGCGACGCTGCCCACCGCCAAGGCCGACAACCAGATCATCGGCGTCATGATGCACCTCACCGACAAGCATCCGAAGCGCGCGGTGATCCTGGTCTCCAAGGACATCAACATGCGCATCAAGGCCCGCGCCCTCGGCCTCGACGCGCAGGACTACTACAACGACAAGGTGCTGGAGGACACCGACCTCCTGTATGGCGGCACGCGCGAGCTGTCGGCCGACTTCTGGGAGGCCAACGGCAAGGACATGGAGTCCTGGAAGCAGGACGGCCGCACCCTCTACCGCATCCGCGGCCCGCTCTGCCCGGATCTGCTCATCAACGAATTCCTCTGGCAAGACGGCGAGCGCCCCTTCCAGACCATCGTCCGCGAGAAGAACGGCAAGACCGCCGTGCTGGAGACGCTGAAGGACTACAGCCACCAGAAGAACAACGTCTGGGGCATCACGGCGCGCAACCGCGAGCAGAATTTCGCCCTCAACCTGCTGATGGACCCGGAGGTCGATTTCATCACCCTGCTCGGCCAGGCCGGCACCGGCAAGACCCTGCTGACGCTGGCGGCCGGCCTGACGCAGACGCTGGAGGCCAAGCTCTACAGCGAGATCATCATCACCCGCGTCACCGTGCCGGTGGGCGAGGACATCGGCTTCCTGCCCGGCACCGAGGAGGAGAAGATGACGCCCTGGATGGGCGCGCTGGAGGACAACCTCGACGTCCTCAACAAGCCCTCCGAGGACGGCGGCGAATGGGGCCGCGCCGCGACGCGCGACCTGATCCGCTCGCGCATCAAGGTCAAGTCGCTCAATTTCATGCGCGGCCGCACCTTCATCAACAAGTACCTCATCATCGACGAGGCGCAGAACCTGACGCCGAAGCAGATGAAGACCCTGATCACCCGCGCCGGCCCCGGCACCAAGGTGGTCTGCCTCGGCAACATCGCCCAGATCGACACACCCTACCTCACCGAGGGCAGCTCGGGCCTGACCTACGTGGTGGACCGCTTCAAGGGCTGGCCCCACAGCGGCCACGTCACGCTGATGCGAGGCGAACGCTCGCGGCTGGCCGACCACGCCGCCGAGGTGCTGTAGCGCCGTCCTGCGCAGACCGACTTTTTAATCCCGCCCGCGCCCGCCGCCGCGCGGGCCATGCTCGCGCTCGGGATTGCGCTGCGGCCGTTCGCGCTCCTGCGAGCGCGGCGCCCGGCGTTCCTCGATGCGCCGCGACCGCTCCTCCGCGCCGCCCTGCCGGTCGCGCTCCTGCAGGCGTTTCTGACGGTTCTCCTGCCACTCCTTGCGGCGCTCCTCGTGCTGCTGGCGGCGCTGCGCATCCTGGTCGCGGCGGCGCTCCTGGATGGCCTTCTGCCGCTCGGCCTTCTGCTTGTCCAGCTGGATTTTCTTGTCCTGCAGCAGCTTGCGGCGCTCGTCGCGGCGCTGCTCGATCGCCTTGCGCACCGCCTCGTGGCGGGCGGCGATCGCCGCCTCGTGCCGCGTCGCCTTGAAGAAGGCCGGCACCTGCGCCAGCACCCGCGGCCGCGGCTGGCCCCGCAGCGGCGCGAAGCCGGCCTGGTTCGGCCTCACCTCGACGCTGCCGTGCCTGGTCTGCAGGGATGTCGCGCCGACGTTCACCTTGTCGTAGCTGCCCGGCTCGCCCTCCCGCGAATTCTGCGGGATGACCAGCGGCTCGTGGTCGGTGCCGCGCACGCCGATGGTGGCGGTGGGCGTGCGCACCTGGTAGCCGCGCGGGTTGAACTTGCCGATCCAGCCCGTCACCGAGCGGAAGGTGCCCTCCAGCAGGCTGAAGACGCTCTTGTCCTGGTCGTCGCCCTCGGCCCGGTAGGCGGCGATGCTCATCCGGGTGTTGGGCCGCACGGCGATGAAACCGCCGTCTTCCATGTCGAGGTGCAGTTCCCCGTCGCGACCGGTGACGATGCCCTCGCCTTCATGGACGACCTCGCCGACGGCGACCCGGCGCGCCTTCTTGGCCTTGTCGAAGACCGTGACATCGCCCTCGACCAGTTCGACCTTGCCGGCCGGCTTCGGCGTGGCGGCGGACTGGGGGGCCTGGGCCAAGGCGCCGAGGCAGACCAGCAGGAGGGACAGGGTGAGCAGCAGGCGGCGCATGATCCAGACTCCCCGGGTTGTTTCGGGAGGTTAACGGCCGAAGCCCGAAATGGGTTGAACCCCCTCAGTACGAGCCGGCCGCGGCGAAGTTCTCGAAGCGGGTGTATTCGCCGAGGAAGGTGGCTCGGACCGTGCCGATGGGTCCGTTGCGCTGCTTGAGGATGTTGATCTCGGCCGAGCCCTTGTCGGGCGAATCGGGGTTGTAGACCTCGTCGCGGTAGATGGCCATGATGACGTCGGCGTCCTGCTCGATGGCGCCGGATTCGCGCAGGTCGGACATCACCGGCCGCTTGTTGGGGCGGCTCTCGACGTTGCGCGAGAGCTGCGAGAGCGCCACCACCGGCACGTGCAGCTCCTTGGCCAGGGCCTTCACCGAGCGCGAGATCTCCGAGAGCTCGGTGGCGCGGTTCTCGCCTTCGCGCACCGAGGACATCAGCTGCAGGTAGTCGATTACGATCAGGCCGAGCTTGCCGCACTGGCGGTAAAGCCGCCGGGCGCGGGCCCGCAGCTCGGTGGAATTGAGCGCCGGTGTCTCGTCGATGTGGATCGGCGCCTCGTGCAGCTTGCCCAGCGCGAAGGTCATGCGCTGCCACTCGTCGTCGTTGAGCCGTCCGGTGCGCACCCGGTGCTGGTCGAGGCGGCCGACCGAGGAGAGGAAGCGCATGGCCAGCTGGGTGCCCGGCATCTCCATCGAGAAGATGGCCACCGGCAGCTTCGCCTCGAGGGCGACGTGTTCGGCGATATTGAGGGCGAAGGCGGTCTTGCCCATCGAGGGCCGGCCGGCGACGATGACCATGTCGCCCGGCTGCAGGCCGGAAGTCTTCATGTCGAGGTCGTGGAACCCGGTCGGGATGCCGGTGATGTCCGAGGGATGCTCGCGGTCGTAGAGCTCCTGGATGCGGTCCACCACCTGGCCCAGCAGGGGCTGGATGGCGGTGAAGCCTTCCGTGGTGCGCGCCCCGGCGTCCTTGATCTCGAAGACCTTCGACTCGGCCTCGTCGAGCAGCGACTTGGCCTCCCGCCCGGCAGGATTGAGGGCGCTGGCGGCGATCTCGTCGCCCACCGTCACCAGCTTGCGCAGGATGGCGCGCTCGCGGACGATCTCGGCGTAGCGCTTGATGTTGGCGGCCGAAGGCGTGTTGTTGGCGATCTCGCCGAGGTAGGCCATGCCGCCGGCCTGCTCGGCCTCGGCGGACTTCTCCAGGGATTCGTACACCGTCACCACGTCGGCCGGCCGCACGGCCTCGATCAGGCGGGCGATGTGGCGGAAGATGCGACGGTGGTCGTCGCGGTAGAAGTCGGCCTCGGAGACCTGGTCGGCGATGCGGTCCCAGGCCGAGTTGTCGAGCAGCAGCCCGCCGAGCAGCGACTGCTCGGCTTCGATCGAATGCGGCGGCAGCTTGAGCGCCGCCAGCTGCGGGTCGCCGCCGCTCGGGGGCGTGAATGCGCGTGCCTGGGCCATGTGCCGTGGAGTTTACCCGCGGCACGGCCGCGTGGCGAGTGGATAAGCCCTGTATAAAGCTGTGAGTTGCCTGTGGATAAAATGTGGACTGGAACGCGGCGCCTTCCGCTATCATTTCCCCGACTTGAAATTGGAAGACATCCCCATGCGCGGCACATTCTGGCCCGTCGTCCTCATCGTCATCGGCGGCCTGCTCCTGCTCTCCAACCTGGGCATCCTGCCCCTGGGCGAGGTGAAGGCCCTGGCGGCGACCTGGTGGCCGCTGATCCTGATCCTGATCGGCGTCACCTCACTGCTGAAGAAAGGCCGCTGAGGGACCGCCATGAACCGCCGCCTGGCCCTGCAGCGCCTGTCCGCCCTTTCCGCCGCCTCGCTGCTGCCCTGGGGCGGCGCGGCCTTTGCCGCCACCCCATCGACGCTGAATGCGCTGCCGCGCACGGCGCTGGTGATCGGCAACAGCCGCTACAAGGGCGCGCCGCTGAAGAACCCGGCCAACGACGCCGGGGCCATCGCCGAAAACCTGAAGAAGCTCGGCTTCAACGTCGTCTCCCAGCTCGACGGCGGCAAGGCGGCCATGGAAAACGCCATCCGCGCCTATGGCGAACAGCTGGCCAGGAGCAAGGGCGTCGGCCTGTTCTATTTCGCCGGCCACGGCCTGCAACTCTCCTGGCGCAACTTCCTGGTGCCGGTGGACGCCAACCTCGACCGGGTCGAGGACGTGCCGCGCCAGACCGTCGACCTGGCCGGCCTGCTCGGCGGCATCGGCAAGGCCGGCAACCCGATGAACATCGTCATCCTCGACGCCTGCCGCGACAATCCCTTCGGCGGCGAGCTGAAGAGCGGCAAGGGCCTCAGCCAGATGGACGCCCCTATCGGCACCCTGCTCGCCTACGCCACCGCGCCGGGCAACGTCGCCTCCGACGGCTCCGGCGCGAACGGCCTGTACACCGAGCAGCTGCTGCGCGAGATCGGGACGCCGGAAGCGAAGATCGAGGACGTCTTCAAGCGCGTGCGCCTGGCCGTGCGGCGCAGTTCCCAGGGCCAGCAGATTCCCTGGGAGAGCACCTCGCTGGAGGAGGACTTCTACTTCCTGCCGCC
Source organism: Rhodocyclaceae bacterium (assembly GCA_016791205.1). Taxonomy (GTDB): domain Bacteria; phylum Pseudomonadota; class Gammaproteobacteria; order Burkholderiales; family Rhodocyclaceae; genus Desulfobacillus. The sequence goes on along the minus strand of JAEUNH010000031.1, from coordinate 10,190 downwards.
GGCCAGCATCAGGAAGCTCTCCGAGGAGGAGCTGGCGCGCCAGTTCGCCGAGGAGGCCGCGATCTGGGAGAAGGCCCAGCAGGCCGGGCAGATCGCCGCCGTCGAGGATTACATCAGGCGCTATCCGAGCGGCCACTTCTCGGAACTGGCCCAGGTGCGGCTCGACCGCATGCTGGCCAGGCAGGGCGAGAAAAAAGTCGGTCTGGTCAATACGGCGGCCAATCCCTACACCAAGGGAACGGGCGTCATCGATTTGAACTACCGGGTCGGCGACCGCTACGTCTTCCGCTCGATCGACCTGCTGACCCGGGTCGAGAACCGTAAGGTGGTCAACACCGTCAGCGAGATCGCCGAGGACAAGGTGATCTACAACAACGGCGCCCTCGTCACCGATCTGCTCGGCAACATCCTCAAGCGGCCGGACGGCACCAGCTTCAGCCCGAGCCAGTTCTTCGTCAGCGAATACAGCCTCGGCAAGAAATGGACGACGCGCTATGCGATCCATTTCGCCAGGGGCGGGCAGGACACCATCGAGCTCGAACTGAAGGTCGTCGGCCGGGAGACCGTCACCGTTCCGGCCGGGACTTTCGACAGCTACAAGGTCGAGGCGCGCGGCTGGGTGCTCGGAATCGGCCAGTCGCTGGAGTGGACCTTCTGGGTCGCGCCGGACAAAGTCAATCGCATCGTCGCCATGGAGGCCTGGTGGCGCCAGCGCGGACGCATCACCCGCTCCGAACGCCAGGAGCTCGAGTCCTACACCCGCGCCGGCTAAAGCAGGAACCGCAGCAACTCCGCCCCCAGCCGCGTGGCGCCCGCCAGCCCCAGCGCCACGCCCACAGACAGCGCCACCGAGAAGAATGCCTCGCGCCGGCCGAGCGTTTTCAGCATCACGGCGAAGGTCGACACGCAGGGGATGTAGAAGGTCAGGAACACCAGGAAGACGAGGATCTGCACCCAGTCGAGCAGCGGCGCGATCTCCAGCGTGCCGAGCGCCTGGTACACCATCAGCAAGGAGAGCTCCTTCCTCAGGATGCCGAATAGGATCGGCACGCCGAGCGCGACCGGCAGCCCCAGCCACCATGACGTCACCGGTATAAGCAGCGCGTTGATGGCGTCGTCCGCGCCGTAGTGCGCCAGCAGCGCCAGCACCACGCTGCCGGTCACCAGCAACGGCGTGACGATGGTCAGGATGTCGCTGGTGCGCATCCAGGTGTTCCTCAACAGTGCCGGCCAGGCCGGCAGGCGGTAGGGCGGGATTTCCAGCACCATGCCGCGCACGTCCTCCGGATAGCGCCGGCCGAGCAGCCTGCCGAGCACCGCCACCGTCAGCATGGCCAGGGCGAAGATCACCAGCACCCCCGCCACGCCCAGATATTTTCCGCCCAGCGCCAGCACGATGGCCGAGCGCGCCGAGCAGGGTACGAAGGTGATCAGGATCGACGCCACGACACGCTCACGCCCGCGGGAAGCCGCCGCCGCCGCGGAGATGGCCGGCACGTTGCAGCCGAGGCCCATGAGGAAGGGCACCGCCACGCCGCCGTGCAAGCCAATCGAGTGGAAGCCGCGGTCCACCACGAAGGCGACGCGGTGCATGATGCCTGACTCCTCCAGCGCGACCAGCAGCAGCACCAGCGGCAGCATGTAGGGCACGACGATGCCGATGAGCCCTACCAGGCCGTCGGCCACGGCGCGGCCGACGACGCCGGCCGTGTCGGTCGGCTGCCACTGTCCCACCCATTCCGCCAGCCGCGCGGAAGTCAGTCCGTCCAGCACGGCGCTCACCTCGAACACCATGAACAGCACCAGGGCGAACACCGCCAGGCTGCCGATCAGGCCCCAGCGCGGATGCAGGAACAGCTCGTCCGCCCAGCGCTTCCAGCGCTCGCTGTCCTCCGGCGCGCCCAACCGCGTCACCGCCTCGTACAACAGCGCCGCGCGATGGTGCCGGTCGGCATGCAGCTCGTCGGAGAGCGGGCGCGGCAGTGTGCGTTGCGCCTCGGCGCGCGCCACCGCCACCTCGGGCACCACCGCCGGGAAATGCTCGGCCAGCTCGCGCAGGAACCAGTCGTCGTTCTCCGCCAGCTGCATCAGCAGCAGCGGGCGCGGCACGCGGAAGGCCTCTTCGATTTCCGGCCGCGCCAGGATGGCATTGAGCGGCTTCAGGCCTTCGCGGATGTGCTCGCTGCACTGCTGGGCCAGCGGGCACACCTTCTCGCGCGCCGCCGCCAGCGCCGCCGCGAAGAGTTCGGTGAGCCCCATGCCCATGTGCGCCACTGTCGCCACCACCGGCACGCCGAGCCGCTCGGCGAGCGCGCGGGGATTGATGTAAAGGCCCTTCTCGCGCGCCTCGTCCATGCGGTTGAGCGCAATCACCAGCGGCCGGCCGAGCAGCGACAGTTCCAGGCTCAATTCCAGGTCGCGCTCCAGGGACGTCGCATCGACCACGTGCAGCAGCACATCCGGCGCGCGGAAGGCCGCCGTCGGCTGCTGCGGCTCGTGACGGGCGATTACCGGCCAGCGGTCTCCCCAGAGTAGATACATGAGCACCACGCGGTCAGCTTCGCGCAGATGATGCAGGGATTCGATCGATGGCAGGGCGACCAGCGAGATTTCCTCGAGGCCGATGCCGACCAGGCACTCTTCGTAGGCCGACTCGCCGGCCAGGCGCGCGTGCTGCGGGGCGGCGCTGGAGGCCGCCTTAAAGAGGGTGCTTTTGCCGGCCCGATGGCGGCCGACCAGGGCCACGCGCGGCCTTCTCTCGCCGCGCAGCAGCGGCGTGTGGAGCGGGATGCGGCCCGCGCCGGGGGATGCGTTCATGAAGGGGATTATCGCCTCTTCGCAGGCGGCGCGCAGCCGCCTGAATCAAGGCGAAGGAGAGGCTATGCGCGCACCGGCTCGCTGCGGGCGAGCCGGAGGGCCAGCAGGAAACTCAGGGCGACCACGGCAACGAAGGACAGGCCTAAGGCGAGCTCCTTGCCGTCGGACCAGGCGCTGACATCGGGCGAAGCGTACCTGGCGAAGCCGAAGCCGGCGACCAGCAGCGACAACCCGCCCACCGCCAGCCCCATGATGCGCGAAGCGATGCAGGCAAGGCGGTCGGCGCGCCGGATCAGGTGCGCGATCCAGAGACCGTTGAGACCATCCATCAGCATCATGCCGAGCATGAAGATCAGCCCCAGAGTCAGTGCGTGCGATACGCCGCCGAATTGCGTGCCGGTGAGGGCGAACAGCGCCGCCTGGCTCATGGTGTCGAAGGACAGGGCGAAGAGCGCGCCGACGGCGGCGATGAGCAGCGGGTTGCCGGTGCGCTGCAGGCGGCCGAGGAAGCGCCCCTTCAGTCCCACCGGATGCACTACCTGGTCCGGCTGTGCCGAGAGCACGGCGACCAGGTTCAGGCTGCCGAGCAGCGCAAGGAAAGTGATGGAAACCCAGGCGCCGAGGTCTTCCATCCATGCCGGCACGGCCCAACGACTGGTCAGCGCCCCGACCGCCAGGGCGACGGCCATGACCACCACGCCGTGCCCCAGGGAAAACAGGAAACCGCAGCAGCGCGCCAGCCGTGGATTGCGGTAGGTGTTGAAGCGGGTCAGGCCGTCGATGGTGGCGAGGTGATCGGCGTCCAGGCCGTGCTTCACGCCGAGCGTGAAGACCAGGAACATCAGCGCCAGCCAGTCGTTCGGAAGGGAGTCCATCGCCTCGGTCCGCCAATCGGTATGAAGAAATTATGGTTTTTCCTAACAGGATTCGTGCCAGTTCACCATTGAAATATCGCTTTGATCTGCATGGGTTTTTATTGACAGATCAGGAAACGCCGCAAAGAGCGCTGCCGGTAGGCGGCTTTATGGAAAAGCGCTTAACCAGCCAGCGGCAGGGTCAGGGTCAACGCGGCGCCGCCTCCGGGATGGTTGGCGGCCTTCAGCTGGCCGCGGTGGCGCTCGACGATGCCATAGCTGATCGACAGGCCCAGACCGGTGCCCTTGCCCACCGGCTTGGTGGTGAAGAAAGGATCGAAGACGTGGCCGAGGGTGTCCTCCCTGAAGCCCGGCCCGTTGTCACGGAAGGTGAGGACGACGCTGCGGGCGCGCAGCTCGGCGTGGATGTCTAGGCGCGCCTCCTCCTGCCGCTCGGTGCTGTCGATGGCGTTCTGCACCAGATTCACCAGCACCTGCTGCATCTGGCCGGCCGAGCCGGAGACGGGGACCTCGTTCGGCACGTCAAGGCCGACCTTGATCCTTGACCCGGAGGCCTTCACCACCCAGTGCACCGAGCGCTCCAGCACCTCGGCCAGGTTGAAGGTCTCTTCCTCGCCGCGGTCCTGCGCCGAGAAGCGCTTCAGGCCGGCGACGATGTCGCGGGTGCGCTCGGCGCCCTCGATGGTGCCGTCGATGAGCGGCTGCATGTCCTCCATCAGGCGATCGATGCGCAGGCTCTTGCGCAGCTCGTCCAGCTCCTGCGCAGATTTGCCGGCATGGATGGCATCGAGGTACTCGCGCATGCGCTGGCCGTAGCGCTGCAGTGCATACACATTGCCGAGGACGAAACTGATCGGGTTGTTCAACTCGTGCGCCACGCCCGCGACGAGGCGGCCGAGCGAGGCCATCTTCTCGGAGTGGATCAACTGCTGCTGGGCGAGCTTCAGGTCCTCGTGGGCCTGGCGCAGCTGCTCGTAGGCGCGGCGCAGGTCGCCGACCGGGCGGCCGGTCATCACCATGCCGACGAACTTGCCGACGGGAGAGAGGCGCGGCGTGCAGTTCACCGCTACCGGCATGTCCGGCGCGTAGCGGCACTTGAAGTGCAGTTCGCAATCGTTGATGCGCTCGCTATGCAGGTCGCGCAGGAAGCGGCGCGCCTGTTCGCGCGAGGCCTCGTCGGCGAACAAGTCAACCAGCGGCGTGCCGCGCAGGTCGGCCTCGCTCCTGCCGATGAGATCCGCCAGCGCCTGGTTGGCTTCCTGGATGACGCCGTGGCGGTCGCACACCACCAGCACGTCGGACATCGAGGTGAGCACGCTGAAGATGAACTTCTGCGTCTCCTCCAGCTTGGCATTCTTCTCCTCCAGCGCCACCTCGTACTGCAGGAGATCCGAGTAGACCTCGTCCATCTTGCGGATGACGTCGATCCAGACGTCCTCGCCGACGCCCTCGGGCGGGTGCTCGAGCACGTGCGCCGGCAGAGTCGGCAGATAGACCTGCGTGGATTTGTCTTCGGTTCGCTTGGGCATCGTCAGCTCTTCGGCCGGCTGTGCACATGGTAGGGATGGTCCGGCCCGTGGTGGTGGCCGTGCTGGTGCTTGCGGCCGGCGTTCAGGTCGGCGGGAATCAGGTTGAGCGCGCCGTGGCGCACGCCGCGCTCGGCCATCATGGCGTGGGCGAATTCGCGCACATCCTTGGTCGGCCCGCGCAGGATCACCGTCTCCATGCAGTTGTCGTGGTCGAGGTGGGCGTGCATGGTCGCCACCGTCAGGTCGTGGTGATCGTGCTGGGCAGCGGTCAGCCGCTCGGCCAGGTCGCGCTCATGGTGGTTGTAGATGTAGGACAGCGCGGCGATGCAATCCGGCGCCTCTTCATGGTCGAGCCGGCTCGTCTCCAGCTTCTCGCGCAGGATGTCGCGCACCGCCTCGGAACGGTTGTCGTAACCGCGCTCGCGGATCAGCCGGTCGAATTCCATCGCCAGCTTTTCGTCGAGGGAAATGGTGAATCGCTCCATATCGCCTCCTCAGTACTTCGCACACATCCGGCTTTCCTTACCAGATGGTCCGCACGTGCGGGTATCGGCGGATTTCTTCGTCGGCGGTAACGAGGGGCGCCGCGAGCTTGCGGGCCGTCGCAACGATGATTCGGTCGGCCGGGTCTTTGTGAAACGCTCCGGGCAATGCAACGCTCTTGACGCCGATCTCGTTGTCCACCGGAACGAAGTTCACGGCCTCGATCCGACTCACAACCGACAGCCACTCCTCAATATCCATGGACAGGGCCACTCGTCCCCTGTCGACCAGCATGGCCAGTTCCCATGCCGAAATGGACGAAACCATGATCTGCCCGCCAGCCAGCTCCTCGTCGATGGCGTGTGCCGCCGCCGCCGACAGTTGCACTTTGTCCCCGGAAGCCCACCAAAGCAGAGCGTGCGTATCGAGAACGATCACCGCAGCGCCACCCAGTCGTCGTCGGCAACGGGCGCGGTGGGGTTGTCGTAGCGCAGCACGGAACCGCGCAGGACATCCAGGGGATCACGAGAATGCGGCTTGTATGGGCGAACTTCCAGTTTTGGCTGCCCATGATCCGTGACCACGACCGGTTCGCCGCTGGTCTCGATCTGGCGGAAAAACTCCAATGCCTTGGCCTTGAACTGGGATTTCGATACCTGCGCAGCCATATTCTGCTCCTGGTCATAAGACTCTAGTCAGATTATACCCATCCCAGCCATCGCTTTCGGAAACTATTTTCAAGTATCTGTTTTTTTGTATCAATGTACTGTGCACACCATGCACGGATCGAATGATCGCACGACATGCTGGACGGCGACATTCCCCTCGCCCACCGGCGTGCCGACCAGCGCCTGCTCCAGCGGACCGGGTGTGCCGCCGCCGTCGCGCGGCGAAAAGTTCCAGGTCGTCGGCGAGACGATCTGGTAGTTGGCGATGCGGCCGCCCTCGATGATGATCCAGTGGCCGAGGCTGCCGCGCGCCGCTTCCACCAGCCCGGCGCCGGCCGCCTGGGCCGGCATCTCGCCCTGCGCGCAGAAGGGCTCGCCGGGCACGAGTTGCTGCACCCACTTTTCCATCTCGGGCAGGATCACGGCGATCTCCAGCAGGCGGGCGACGACACGGCTCTTGACGTTACCGCCGCCTCGCTGGACGAGGTCGCGGGCCAGGGGATGTCCGTTCACCACCTGCCGCGCCAGCGCGCCGGTCTCCATCGGTTCGCCGGCCAGGCGCGGCGCCTTGCACCAGGTGTAGCCCTCGGCCTTCTCGTCCTGCGGCCGCGTCACGCCCTGGGCCGGATGGCGCGTCTCGCCCTCCAGCCAGGCGTGCGAGATGTCCTCGGCGATGGCCTGCGCGTCGAGCGCATGCAGGTGGCCGTCCCAGACGCCGTCCCGCAGAAACCGACTTTTTTCCTGCGGATAGTTGCCGTAGCTCATGAAGCGGCCGAGGCCGCGGCCCAGGCTTGCCAGATCGAGGTCCTCGGCGATCTCGAGGAAATCGCCAAAGTCGCCGCGCGGCTGCTCCGCCGCCCAGCGCGACAGCGCCGCGGCCGAGTCGAGCGCGGCGACAGACTCCAGCGCGTCGTTGAACAGCGTCGTCTCCAAATGCCGGCGGAAGTCGCGCAACAGGGCGAACAGGCGGATCTTCTCCGAGGCTTCCAGCGCCCGCGCCACGCCGCCGGGCTGGAGGGCCAGGCTGTGCGGCCACTTGCCGGCCAGCGTCGCCATGGCGGAGAGGAAGGCGGTGCGCGCCGGGAGGATGGCCGCTGCAGCCGCGCCGCGCACCGCGCGGAAGCGCTCCGTCGCCCGCTCATGCCAGGCGCGGCCGGCGTACTCGGCGCGGGCGAAGTCCGGCATGAAGAAAAGATAGAAGTGCGTGAAGTGATCGGCGACGTTCTCCACTGCCTGGGCAAGGTTGCGGGTGATGCGGCCGTTCGGCGCCGGCGCGAGGCCCATGGCGTCGGCCAGTGCGGACGCGGCGGCCATCGACTGCGACACCGAGCAGATGCCGCAGATGCGCGGCGCGAACATCAGCGCATCCATCGGATGCTTGCCGCGCAGGATCTGTTCGAAGCCGCGATACAGCGGCGATCCGGCCCAGGCTTCGGCGACGACGCCGTCCTGAACTTCCAGCGTGACCTCGAGGTCGCCTTCGACACGGTTGAAGGGACCGACGACGATTCTGGTCACTTCAGGCCCGTCTTCTTGACGGCGGGAACGACCACCTGGTGGTCGGCGACGGCGTTCTCGCGCACGCGCTTCGGCGTCGCCGATTTCGACAGCGCGGCCAGCGCGACGAACCAGGCCTTCGGCATGTCGGTGGGCAGGCCGATGGGAATGCCGGCCAGCTTCGGCGTCTCGTGGAAGGGATGGCCCGGCTCCTCGAAGCCCGGCTCGGTGCAGGAGATGCAGGGCGCGCCGCCGCGCGCGCAGGAGCCGCTGCCGTTCCACAGGCGGATGTTGCAGTCGGCATGCGCCTGGGTGCCCTTGCAGCCCATGTTCTCCATCAGGCAGCCGAGGTCGGAGGGCTTGTGCGCGCTGGCCTTGAACTCGTAGTACTCGTTGCGCGTGCAGCCGTGGTGCACCAGGTGGTCGGCGAAGAAGCGCGGCCGGTTGAAGCTGTCCAGGTCCTTCGCGCCGAAGGCGCCCAGCGCCAGTGCCGTCAGCGTCTCGGTGATCCAGTCGGAGTGGCAGGGGCAGCCGGCGATGTTGATGACGGGCAGCCCGCCGCGGCCCTTCCAGTGCGCGCCGAGCAGGCCGCCGGGCTGGTCGCCCTCGTACTGCAGGCCGCAGGCGTCGGTGGCGTTCTCGCCCGCCGCGGCCACCCCGCCCCAGGCGGCGCAGCTGCCGATGGCCAGGGTGTAGCGGGCGGCCTGGGCGATCTCCTTCACCCAGTCCATCATCGGCCGCTCGCTGCCGGCATGGCGGTGGAAGCGCCCGGTGCCGCGCGGCCCGCGCAAGAGCGCGCCTTCGACGCAGAGGGCATCGACGGCGATCTCGCCGCGGGCACAGCGTTCCAGGATGCGCTTCGCTTCGTCGCCGCTCTCTTCCGACAGGCTCGGATGCCACAGCACGCGCACGCCCACCGCATCGAGCGCCGCCATCGGCTCGCGGTCGCCGGAGCTGAGCAGCGACATGCTGCAGCCGCCGCAGCCGGCCGATTGCAGCCAGAGGAGGTTGAAGGAAGCCGGCATCGAAAAGGGCTCTGTGCGTTCGTTCATGGGGCCGAGCTTGCCGTGGAATGCCCAGTCAGGCAAGCGGCCCGGTCAAAACCGTTCCAAGTTCCGTGCCAGCGATTACCTGATTGGATTACAAGGACTTGCAGGACAGCGTCGGCGCGTGGGCGGATGCCGCGCGGACGAAATGCAATCCGCATCGGAAGGCGGCGTTGCATGCCGCCGGGGCGCGTAGGATACTGCCGCCTCGCCCCTGGAGACCCGCATGAGCTTCCTCGTCCTCGGCCTGATCCTCTTTCTCGGCACCCACTCGATCCGCATCGTCGCCGACGGCTGGCGCACGGCGCGCGTCGCACGCCTCGGCGAAAACCGCTGGAAGGGGCTGTACTCGCTGGCCTCCGCCCTCGGCCTCGGCCTGATCGTCTGGGGCTATGGTTTGGCGCGCGCCGAACCGGTTGAGCTGTGGGCGCCGCCAACCTGGTCGCGCCATGTCGCGGCGCTGCTCACCCTGCCCGCCTTCATCCTGATCACGGCGGCCTACGTGCCCGGCAGCCGCATCAAGGCGGCCATCGGCCATCCGATGGTGGCCGGCGTGAAGGTCTGGGCCATCGCCCACCTGCTGTCGAACGGCAACCTCGCCGACGCCCTGCTGTTCGGCGCCTTCCTGCTCTGGGCAGTGGCCGACTTCCGCTCGGCGCGCCGGCGCGACCGCGCCGCCGGCGTCAGCTACCGGCCGGGAACGGCGGCGCGCGACGGGCTGGTGGTCGCCGCCGGCGCCGGCATCTGGGCGCTGTTCGCCGGCTTCGCGCACCTCTGGCTGATCGGCGTGCGCCCTTACTGAGGGTATAATCCGCGCTGTCTCGCCGCCTGCCCCACCGGCCGCCTGCCCCACCGGCCGGCGGCTTTGCTTTTTATTGGAACCATGAACGCCTCGAATTTCCCCGCCGACCTGCTGCGCGACGTGCAGAAGCGGCGCACCTTCGCCATCATTTCCCACCCCGACGCCGGCAAGACCACGCTGACGGAAAAGCTGTTGCTGTTCGGCGGCGCCATCCTGATGGCCGGCACGGTGAAGTCGCGCAAGAGCGCGCGCCACGCCACCTCCGACTGGATGGAAGTGGAGAAGCAGCGCGGCATCTCGGTCACCAGCTCGGTGATGCAGTTCGACTACGGCGGCCACACCATCAACCTGCTCGACACGCCGGGCCACCAGGACTTCTCCGAGGACACCTACCGCGTGCTCACCGCCGTCGACGCCGCCGTCATGGTGATCGACGCCGCGAAAGGCGTGGAAGCGCAGACCATCAAGCTGCT
>JAEUNH010000027.1 GCA_016791205.1 Rhodocyclaceae bacterium | reverse complement strand
TCGTTCACGAACAAGCCGACCAGGGTGACGAAGGGCGGCACGTGGCGGGCAATCTCCCACGCCTGCTCGACCGTCACGCAGCGCGGACTGGGGCCGTAGAAGACCAGGCCGAGCGCGTCGGCGCCGAGTTCGACCGCGGCGCGCGCATCCTCGGGACGGGTGAGGCCGCAGATCTTGATGCGGGTGCGAGGCACTGTCAGAGGGAGAGCGGATCGAAAGGCGCGATGATACGGCCATTCATGGGCAACTGCCAGCGCGGCTCGTATCCGACGCCTGAGAGATACAGACCGGCCGGGGAGAAAGTCGGCGCCGCCTGGCTGCGGTCGCGCGCGGCGATCAGCTTGGCGATCCATTCGGGCGGATGCGCGCCCTTGCCGACATACACCAGGGCGCCGACCATATTGCGCACCATGTGGTGCAGAAAGGCGTTGGCGCGGAACTCGAAGACGATGCAGTCGCCCTGGCGTCGAACCTGCGCCTCATGCAGCGTCTTCACCGGCGACTTGGCCTGGCACTCGGCGGCGCGAAAGGCGGAAAAGTCCCGCTCGCCCGCCAGCAGAGCGGCGCCGGACTGCATGGCCACGACATCGAGCGGCAGGTGGAACCAGCCGACTCGGCCGTGCAGCAGCGCCGGACGCACGGCATGGTTGTAGAGCACGTAGCGGTAGCTGCGCGACAGCGCCGAGAAGCGCGCATGGAAATCGTCCGGCACCGGACGCGCCCAGCGCACGGCGACGCTGTCAGGCAATAAGGCATTCACGCCGCGTACCCAGGCGCTCTCCGGCCGTTCCGCCGGCGCCTCGAAATGCGCCACCTGGGCCGCGGCATGGACGCCGGCATCGGTGCGGCCGGCGCAGGCCACCCGCACCGGCGCGCCGGCGATCTCCGCCAGCGCACGTTCCAGGACATCCTGGACGGTGTTGCCCGCCGGCTGGGTCTGCCAGCCGGCAAATCCGCTGCCTTCGTATTCCAGGCCGAGGGCGATTTTCAAGAGGCCGTTCCGGCGTATGCGACAACGGCAAAAGTCAGTCCCGCCAGCACGGCGACATCGGCGCCCGTCAGGCGCTGCCGCTGGATTCTCAGGCGGTCCGGCCCGCGCAGGGCTTGGCCCTCCTCCAGCCATCGGCGCCAGTGCCGGCCGGGCGGCGCCTGCTCTGCGTAGCGCAGCACCAGCATCAGCCTGACGGCGACGCGGCTGCGATCGATGCCCAGGCAGGCCAACGGTCGCATCAGCCCGTGCAAGCCGCTCAGCAAGCCTTCCACCCCGGTGCTCTCGAGCAGCAGCGCCAAAGCGGCCAGCACCACCAGCAGGCGAAGGGCGTGCTCGACGCCGAGCCGCAAGCCTTCCCCGGTCGGGCTCAAGCCGCCCAGCACCGGCAGGAGATACACCCCAGGGGTGGCGAGGGCAAACAGCAGCAGCAGCGAAACGATCAGCCAGCGGGCGCGCCTGAGGAGCAGGCCCAGTCGGGCGCGGGCAAACCCGGCCGCCAGGGCAATCACGAGGGCACTGGCCAGGGCGAGCCAGAAGATCGGCAGCAGAAGGGAGAACATGACCCCCTCGCCCCAGGCCAAGAGCCGAACCGACGGATGCAGCATGGGAGAAGGGAGATCGACGGAGGGCGGGCGCCCTCCGTCACGCGTTTCAACTCAGTTTGGCAAGCATGCCCTGGGCCTTGGCCTGCTGCTCGGGATTGCCTTCCTTGACGACCTCGGAAAGCAGTTCGCGGGCGCCTTCCTTGTCGCCCATCTCCTCGTAGGCCTTGGCCAGTTCGAGCTTGGTCGCCACGTCGTCGCCCTCGGTCGGCGCCGCGGCGGCCGGTGCGCCCAGATCAAGGCTGATGGCGCCAAGATCGAGCTTCGGCTCGACCGCGGCGGCGGGCTTGTCCGCCGGCGCGCCGATATTGAAGTCGAAATCCAAGGCACTGGCGCCGGCGATGGTCTTCTCCAGATCGATCACTTCGCTTGCCGCCTGGCTGGCTGGCGCGGACGCCCCCAGATCGAGATCGAAGTGCAAGCCTTCCTCGGCGGCCGGCGTGGCGGCCGCTTCATCGAGTTTGATGTCCAGCTTCAGGTCCGCCGCAGCAGGGGCCGGCTTCGTGACATCCATCACCATGGTCGCCTCGGGATTGTAGGCGGCAGGCCGCGCCTCCTCGGGCTTCTTGAAATCCAGTCCAAGGTCGAAGTCGAGACCCGCCGGCTCTTCGGCCTTGACCGGCGCAGCGGGAGCGGCAACCGGTGCGGCCAACGCCCCGAGATCGAGGTCGAAGTCCAGCGCCGGGGCCGGCGACGCTTCGGCCGCGGCCTCGACCGGCTTCTCGAGCACCACGGTGGCAGCGCCGCCCTTTTCCACCGCCTCGGCGATCTGGCTCAGTTCGCCCGGCATGGTCCAGGTATCGCGCATCGGCTTGTCACCGGCCGGGACGATGATGGTGGTATCGGTGTGAATGGATTGCTTTTCCGCTGCGGCGCTACCGCCGTAGAGCGGGTTGGCCGGATCGAGCTTCATGCCCATCGCGGCGGCCTTTTCCCAGTCGGCGCCGACACCGCCGGTCTGGGCATACAGATCGCTCGCCAGGGTCTCGAACTGCTTGTTGTTCTTGCGCCCGGCATAGATCTCGAGCAGCTTGACATGGATCGCCGTGCGGGTCGGATCCGTCTTGAGGGCATCGAGGAGGATTTCCTCGGCCTGGGCATCGCGGCCATAGGCCATATAGACGTCGGCCTCGGCTACCGGATCGACGCCCTCTTCGGCATCGATGGCGCTGATCGAGGCCTGGCTGAAATCCGTGGCCATCGAGCTGGCCGTGGTATCCACGCTTTGGCCGCCGGTCGCACCGAAGACCGAATTGGCCGTCAGATTGGCGGTGGTGGTCGGCGGGGCCTCGGCGCCATCCATAGTCTTTTTCTGGCGCTGGCGGTAGGCAATAAAACCGAGCAGGCCGAGCACCAGGACGCCGCCGCCCAGCAGGGCAGGATTGTCCATCAGTTCATCGAAGAAATCGGGTTCCGGCGGAGGTGGAGGCGGAGGCAGGGCTTTTTTTGGCGCAGGCTTGGGTGCTTCGGCGGGCTTCGGCGCCTCGGCCACCTTGTCGGCCACGGGCGGCTTTTCGGCTTCGACGGGCTTGGGCGGCACAACCGCTTCGGCGGGCTTCGCCGGCTCGGCCGGTTTCTCAGCAGGCGCAGGCGCTGCGGCCATCGGGGTTTCGGCGGGTTTGACAGGTGCCGCGGGCGGGGCTGCCGGTTCCGGCGACGGTGCCGCCTTGGCCTGGGCCTGCTTCTGCAACTCGGCGAGGTTCTGGTTCTTCAGTTCGACGAGTTGCTTCAGTTCCTTGATGCTCTTCTCGAGATCGGCCTGGCGCGACTGCGCTTCCTTGAGCGCCTTGTCCTTGGCAACCAGGTCTTCCTCGAGGGCGGCAATCTTGCCCTGGGCCGCACGGGCGTCCTTGGCCGTCTCGGCCTTGCTCACCTTGAGCTGGTCTTTGGTCTCGGCCAGAGCCGGCGCCTTGTCCTCGACCTTGGCGCCGATCTTGCCGGTGGCCACTTGCTTGGCGGCCTCTTCCTTGACGGGTTCCGAACCGGCTGCCGCGGCCGCCAGTTTCTGGCGGTAGGCGTTGAAATCCGAAGTATGTGCGGCGATGGTCTTGCGGGCGTCCTTGCCCTCGACAGCGGCGACCGCCTCGCGATCGGGAATGTTGAGTATCTTGCCCGCCTTCAGACGGTGCATGTTGTTATTGATGAAGGCGTCCTTGTTGCTGCGGAAAATTGCCACCAGCATCTGGTCGAGGCTGACACCCTCGTGACGGGTTTCCTCGGCGATCTTGCGCAGATACTCGCCCTTCCTCACTTCGCGGCCGGCGGCATCGCCTGCCGGCTTGGTTTCCTCGGCCTTCTTCGCCAGGAGCTTCTCGTCCACCGGCGCTGCGGCGCGCACTTCCGGCTGCTTGGTCGGAGCGACCGGCGCCGGTTGGGCCACGGGGGCCGCCTCTTTCTTCGCGACCGGAGCCGCAACGGGCTTCGGCGCCAGCACATCGGGGGCCGGATCGAGCAGGAAGGTGTATTCCCGCACCAGGCGCCCTGCGCTCCAGTTCAACTCGAGCAGCAGATCGAGGAAGGGTTCGTTCACCGGCCGGTCGGAACTCAGGCGGATCACCGGCTGTCCGCCGGAACGCTTGTCCACCACCACCTTGATCGCGGCCAGCGCCGGCACGAACTCGATGCCGGCCTGCTTGAAGGCTTCGTGCCCGGCGATTCGCGCCGAGAGCGAGGACAACTCCTCGCGGGAAGCCGACAGTTCCACCTCAGCGCGCAAGGGCTGTCCGAGTGCCGAGAGCACCGTGATCCGGCCCATGCCGGCGGCGTCAGCAACGATCGGCAGGGCGGCCAATGCCGCAGCCAGCACAGAGGTCTTGAATGATAGTTTCAGGCGATTTTTATGCACCGCGTCCCCCTCGCGGAGAGTTTCTGAACAAGTAACATAACATCATGAGCTTAGCTATGCAAGCTAAACTTCATTATTACATTTTGGCCAAACCTGGCGGGAAATCAACCGGTTTTTGCCACTCGGCCGGGTCAGATCCCGGCCGCTTATTTGAATAATTGACGGTCCGGGGAGCGAGGCCGGCACCGGGAAACTTCAAGCCTCCAGCAAAATCCGCAGCATGCGGCGCAGCGGTTCGGCTGCGCCCCACAGCAGCTGGTCGCCGCAGGTGAAGGCGCCCAGGTATTGCGGACCCATGTTGAGCTTGCGCAACCGGCCCACCGGGACGTTCAGGGTGCCGGTGACCGCCGCAGGCGTCAAGGCCCGGATGGTGTCCTCGCGGTGGTTGGGCACCACCTTCACCCACTCGTTGGCGGAGGCGATCATGGCCTCGATATCCGCCAGCGGCACATCCCGCTTCAGCTTGATGGTCAGCGCCTGGCTGTGGCAGCGCATGGCGCCCACCCGCACGCAGATGCCATCGACCGGCACAGGATTGGCTTCGCGGCCGAGGATCTTGTTGGTCTCGGCCTGTCCCTTCCATTCCTCGCGGCTCTGGCCGCTTTCCAGTTCCTTGTCGATCCAGGGGATCAGCGAGCCGGCCAGCGGCACGCCGAAATTGGCGGTCGGGAAACGCTCCTCGCGCAGGATGCCGGCCACCTCGCGATCGATGTCGAGGATCGCCGATCCGGGATCGTCGAGCAGCCCCTTGGCGACGCGGTGCACCTCGCCCATCTGGGTCAGCAGCTCGCGCATGTTCTGGGCGCCGGCGCCGGAGGCGGCCTGATAGGTCATGGCGCTCATCCACTCGACCAGGTCGTGCTGGTAGAGCGCGCCCACCGCCATCAGCATCAGGCTGACGGTGCAGTTGCCGCCGATCCAGTTGCGGCCGCCCCGGGCCAGGGCCTGCCCGATCACATCCTGGTTGACCGGGTCGAGGATGATCACCGCGTCTTCCTTCATGCGCAGCGACGAGGCGGCGTCGATCCAGTGGCCGTTCCAGCCGGTCGCGCGCAGTTTGGGGAAAACCTCCGAGGTATAGTCGCCGCCCTGGCAGGTGATGACGATGTCCATCGTCCGCAAAGCATCGATGCTGCGCGCATCCTGCAGCGGAAGCTGCTCGCGGCCGATCGCCGGGCCCTTGCCGCCCACCTGAGAGGTGGTGAAGAAGACCGGCTCGACCAGGTCGAAATCGCGCTCTTCCAGCATGCGCTGCATCAGCACGGAGCCCACCATCCCGCGCCAGCCCACCATACCCACTCGTTTCATTTCGCTTTCCCTGCCTGGTTTGTCTTACAGCGCCGCAATCACCGCGTCGCCCATCTCCCGGGTACCGACCTTCTTCATGCCGGCCTCGTGGATATCGCCGGTGCGCAGGCCCTGGGCCAGCACCTTCTTGACGGCTGCCTCGATTCGCGCCGCCGCGGCCTCAAGGCCGAAGGTGTAGCGCAGCATCATCGCCGTCGACAGGATGGTCGCCAGCGGGTTGGCGACGCCTTGGCCGGCGATGTCCGGCGCCGAACCGTGGATCGGCTCGTAGAGGCCCTTGCCTTTCTCGTCGAGCGAGGCCGAGGGCAGCATGCCGATCGAGCCGGTGAGCATCGAGGCCTCGTCGGAGAGGATGTCGCCGAACATGTTGCCCGTCACCATCACGTCGAACTGCTTCGGGTTCCTCACCAGTTGCATGGCGGCGTTGTCCACCAGCATGTGCGACAACGCGACGTCGGGATAGTTCTTCGCCTCGTCCGTGACCACATCGCGCCACAACTGGGTGCACTCCAGCACGTTCATCTTGTCCACCGAGCAGAGCTTGCGGTTGCGCTTCATCGCCGCCTCGAAGGACACCCGCGCGATGCGGCGGATCTCCGATTCCGAGTAGATCATGGTATTGAAGCCGACCCGCTCTTTCCCGTTAGCGCCATCGCGCGTCTCGATGCCACGCGGCTCGCCGAAGTAGATGTCGCCGGTGAGTTCGCGCACGATGAGGATGTCCAGCCCCGCCACCACCTCGGGCTTGAGGCTGGAGGCGTTGGCCAATTCGGGATAGAGCACCGCCGGCCGCAGGTTGGCGAACAGGCCGAGATCCTTGCGGATGCCGAGCAGGCCGCGCTCCGGACGCTGCTCGCGTGGCAGGGTGTCGTATTGCGGACCGCCGACGGCGCCGAGCAGCACCGCATCGGCCTGGCGGGCCAGCTTGCGGGTCGCTTCGGGATAGGGATCGCCGGCGGCGTCCACCGCACAGCCGCCCAGCAGCGCCGTTTCCATCTCAAGCTTGACGCCATCCTGGCGCAGCGCTTCGAGCACGCGCACGGCCTGGCCGACGATTTCGGGGCCGATGCCATCGCCCGGCAATACACAGACTTTCATTCGATTCCTTTCGTTTCCGAAAACGCGACCCGCCGAGAGACGGCCGACCTGCCTGGTGACCTACTTGGCGGCCTTCTCGACGGCCTTGCCGCCCGCCTGGATGTCCTTGCCGACACCCTGCACGGTATTGCAGGCGGTGGCGGCCAGCATGGCTATAACGGCCAATAGCAGATGCAGTAGTTTCATGGTTCAACCCCGCTTGAAAGATTCAGGCTTTTCCGGAAACTGCCGTAAAGCAGGAAGCAAGGCATGAGCCGGGCCGGACGGGCCGGCATGGCCCAGCAATCTGTTCTTTCGGAAAGCAATTGAATTATATCGAAATCAGGCCTGCGATGTCGCACCGCAGCAGGCCCTACCCGGAGAGGTTTGATGAACTCCGCAGTCCTGGTCGTCGGACTGACCCTGATCCTGGCGAGCGCCGCCGCGGCCTATGCCCATCTCAGGCAAGGCCGGCAGCGCAAGGCCGAGGCCGATGCCGAGCGCATCGCCCTGACCGTCAAGGACTATTTCGCCAAGAGCAGCGCCGAGATCAGCGCCCGCTGTTATCCCGTGGAAGGGCGTTTCCTGGTGCTGGTGGAATCCGAACCGCTCAAGCGCTTCCGCTATTCGCACATCGTCGAAGCCGCGCTTATCGGCCATGTCGACAAGGCCCTGGGCCTGCGGATCGATCGCGTGTTCTGGCGCTTTCCTCTTCCCGTCGGCGCCGCCTCGCCCCAGGACACCGCCGATCCCAAGCCTGGCGGAGGTGAAGACCAATATGTCGTCCAGGGCATCCGGCAGGCGGCGGCCAACCCCGACTACCACGTCGCCGAGGATTCCTGGGATCAGTTCGAGAAGGCCCGGCAGGATAAATAGGCTGTCAGCGGCCGGGCCAGCCGCGCCAGAGGATGAGCATTCCGACGAAGGCGAAGGCCGAGCTCAGGGTGAAGGTCAGCTCGGCCCCCAGCGCATCCCAGGACCAGCCGCTGAGCAGCCCGCCCAGCATGCCGCCGGCGCCGAAGGACAAGCTGCCGTAGAGCGCCTGGCCGCGCGCCTGGTGACGGCCGGCGAACCAGCGGTTGACTGCCGCCACCGCGGCGGCATGGTAGGCGCCAAAGGTCGCCGCATGCAGCAACTGGGCGAACAGCACCAGTGCCAGCCATTCGACCCCCCAGCCGATCGTGAGAAAGCGCGCCACGGCGCAGGCGAAGCTCGCCAGCAGGATGGCCCGCAGCGAGAAGCGGCGGAACAAGCGCGGCAAGAACAGGAAGACGGCGATCTCCGCCACCACTCCGAGGGTCCACAACAGGCCGATCATGGTCGTGCTGTAGCCGCGGTCGGCGAGGAAGATCGAATAGAAGACGTAGAGCGCGCCATGCGCCGCCGCCATGAAAAAGCAGGCGCCGAACAGCGCGGACACCTCGGGCCGGCGCAGGATGTCGCCGATCGGGATTCGGTCCGACTCGTGCCGGGCCTCGCGCTTCTCCGGCAGCGCCAGGGCGCAGGCCAGGATGCCGCCGAGCAGCGCCAGGGACACCCAGAGCGTGGCCGAGAGCGGCAGCCGGTCGAGCAGCCAGCCCAGCCCCAGCACGGCGAGAATGAAGCCGACCGAGCCCCACAGGCGGATCGCGCCATAGCGGCTGGCCGCCGCGCCCAGATGCGAAAAGGTCAGCGCCTCGACCAGCGGCAGCGAGGCGCTCCAGAAGAATGCCAGCAGGGCCATGCCGAGAAAGAAGCCGGCAAAGCCCTGGGCGAAGAAGAAGCAGGAAAAGCCGGCCAGGCTCATCAGCGCCGCGCCGCGCACGATCGGCGTCTTGGCGCCGAGCCGGTCGGCCAGCCAGCCCCACAGGTTCGGCGCCAGCAGACGCATCACCTGCATCAGCGACATCAGCACGCCGATGTCCCAGGCCGAGAATTTCAGCGACTGCAGGT
Source organism: Rhodocyclaceae bacterium (assembly GCA_016791205.1). Taxonomy (GTDB): domain Bacteria; phylum Pseudomonadota; class Gammaproteobacteria; order Burkholderiales; family Rhodocyclaceae; genus Desulfobacillus. The sequence continues at coordinate 42,250 of JAEUNH010000027.1, read as the reverse complement.
AGAGGGTGAAAAAGGGCGAGAAGGCGCCGATGAAGGCGAAATAGAAAAAGTAGTAGGCCGACAGGCGCCAGTAGGGGACCACGCGCCCATCAGGCCTGATGGGCGCGCAGCATGCCGTGCAACTCGTCCTTCAGCTTGAGGCGCTGCTTCTTCAGCGCCTCGAGGGCGACGTCGGTCACCGGTTCCTCGTTCTCCTCGATGCGCCGGATCTCCCGGTTCACCAGGTGGTATTCGTCGAACAGGCGGGCGAAATGGTGGCTGGCCGTCTTCAACCGGTGGATGGCGTCCTTGTACTCGGGAAACTCGTGATGCAGGTCGTGCTGCTGCAGTTCCATGTTGCTTGCTCCCTATGAAAGTTGATCAGGCCTCGTCGGGCTCGGGATCCTCGACGGCGGTGCCGTGCGGACCGCCGGTCTGCGGCGCGCGGGCCGCGATCCGCGGCGTCGGACACGCGACATCGCCGCACTGGGCGCGATGGCGCAGGGCATGGTCGATCAGCACCAGCGCCAGCATCGCCTCGGCCACCGGCGTGGCGCGGATGGCCACGCAGGGATCGTGGCGGCCGTGGGTCTCCACCAGTACGGGGCGGCCCTGCTTGTCGATCGAGCGGCGCGGCAGACGGATGCTGGAGGTCGGCTTGACGGCGATGCGCACCACCACGTCCTGGCCGCTGGAGATGCCGCCCAGCGTGCCACCGGCGTTGTTGGAGAGGAAACCCTGCGGCGCCAGTTCGTCGGAATGCTCGCTGCCCTTCTGGGTCACGCTGTCGAAGCCGGCGCCGATCTCGACACCCTTGACGGCGTTGATCCCCATCATGGCGTAGGCGATGTCGGCATCGAGCCGGTCATACACCGGCTCGCCCCAGCCCACCGGCACGTTCTCGGCCACCACCGTGACCTGGCCGCCGGCCGAGTCGCCCGATTTGCGCAATTGATCCATGTAGTCTTCCAGCTTCGCCACGCTGTCCGGATCGGCGACGAAGAAGGGATTGGTGTAAACGCCCTCCCAGGACCTGAACGGAATCTCGATCGGGCCGAGCTGCGAGAGGCAGCCGCGCACGACGATGCCGTAGCGTTCGCGCAGCCACTTGCGGGCGATGGCGCCGGCGGCGACGCGCACCGCGGTTTCGCGCGCCGAGGCGCGGCCGCCGCCGCGGTAGTCGCGGATGCCGTACTTCTGCCAGTAGGTGTAGTCGGCGTGCCCCGGGCGGAAGGTCTCGGCGATGTTGCCGTAGTCCTTGCTGCGCTGGTCCTCGTTGCGGATCAGCAGCGCAATCGGCGTGCCGGTGGTGCGGCCTTCGAAGACGCCGGAGAGAATCTCCACCGTGTCGGACTCGCGCCGTTGCGTGACGTGGCGCGACGTGCCCGGCTTGCGCCGGTCCAGCTCGACCTGGATATCCGCCTCGGAGAGGACCAGCCCCGGCGGACAGCCGTCCACGACGCAGCCGATGGCCGGGCCGTGCGACTCGCCGAAGGAGGTGACGCAGAACAGGGTGCCGAGGGTATTGCCGGACATGTTGTTTCTGGAGTGAACTCGCCTGCCAGTCTATCATAGGGGCACAGACGCCCTGCCCTTTGAAGCATGAGAAAAAGTCGGTCTCGCCAGCACGGCAACAAGCCGCCCAGCAAGCCCGCCCCGGCGGCGCCGGCGCCGCAACCGGCCGCCCGCTGGCAGCGCACGCAGCGCTATGCGTGGGATAAAGGCGGCGCCAAAGGCGGGCGCAAGTGAAAAGGGCCGCTCGCGCGGCCCTTGTTCAAATCGTCGAAAGACCTCAGGCCTTGGCCACCGTCTCGTCGCGCAGGGCGCGGCGCAGGATCTTGCCGACGTTGGTCTTCGGCAGCTCGGCGCGGAACTCGACCAGCTTGGGCACCTTGTAGCCGGTGAGGTTCTCCTTGCAGTGGGCGATCACCGCCTCGGCGGTCAGGGCGGGATCCTTCTTGACGATGAAGATCTTCACCGCCTCGCCCGATTTCTCGTCGGGCACCCCCACAGCCGCCACTTCCAGCACGCCCGGATGCATCGCCACCACCGCTTCGATCTCGTTCGGATAGACGTTGAAGCCGGAGACCAGGATCATGTCCTTCTTGCGGTCGACGATGCGCACGAAGCCCTTGTCGTCCATCACGCCGACGTCGCCGGTGCGCAGATAGCCGTCGGGCATGATGACCTTGGCGGTCTCCTCGGGGCGGTTGTAGTAGCCGCGCATTACCTGCGGGCCGAAGACGCAGATCTCGCCGGCCTCGCCGATCGGCAGGTTGTTGCCGGCGTCATCGCGGATGGCCACCACCGTGGACGACACCGGCAGGCCGATGGCGCCGTTGTATTCCTTCAGGTCGAGCGGGTTGATGGTTGCCGCCGGCGATGTCTCGGTCAGGCCATAGGCCTCGATCAGCGGGATGCCCGTCACTTGCTTCCACTTGTCCGCCACCACCTTCTGCACCGCCATGCCGCCGCCCAGGGTGATCTTCAGCCGGCTGAAATCGAGCTTGGCGAAATCCGGATCGTTGAGCAGGGCGTTGAACAGGGTGTTCACCCCGGTGATGGCCTCGAACGGATGCTTCTGCAGCTCCTTGACGAAACCGGGGATGTCGCGCGGGTTGGTGATCAGCAGGTTGCTCCAGCCGATCTTGAAGAAGGTCAGGCAGTTCGCCGTCAGGGCGAAGATGTGGTAGAGCGGCAGCGCCGTGACAATGGTGCCCTGCCCCTCGGGCAGGAACGGCTTGAGCCAGGCATGGGCCTGTTGCAGGTTGGCGATGATGTTGCGGTGGGTCAGCATGGCGCCCTTGGAGACGCCCGTGGTGCCGCCGGTGTATTGCAGGAAAGCGATGTCCTCGTGGCCGACCTCGACGGTCTTGAAGTCGAGTCGCGCGCCGCGCGCCAGCACGTCGTTGAAGCGCACCGATCCGGGCAGATTCCAGGCCGGCACCATCTTCTTGACGTGCTTGACGACGAAATTGACCAGGGCGCCCTTGGGGAAGCCGAGCATGTCGCCCAGGCTGGTGACGATGACGTGCTTGACCGGGGTCTTGGCCAGGCATTCCTGCAGCACGCTGGCGAAATTCTCGACGACGACGATGGCCTCGGCGCCGGAGTCCTTGAGCTGGTGCTCCAGTTCGCGGGGGGTGTAGAGGGGGTTGCAGTTCACCACGGTGAAGCCGGCCCGCAGGATGGCGTAGATGCACACCGGGTCCTGCAGCAGGTTGGGCATCATCACCGCCACCCGCGCCCCCTTGGCCAGGCCGAGGGACTGCAGGTAGGCGCCGAAGTCGCGGGTCAATCCGTCCAGCTCGCCGTAGGTGATCGACTTGCCCATGTTGGTGTAGGCGACGCGATCGCGAAAGGTCTTGACGCTGCGTTCGAACAGCTGTCCGATCGACTTGAACTCGTTGATGTCGATCTCGGCCGGCACCCCGTTCGGGTAGCTCTTGAGCCAGGCTTTTTCCATTTCCCCTCCTGATGCTGGTTAGCGGTTATGAATCTTGACGACAAGCGATCCCGCCGCATCCTTCGACGCGCAGGACTGGAACAGGACGATCAGCTGCCGCCGGCCTCGGCGGGCCAATCGCGGATGTAGGCCTTGAGCATGCGGTTCTCGAAGCCCTGCTCCTCGAGCACCGCGCGGGCCACGTCGTGGAAGGAGATCACGCCCATCAGGGTGGCGCCGTCCATCACCGGCAGGTAGCGCATGTGATGTTCGACCATGAAGCGGCGCAACTCGTCCACTTCCATGTCCGGCCCGGCGGTCATGGGATCGCGCACCATGATGCCGGAAACGGCCAGCCCGCCCCAGGCGGCGCCGGCCTGCTGCAGCGCCTTGAGCACTTCGCGGAAAGTCAGCATGCCGGTCATCCGCCCGGCATCGAAGACGACCAGGGATCCGACGTCCTGCTCGGCCATGATCGCCACGGCATCGGCCAGCGTCTTGTTCGGGGCGACCGTATACAGGACCTGGCCCTTGACGGCGAGAATTTCCCTGACTTGCATGCTGTTCCCCTGTTTATCGTGTTATGGGTATTTTTGATCTTAGTCGATTGCGGAGCCGGGGAAAAGAGTCAACCCTCTAAATTTCCAGCCAGCTGCAATCGGTAAAAACCAGGCCGCAGCGCACCGGTGTGTCATGGAACAAGGAGGTCAGCGCGGCGCGATACCCTTCCAGCTGGCTGCGGTAGCCAGACAGCAGTTCGGCATCCGGCCGGCCGCTCTTGTAATCCAGCACCCACCAGCCCTCGGCCGTCTCGACCAGGCGGTCGATCCGCCCGACCCGGCCGTCGGGCAGGGCGAACTCGACCTCGTTGAGCGCGCGAAGGTATTGCGCCGGATCGAAGAAACGCCGGAGTTCCGGTGCCTCAAGCAGGCGGCGCGCCGTCGCACGCAAGTCCGGCCAGAGCGGGGCAGGGATTCCCGGCGGTGGCCGCTCGGCCGTCCCGCCGGCGCTCAGCCAGTCGAGTGCGGCATGCAGTTGTCGGCCGTGGTCCATGCCTGCGCTGGCGGCCTCGCGGCGCTGTCCGATGGCCGGACAGGCTTCGGCCGGCCGCACCGCGACCCGGGCCCGGGCCGCGGGAGGCGGCGGCAGGCTGTCGGCCGGCTGCGGCGCCTCGCCATGAATCCCCGCTGCGCCGCCCAGGGCCGCGAGCGCCGCGTCCAGGCGCTCCCAGTAGCTGATCCGGCCTCGGCCGCGTTCCGAGGCGATGCCGCTGGCGAAGAAATACTGTCGCGCCCGCGTCATCGCCACATACAGCAGGTTCAATTCCTCGCGCGCGGCCTGGGCCATTTCGGCTTCGATCAGCCCGGCGCGGCGCGGGCCGCATTCGTCCTTGCGGCCCAGCACGGAGAAGTGGGCCGGCTGCGCCGCCTGGGGCGGCCAGTCGAGCAGCAGCGTCCAGGCCTCTGCCGGTTGATGGGTATTGTTGGCATCGATCAGCCAGACCACCGGCGCCTCCAGGCCCTTGGCGCCGTGGATGGTCAGGAGGCGGACGCGGTCGCCGGCTTCCTCGGCCAGGATGGCGCCCTCGTCGGGCGCCTCCTCGTCGCCCGCCTCGCCCAGCCGGGCCAGCTCGTCGAGGAAGCGCGGCAGGCTCGGATAACGCCCGGCGTCGAGGCGCAGCGCCAGCGCCATGAACGCCTCCAGGTTGGCGGCCACGCCGGGCCAGAGCGCGGCCGGTACGGCGGCGCGATAGCGCGTCGTCAACTCCCCCTGGTGATAGATGCGGTCGAGCAGGTCATGCACGGGCAGCCGGGCGGCGGCGGCGCGCCATTCCGCCAACAGGCGCGCGGCGCGGGCCAGGGCCGGCGAGGCCAGGCCCGCCGCCGCGCTGGCCTGCAACCGCAGCCACCAGACCGGCTCGTCGCGACCGGCCAGGTGCAGCAAATCCGCGTCGTCGGCGCCCAGCAGCGGCGTGCGCAAGGCATGGGCCAGGGCCAGGTCATCGGCCGGCGTGACCAGGCAGCGCAGCAGCGCCGCCAGGTCGGCGGCCTCCAGGGTATGCAGCAATCCGCCGCGGCCGGCGCTCTGGTAGGGAATGCCGGCCAGACGCAGCGCCCGCTCGAATTCGGGCAGGACGCTTCGCCGGCGCGTCAGCACCATGATGTCGCCATGGCGGGCCGGACGCCGGGCGCCGCTGCGCGGGTCGACCACCGCCCAGCGTCCGACGATGTCGCCGATGCGCGCCGCCAGATTCTCCGCCTCCTCGCGGCGCCGGCCATCCTCCTCCACCGCCTGCGGCTCGATCAGCGGATCGCGCATCCGGGCCGGCCCCGCCCCGGTTTCGGTGCGCGTGCAGAGCGGCAGCAATTCGACGCGTCCGGGCAACCCGGTCTCGGCGCTGCGATGCGGCCGGAAGTGGGGAAACTGCGGCTCGCCGGCGAAGAGGCGGTTGATCACCTCGACCAGCGCCGGGGCATTGCGCCGGGTGGTGTCGTTGGCCAGCTGGCGCGCGCCGTAGTCGGCGGCAAGAAAATCCGCGGCGCAATCGAAGACGCGCGGTTCGGCGCGACGGAAGCGGTAGATCGACTGCTTCGGGTCACCCACCACGAAGACCCGCGGCCCGCTTGCCCCCGCAGCCCCGTAGGCGGTCAGCCAGGCAAGCAGGATCCGCCATTGCAAGGGATTGGTATCCTGGAATTCGTCGAGCAGGATGTGCCGGTAGCGCGCGTCGAGCCGGGCCTGCAGGAAAGCCGCCTGCGCCTCGTCGGCGAGCAGGCGCGAGACATGCCACTCCAGGTCGGCGAAATCCATCAGCCGGCGCTCGCGCTTGTGGCTCTCGAGGGCGGCCAGCCAAGCGGCCCCGGCGACAAAGACCTGTCGGTTGAGCCGGTAGGCCGCCTCCTCCTGAAGGACGGCGCGGGTTGCCTGCACCCGCCCGCCCAGCCAGGCATGCAGTTCGGCGAAACGCGGCGCGACAGCGCCGAAGCGTTCCTGGTCCTTCTTGGCGGACTTGCGCTGTCGCAGCCCGCCCTCCCGGGTCAGCAGCAGCGCGGCAATCCGGGCGTAGCGGGCCGGATTGCCGGCGGCCTGCCCGAGCCCCTCGAGGCCGGCGGCGGCCTGTTGATCGCTCTCCAGTTCGCTGCGCCTCAGGATGCCGGCGTAGTCGTGCAGCTTGCGCAGGAACAGCTGGTCGCCGAACAGCTGGTCGACGGCGACAGGTTCCTCGCCGACACCGAGGCATTCTCTCAGTGCGGCCAGCGCCCGCTCCGCCGCCGCCGCCCCTTCGCCGGCATGGGCCTGCCATTCGGCGCGGCGATCGGCGAGTCCGAACAGAAGCTTGCGCGTCGCCTCCAGACCGGTCGACTGGAGCAACTGCAGCAAGGCTGCCGCCGCCGGCCCGCCCTGCCTGCCGCACTCGGCGGCGAAGCGCTGCCAGACCTCCTCGCGCAGGCGGGCGCCGGATTCGTGCAGGACGAAGCCGGCCATGTCGCTGGAAAGCGGCGCGCCCTGCACCAGGCGGGCGAACCAGCCATGGAAGGTGCTGACGCTGAGCGGCGGCTGGGCCGACAGCACCTGTTCGTAGAGGCCGCGGGCGCGTAACAGGACGGCCTCGATCTGCTCCGGCGGCAACGCGCGCTCGTGGAGGAAGTCGCGCACCGCATCGTCGTCGCCCACTGCCAGCTGGCGCAACCAGTCGGCGAGGCGCTCCTCGATCTCGCGCGCCGCCTTGCGCGTGTAGGTGATGGCCAGGATCTCGCCCGGCGCGGCCCCGTCGAGCAGCAGGCGCAGGATGCGCGACACCAGCAGCCAGGTCTTGCCGCTGCCGGCGCAAGCCTCCACGACTACAGAATGGCGGGGATCAAGAGCTTGGCGGACAAGTTCTGAATCGCTCACGACGGCAGCTCACAGTGATAATCACGCCGGCACAGGCCGCGCATCTCGCACCATTGGCAGACGGCATCCATGCCATGCGCCGGCAGGGCCGCGCCGGCCCGCAAGGCGTTGATCGCCGCCGCCAGCCGCCGCCCCTGCGCACGCGCCATTTCTTGCACTTCGCCCAGGGGCACATCGACCGGCTTTTCGCCGTCGAGGGCGACATAGGCCGCCTCGTCCACCCGTTCGCCCTGCAGCAGGGCGTAGCAGGCCAGCTGCACATCCTCGCCGGGATCCGCCAGGCGCCGCTTCAGCCCCTGCGCGTCCTTGGCCTTGTAGTCGAGCACCGCCTCGCTGCCGCCCACACGGCGGTCCAGGCGGTCGAGCCGTCCCTGCAGCGTCACCTCGCCCCCATCGGCCAGGGGCAGGACGATTTGGCGCGCGAGCTCGCCGCCGACGTGGCGCCAGCCGGCCGCTTCGCGCGCCTTCTGCCAGGCGACATAGCCGGGCACCCGGTCCAGCCAGCGCGCCAGCCAGGCGTGTTCGAGGAAGTTTTCCTCGATCTCGGGGGCGAAGACCTGCCGGCTGATCGCTTCCAGGTCGGCCACCAGCGCCTCGTCCGCCTGCCCGGTCAACTGCGGATGGGCGGCATGGAAGCGCAACAGGATGCGGTGCAGGAATTCGCCGTAGTCGCGCTTTTCCAGCGCTTCGCGCACCGCCTCCGCCTCGGCCAGGCCGAGCAGGCGGCGGGCATGGAACTGGTAGGGGCAGGCCATCAGGCTGGCATAGGCGCTGGGGCTCAGGCGCAAGGGCACGCGCTGCGGCGCGGCCGGGCGGGGCGGCGGGGTGCCGCCGCCCGAATGGGAATGCGGGTCGAGCGCCGGCGGCGGGCATTGCAGGTCATCGCCCCAGGCCCGCTGGTGCAGCAGCGACAGCAGGCTCAGCTCCGGGCACGGCAGGTTCGCCTCGTCGCCGCGCAGCGTCTGCCAGGTGGCCGTCACCTCCCCGCAGCAGGCGATCAGGCCGGCCAGGTCGTCGCGCAGGCGGGCGGCGGTTTCGGCGGGCAGCGAGAGGCCCAGTTCGGCCCGCACCGCCAGATTGCCGAACACGGCGCGGGAGAACGTCGGCCCCAGGTTGTCGCGGTCGGCACCGATCAGGATTGCCGCATCGAAGCGGCGCAGCCGGGTCGCCGCCAGGTGGGTCATGACCAGGGGACTGTCGATGCCGCGATCGATGAAGGCCGCGCGCTCCAGCTCGCGGTTGAGCCAGTCGCGCCATTCGCCAAAAGTCAGTCGCTGTGACACGGCGGCGAGCTCTTCGCGTCGGGCCCGCAGCAACTCGAGCACGGTCTCCCCCGCCGCATCCTGCCGCAGGACCGCCAGGGCGCCCAGTTCGTCCAGCGCCCGCTCCAGGGCCGCCAGCCAGTCGGCCGGCGACGCCGCGCCGCGCGGCATCGCCCGCCGCGCCGCGGCAACGCGTCCGAGCAGGGCCAGGGCCTCGCCATAGCCGGCCTCGCGCGACAGACGCGCCTCGCAGCGCGACAGGCCATAGGCCAGGTTGTGGCGTGCCAGGCCGTCTTCCAGCTGCAAGCATGCCGCCTGGCGCCGAGCCTCCTGCCAATCCCCGCAGACGAAGGGCGATTTGGCCAAGTCGAGCAGATCGCGGTGATAGGCATCGGCCGCCACCACTTCCAGCCAGGCGTCGATGAGGGCCGCCGCCCGGGTGGTCGACAGTTTCCATCCGGTCTCGTCCTGCACCAGGATGCCGTCGCGCTCGAGCAGGGCCCGCGCCCGCCGGGCGGCGACGCGGTCGGCGGCCAGCAGGGCGATGTGCCGGCGGCCGACCGCCAGCCAGCGCCGCACCTCGGCGGCCACCGCCACGGCCTCCTCCTCGAGGCTGGCCGCCCCGATCAGCCGCAGCCTTCCCGCCAGCGGGCTGTCCGGCAAGGCGGCCCGCGCCGCCTCGGCGCGGGCAACCAGCGGCGGCGCCGCGCCGGCGCCGGGCGGCCAGGCCAGGTTGAGGACCCGCATCAAGGGCGAGGCGGCCGCGTCGCGTTGCGGCTGCAACACCGTCACCGGCTGCCGCGCCGCCCAGGCTTGGCAAAACGCCGCCTCGACCGGACGCAGTCCGCCCTCGGACAGCAGGAACAGGGGGGTCGTCGCCGCCGCGGCCAGTTGCGCCAGGCTAATCGCCTGGGCCGCCTGCCGTCCGGGCGGGCCGCTAGCCTCGGCACGCCACAGGCGATGCACCACTTCGGCCTCGAAGTGCAGATGCCGCGAGGCGCGGATGTCGTAGGCCCGTTCGAGACGCTCCAGGAAAGCCGACTCGTCGGCGGGCAGCCCGATGTCGCGTTCGCTCAACTCGTCGAAGAGGGCGACCAGTTCGGCGCAGACCTCCCAAAGCGCACCGTCGGCAAACCAGCCGCGCTGGCGCAGCTCGCGGAACAGCGCCAGCTGGCGCTGGCTGTCCGGCTGACCGCCGGCGCCAGCCGAGGCGGCCAACTGGGCCAGGGTGGCGATGCGCGGCAGCAGCACAGGGCGCCCGGCGGCCGCGCCCAGGGCCTGTCGCAGCCCCGGCGCCAGCGCCGGGCTGGGCAGGACGATCAGATGCGAGGAAAGATCGGGCAGGCGGGCCCGGCAGGCGGCGAGGATGCGCCGGGCGAATTCATCGAGGCAATCCCCTGCGACGGGGATAGGGATCTGTTCGACGCGGCAATCGGCATCGAACATGAACGGCGCGGGTCAGCGTTCGAGCTTGTCGAGCTTGTCCTTGGCCTTGGCCCAGCTGTCGGCGTCGGGCAGCGGATCCTTGCGCTCGACAATGGGCTTCCACAGGCCGGCCAGCTCGGCGTTGAGGGCGATGAAGCTCTTCTGGGATTCGGGCACGTCGTCCTCGGCGAAGATGGCCTCGACCGGGCATTCGGCCACGCACAGCGTGCAGTCGATGCACTCGTCGGGATCGATCACCAGGAAATTGGGGCCCTCGCGGAAACAGTCGACCGGACAGACATCCACGCAGTCGGTGTACTTGCACTTGATACAGGGTTCGGTCACCACGTAAGTCATGGCCGGCGTTCCTTCGCTTTCACTTTCGGATGAATCAGATTTTCGAATGGCAATTTTAGCATAGGCGCGGGGCGCACTTCCCTTGCGGCTGCTTTTTCGCTAGGATGCTTGTACAAGCACAAGCAACTCCCGCTGCGACCCCTGCCTGACCGCACCTATATTCGATGACCCACACCCCCGGCGCCCGTGCGTCCGGCCATCCAACACATTGCGAGGAAACAATGAGCGAGCACATCCACTACGTCACCGACGCCAACTTCGAGGCCGAGGTGCTGCAATCGGCCACCCCCGTCCTGGTGGACTACTGGGCCGAATGGTGCGGCCCCTGCAAGATGATCGCCCCGATCCTGGACGACGTCTCCAAGGAGTACGCCGGCAAGCTCAAGGTGGCCAAGCTCAACATCGACGACAACCAGGAGACCCCGGCCAAGTTCGGCATCCGCGGCATCCCGACCCTGATGTTGTTCAAGAACGGCAACGTCGAGGCGACCAAGGTCGGTGCCCTCTCCAAATCCCAGCTCACGGCCTTTATTGACAGCAATCTCTGAAAGACTTACAGTCGAGCCTGAATCCCCCCGCGCCACCGTAGCAGAACACCGAAAACCGGAATCACCCTGACCCTGGCGGCGCGGCTGCGGGTCCGGATGCAAACCCCAATTTCTTTTCCCTGAACTTCCGAAGTTCTCCCATTCCGTTTCACCACCACCACACCTCTCGGCCTTTATGCACTTATCGGAGCTCAAGACCCTCCACGTCAGCCAACTGCTCGACATGGCCATCGCCAGCGAGATCGACGGCGCCAACCGCCTGCGCAAGCAGGAACTGATCTTCGCCCTTCTCAAGAACCGCGCCAAGAAAGGCGAGAACATCTTCGGCGACGGCACCCTGGAAGTGCTGCCCGACGGCTTCGGCTTCCTGCGCTCGCCCGACACTTCCTACCTGGCCGGCACGGACGACATTTACGTCTCCCCCTCGCAGATCCGTCGATTCAACCTGCACACCGGCGATTCGATCGAAGGCGAGATCCGCACGCCCAAGGATGGCGAGCGCTATTTCGCGCTGGTCAAGGTGGACAAGGTCAACAACGAGCCGCCGGAGAACTCCAAGCACAAGATCCTCTTCGAGAACCTGACGCCGCTGCACCCGACCGAGGTGCTCAGGCTGGAGCGCGAGATCCGGGCGGAGGAAAACATCACCTCGCGCGTCATCGACATGATCGCGCCGATCGGCAAGGGCCAGCGCGGCCTGCTGGTGGCCAGCCCGAAAAGCGGCAAGACGGTGATGATGCAGCACATTGCCCACGCCATCGCCACCAACCACCCCGACGTGGCGCTGATCGTCCTGCTCATCGACGAGCGCCCAGAGGAAGTGACGGAAATGACCCGCTCGGTGAAGGGCGAGGTGGTTGCCTCGACCTTCGACGAGCCGGCATCGCGCCACGTCCAGGTCGCCGAGATGGTCATCGAGAAGGCCAAGCGCCTGGTCGAGCACAAGAAGGATGTGGTCATCCTGCTCGACTCCATCACCCGCCTGGCACGCGCCTACAACACCGTGGTGCCGGCCTCCGGCAAGGTGCTTACCGGCGGCGTGGATGCCAATGCCCTGCAGAAGCCGAAGCGCTTCTTCGGCGCCGCCCGCAACATCGAGGAAGGCGGCTCGCTCACCATCATCGCCACCGCCCTGATCGACACCGGCAGCCGCATGGACGACGTCATCTACGAGGAATTCAAGGGCACCGGCAACATGGAGATCCACCTCGAGCGGCACATGGCCGAGAAGCGCGTTTATCCGGCCATCAACGTCAACCGCTCCGGCACCCGCCGCGAGGAGCTGCTGCTCAAGCCGGAAATCCTGCAGAAGGTCTGGGTGCTGCGCAAGCTGCTCTACAACATGGACGACCTCGAGGCGATGGAATTCCTGCTCGACAAGATCCGCGCGACCAAGAGCAACGCCGAGTTCTACGACGCCATGCGGCGGGGCTAGGAGCTTAAGGAATGGTTTGCAAAGGCCCTGATTTTGAGGGATAATGCGCGACTTTTTGGACAGCCACATCCGCTGTCCCCTTGATGACCGAGGCCCCCATGAAACCCGAGATCCATCCGAACTACGTCGAAATAGACGTCGCCTGCAGCTGCGGCAACAAGTTCAAGACCCGCTCCACCAGCGGCAAGCCGCTGCATGTCGAAGTCTGCTCCGCCTGCCACCCCTTCTACACCGGCAAGCAGAAGATCCTCGACACCGCCGGCCGCGTCGAGCGCTTCCGCCAGAAATACGGCAGCAAGAAACAGGCCGCCGCCTGAGGCGCGCCTGGCCGACGAAAAGGCAGCCTCGGCTGCCTTTTTGCTTTTGCGAGCGGGTAAAATCGCCACGCCGGCAATAACAACCCCAATCCCGACGATGACTCTGCCGCGCCTGCCCTTCGCTTTCCCGCCGCGCGGCGCCGTGCTGGCCTTCTTCTGCGCCCTCTACCTGCTGCCGGGCCTGATCGGCCACGACCCCTGGAAGGGCGACGATGCCACCCATTTCGGCGTCGCCTTCTCCATGCTCGACGGCGGCCACTGGCTGTTGCCGCGTCTGGCCGGGGAAATCTGGCTCGATTCGCCCCCCCTCTATCACTGGACGGCGGCCCTGCTCGGCTGGCTGTTCGGTCCGGTCCTGCCGCTGCACGATGCGGCGCGCCTGGCGACGGGGCTCTACGCCGCGCTGATGGTGGCCTGCCTGGTCGGCGCGACGCGGCGTTTCATCGGTGCGGAGGCCGCCCGGGGCGCCGCGCTGGTCGCCATCGGCTGTCTCGGCCTGCTGGTGCATGCCCACGAGTCGCAGCCGGCCATCGCCTTTCTGGCCGCCGCCGCCGGACTCTATTACGGCCTGGCCTTGCTGCCGCTGCGGCCCCTGCTCGGCGGCGCTGTGGCCGGTGGCGCCCTCGGCATCGGTTTCCTCGCCGCCGGCCTGCCGGCCCTGGTCACCCTCGGCCCGCTGCTCATGCTGCTGCCGTTGATCTCCTCCCACCTGCGCACGCCGACGGCGGCGCGCGGCATGCTCGCGGCGCTGGCGGTGGCGGCGCCGCTGATCCTTGCCTGGCCGCTGGCGCTGTACGCGCGCCAGCCCGCCGCCTTCGGCCTGTGGTGGGGGACCGAGCTGGCCGAGTTGCGCGTCGTGGCCGGTTCGCCGCTCGCGGTCTGGTCATTTCTCAAGCTGCTGGTCTGGTTCGCCTGGCCGGCCCTGCCCCTGGCGCTGTGGACCCTCTGGCGGGAACGCCATCGGCTGGGCGAGCCGCGCACCCTGATCCCGCTGACCTCCTTCGTGCTGCTGCTCGCGGTGCAGAGCGTCTTCACGGAGCCGCGCAGCCTCAACCTGCTGCCATTGCTGCCGCCCCTGGTGCTGCTCGCCGCCCCGGCGACACTGTCGCTGCGGCGCGGCGCGGCCAACGCCTTCGACTGGTTCGGCATGATGACCTTCAGCCTGCTCGCCGGCCTGATCTGGCTGGGCTGGGCCGCGATGGTCTTCGGCGTGCCGCCGCAGATCGCCAAGAACCTGGCGCGGCTGGAGCCGGGCTTTGTCGCCCGCTTCTCGGCCTTCGCCCTCGCCGTCTCGCTGGGACTGACTTTTGCCTGGCTGTGGCTGATCTTCGCCAGCCCGCGCTCACCGCAGCGCGGCACCACGCATTGGGCCGCCGGGATCACGCTCTGCTGGGGCCTGCTGATGGCCCTCTGGCTGCCGCTGATCGATTATGACCGGACCTACCGTCCGGTGGCCCTGGCGCTGAAGAAGGCCCTTCCCGAGCAACCCGGCTGCATCGCTGGGCGCGGCCTGGGCAGCACCCAGCGCGCCGCCCTGCATTACTTCGCCGGCATCCAGACCCTGCGCGACGGCGGACGCGGCGGTGCCTCCTGCCGCCTGGTCCTGGTCCAGGGCACGACGCAGAAGGAAGCCTTGCCGCCGGGTGCGGGCTGGCGCAAGATCTGGGAAGGCGGCCGCCCGAGCGACCGCAACGAACGCTTCCGCCTCTACGCCCGATGACCCCGCTCACCCAGATGCCAGAATGGCAGGCCCTCGCCGACCAGCGCCAGGCGCTGGCGGGCCGTCACTTGAATCAGCTCTTCGCCGCAGATCCGCAGCGCTTTTCCCGCCTGAGCCTGCGCTGGGGCGAGCTGTTGGCCGATTTCTCCAGGCAGCGCCTGACCGCCGAGACGCTGGGCCTGCTGGTGAGTCTCGCCGAGGCGCGCGATCTGGCCGGCTTCCTGCGCCGCATGACGGCCGGCGAAGCCATCAACGCCACCGAGAACCGCGCCGCCCTGCACATCGCCCTGCGCGCCGAACAGCCCTATCGCGTCACCGGCCGCGACGTGCTGCCGGAAGTGCGAGCGACGCAAGCGCGCATGCGCGAACTCAGCGAGGCCATCCGCTCCGGCGCCTGGCACGGTAGCGGCGGCGCGCCGATCGAGGCGGTGGTGAACCTCGGCATCGGCGGCTCGGACCTCGGCCCGCGCATGGCCGTGCAGGCGCTCGGCGAGTACGCCGACCCGCAACGCGCCGTGCGCTTCGTCGCCAACATCGACCCGGCGGAGTTCGCCGACACGGTGCGCGATCTCGACCCCAAGCGCACCCTGTTCATCGTCTCCTCGAAAACCTTCACCACCCAGGAGACGCTGGCCAACGCCCGCGCCGCCCGCGCCTGGCTCGGCGATGCCGATCCGTCCCGGCATTTCCTCGCCGTCAGCAACAACCTCGCCGCGGCCCAGGCCTTCGGCATCCCGGCGCAGAATTGCCTTGCCATGGCGGAATGGGTCGGCGGACGCTTCTCGATGTGGTCGGCCATCGGCCTGCCGCTCGCCTGCTCGATCGGCATGGACGCCTTCGAAGACCTGCTCGCCGGCGCGCGCGAGATGGATGAGCATTTCCTGTCGGCGCCCTACGCCGAAAACCTGCCGGTGCTGATGGCCCTCGTCGGCCTCTGGAACATCGACTTCCTCGGCGCCGAATCGCTCGCCGTGATCCCGTATGCCCATCGCCTCGGCCTGCTGCCGGCCTACCTGCAACAGCTCGAAATGGAAAGCAACGGCAAGCGCGTGACGCTCGACAACCGCGAGGTCGGTTGCGCCACCGCACCGATCCTCTGGGGCATGGCCGGCTCGGTCGGCCAGCACGCCTTCCACCAGTTGTTCTACCAGGGCACGCGGCTCACCCCGATCGACTTCATCGTACCGGTCGGCGATGCCAGTCCCGAGCAGGAGGCGCTGGTGGCCAATGCCCTGGCCCAGGGCGCGGCGCTGATGAAGGGGAAGTCGCTGGAGGAAGCGCGCAGCCAGCTGCTTGCCGCCGGCAAGAGCCCGGCGGAGGCGGCACACCTGGCGCCGCACCTCGCCTGCCCCGGCAACCAGCCCAGCACCACGCTGCTGATGTCGAGCCTCACCCCGCGCTTGCTGGGCAGCCTGATCGCCCTCTACGAGCACAAAGTTACGGTGCAGGGCTGCCTGTGGGGAATAAACAGCTTCGACCAGTGGGGTGTCGAGCACGGCAAGCAGATGGCCCGGGAGATCCTGCCGGGGATGCTCTCCGGCAAGGGCGAATTCGATTCTTCGACCGCCGGCCTGCTGGCGGCAATCCGCGCCTGGCGGAAACCTAGAGCCGGATGAAGTTGTCGCGGTAGTAGCGCAACTCGGCGATCGACTCGTGGATGTCCGCCAGCGCCGTGTGGGCGCCCTTCTTCACCACGCCCTTGTACACCTCCGGCTTCCAGCGCCGCGCCAGTTCCTTCAGCGTGCTGACATCGAGATTGCGATAGTGGAAATAGGCTTCCAGCCCCGGCAGCCAGCGCGCCATGAAGCGGCGGTCCTGGCAGATCGAGTTGCCGCACATTGGCGAAGCGCGCTCGGCCACGTATTCGCGCATGAACGCCAGCAGGATCCCGGTCGCCGCCGCCTCGTCGGTCGTCGCGGCGCGCACCCGCTCGAGCAGGCCCGACTTGCCGTGGGTATTCCTGTTCCATTCGTCCATGGCGTCGAGCACGGCGTCGGGCTGGTGCACCACCACCACCGGCGACTCGGCCAGGGTGTTGAGCGACGCATCGGTGGCCACCATGGCGATCTCGATGACCCTGTCGCGATCGGGGTCGAGGCCGGTCATTTCCATGTCCAGCCAGATCAGGTTGTTGGAGTCCTGTGCCATAATTTGACGCGAGCCTGAAAGCCTGCATTTTGTCACAGATCAGGTTCCGCCCGACCCCGACATGACGACCGCCTTCACCCTGCTGTTTCTCGCCGCGCTCGCCCTGACCACCCTGCTGCGCCTGTGGCTGGCGCGGCGCCACCTGCGCCACATCGCCGCCCATCGCGGCGCCGTGCCCGAGGCCTTCCGCGATTCCATCGCGCTGGCGGCCCATCAGCGCGCCGCCGACTACACCACGGCGCGGGTGCGCCTGGGCCTGCTTGACGTCATCGTCGGCGCCCTCCTCGTGCTGGCGCTGACGCTGGGCGGGCTGCTGCAGGCGATGCATGACGGCTGGACGGCGCTCGGCCTCGGCGGCATCGCCCACGGCCTGGCCTTCATCGCCGGCCTCGCCGTGCTGAGCTCCCTGCTCGACCTGCCCTTCTCGCTGTGGCGCACCTTCGTCATCGAGGAACGCTTCGGCTTCAACAAGATGACCCTGCGCCTGTTCCTTATCGATCTCGCCAAGGGCGCACTGCTCGGCGCCGCCATCGGCCTGCCGCTGCTGGCGGCGGTATTGTGGCTGATGGCGAAGATGGGGGAGGCCTGGTGGCTCTACGTCTGGCTGGTCTGGCTCGGCTTCAACCTGCTGGCGCTGGCCATCTACCCGACCCTGATCGCGCCGCTGTTCAACAAGTTCACCCCGCTCGCCGACGCCGTGCTGAAGGAGCGCATCGAGGCGCTGCTCGCCCGCTGTGGCTTTCGCGCCAGCGGCCTGTTCGTCATGGACGGCTCGAAGCGCTCGGCCCACGGCAACGCCTATTTCACCGGTTTCGGCCAGGCCAAGCGCATTGTCTTCTTCGACACCCTGCTGGAAAAGCTGGCGCCCGGCGAAGTCGAAGCGGTGCTGGCGCACGAGCTGGGCCACTACAAGCGCCGCCACGTCTGGAAGCGCATCGCCGTGCTGGCGCTGGCCAGCCTGGCCTTCCTCTGGCTGCTCGGCCGGCTCATCGACGCGCCGTGGTTCTACGCCGGCCTGGGCATGCAGGGCCAGGACACCGCCGCCGCGCTGGTGCTGTTCTCTCTGGCCGTCCCGCTGTTCGTCTTTCCGCTGGCGCCGCTGATGAGCGCGCTCTCCCGCCGCCACGAGTTCGAGGCCGACGCCTACGCCGCCGAACAGACGCGCGCCGGCGACCTGGTTGCCGCCCTGGTCAAGCTCTACCGCGACAACGCCGCCACGCTGACCCCCGACCCGCTTTACTCCGCCTTCTACGATTCCCACCCGCCGGCGGCGGCGCGCATCGCGCAGCTGCAGGCGGCGTAGGGACCGCCGTGTCGCGGAGACCGACTTTTGCCGAAGGCACCGTCGTCGCCGCCTTCGGCCGGCAATACGAAATCGAAGTCGACGGTGGCGGACTCGCGCTCTGCTACCCGCGCGGCAAGAAAAGCCATGTCGCCTGCGGCGACCGCGTCGGCGTCGAGCTGTCCGCGCCCGACCACGGCGTCATCGTCACCGTCGCGCCGCGCCGCACCCTGCTCTACCGCAGCGACGCCTGGCGCCAGAAGCTGTTCGCCGCCAATGCCACCCAGGCGATCATCGTCGTCGCCACCGAGCCAAGTTTCAGCGACGAGCTGGTGACGCGCTGCATCGTCGCCGCCGAACAACAGCGCATGCGCGTCGTGATCGTGCTGAACAAGAGCGACCTTGCCGACAGGATGGACACGGCCCGCCGCCTGCTCGATCCATTCCGCGCGCTCGGCTATCCGGTGGTGGAACTCAGCGCCAGGCGCGACGCTGCGGCGCTGCGCCCGCCACTCGCCGGTCAGTGCAGCGTACTGGTGGGACAGTCCGGCATGGGCAAGTCCACGCTCATCAACGCCCTGCTGCCGGAGGCCCAGGCCGCCGTGCGCGAGATTTCCGAGGCGCTCGATTCCGGCAAGCACACCACCACCCACGCCCGGCTCTACCGCCTCGACAAGGATACGTCTCTGATCGACAGCCCAGGCATGCAGGAATTCGGCCTGAGCCATCTCAGCCGGGAGGAGATCGAGCAAGGCTTCCGCGAATTTCAACCCCATCTCGACAAATGTCGATTCCGGGACTGCCGCCACGACCGCGAGCCCGACTGCGCCCTGCGTGCTGCCGTCAAGGCCGGACAAATCGCCCCGCGCCGCCTGGCGCAGTACCACGCTCTCTGCGCCTCCTGCAGCAAATAAAAAGTCGGTCTGCGCAGGACGGCGAAAAAAAACGGGCCGGTCGCCCGGCCCGTTCCCGCATATCTTCAGCCCGGGGTCAGACGCGTTCCCAGATGGTGGTGATGCCCTGGCCGCCGCCGATGCACATGGTAGCGATGCCGTAGCGGCCGTTGCTGCGGATCAGCTCGTGCAACAGCTTGGTGACGATCACCGCGCCGGTGGCGCCGACCGGGTGGCCCAGCGCGATGGCGCCGCCGTTGACGTTGGTTTTGACCGGGTCGAAGCCGAGGCCCTTGGCGACGGTCAGCGACTGCACGGCAAAGGCCTCGTTGGACTCGATGACGTCGATCTTGTCGAGCGTCAGGCCGGCTTTCTGCAAGGCGACCTTGGTCGAGGGAATCGGGCCCTCGCCCATGACGTCGTTGGGCACGCCGGCGATGGCGTAGGCCACCAGGCGGGCGATCGGCTTGTGTCCGCCTGCAGCGGCCTTGGCCGCATCGGCCAGGATCAGCGCCGCAGCGGCATCGTTGATGCCCGAGGCATTGCCGGCCGTCACCGTGCCGTCCTTCTTGAAGGCCGGCTTCATCTTGGCCAGCGTTTCCATCGTCGTGCCGGCGCGCGGATGCTCATCGGTGTCGAACACCACGTCGCCCTTGCGCGTCTTCAGGGTGATCGGCGCGATCTGCGACTTGAAGCGGCCCTCGGCGATGGCTTTCGCCGCGCGGTTCTGCGACTCGACGGCGAAGGCGTCCTGCGCCTCGCGCCCGATGCCATGCTTGGCCGCCAGGTTCTCGGCGGTGATGCCCATGTGGCCGACGCCGAACGGGTCGGTCAGCACCGCCACCATGGCGTCGATGGCCTGGGTGTCGCCCATGCGCGCGCCCGAGCGCAGGGTCGGCATCAGGTAGGCGCCGCGCGACATCACCTCGACGCCGCCGCCCAGCGCGAAATCGGCGTCGCCGAGCAGGATGGCCTGCGCCGAATTGACGATGGCCTGCTGCGAGGAGCCGCACAGGCGGTTCACCGCGAAGGCCACCGAATCCATCGACAGGCCGGCCTGGATGGTCGACACCCGCGCCACGTAGGCGTAGCGCGATTCGGTCGGAATGCAGTTGCCGACCGTGGCGAAGCTGATCTGCTTCGGATCGACGCCGGAACGGGCGATCGCCTCCTTGAACACCACGCCGCCGAGCTCGGCCGGCTCCATGCCGGCGAGCGCACCATTGAACGTGCCCACCGCGCTGCGCACGGCGCTCAGAACCACCACTTCTCTTTTGTCAGCCATTATGTAACTCCTGAAAGGAAATCAACCTGCCCAATTGGCAACGCCCAGCAGTGCCAGCAACAACAGACAGAGCACCAATGTGCGCCATACCAGTCCGATTCCGCTCTGCATGAAATCGGCGTCGGCCTCCTCTCCCAGCCCCAGCTCGGGTCTTTCGGTGACTTCGCCCGATTCGACGATCGGCAGTCCCAGGCGTACGCCCAGCGCGCCGGCGCCGCTTGCCAGCAGTATACCCGTTGCCTCGTCCGACCAGCGTGCCGCCTGGGTGCGCCAGCAATACACCGCATCCTCGAAATCGCCGACGATGGCGAAAGCCGCCGCGGTGACGCGCACCGGCAGCCAGTCGATGACGGCGAAGGCCCGCTCGGCGAAACGGCCGAAGGCGCCGAATTCGGCATCGCGGCGCGCCCCCCAGTGGCGGGAAAAATAGAACGCCAGGCGGTACAGCAGGGCGCCGGACGGCCCGGGCAGGAGCACGAACCAGACCACCACCGCGAAGACATGGCGATGGGCGGCGACCAACGCCTCCTCCATGGCCAGGCGGGCGATCTCGCTGGCATTGAGGCCATCGGCCGAGCGGCCGCGCCATTCGCCGAGGAGCGCCCGGGCGCGCTCCGTCTCGCCCATGCGCAGCGCCAGGTGAATGTCGGTGTAGTAGTGGCTGAACTGGCGAAAGCCCAGGGTCAGGTAGAGGATGGCCGCATTCCAGGCAAAGCCGAGCAGCGGATTCAGCGACGCCAGGGCGAAGTAGGCGGCCGCGCAGGCCAGCGTCGCCGGCAGCACCGCCAGACACCAGGCGATCGTGCCGTGGTGCGCCTGGCCGTCGTTGAAGTGCCCCTCGAAGAAGCGGGCATAGCGTCCCAGGGGAACCGCCACCGCCTGGCGCTCGGCCAGGGGCCGCACCTGCTCCAGCAGCAGCACGACGATGAGTGCAATGACGGTCATGGGGGAATACGGATGCGAGACGGCCGATTATCGCACTAGTGCCGGACGTTGGGTCCGTGGCATCAGTTGCCGCCCAGCAGTCGGTGCAGGCTGACCAGCATGCCGGCGGTGGCGCCCCAGATGAAGTAGCCCTCGTAGGGCATGGCGTAGTAATGGCGCCGCACGCCGCCGATCTCCATGCTGTGGCGCTGATGGTTGGCCGGATCGAGGAGGAAGGCGAGCGGGGTCTCGAACACCTCGGCCACTTCGAAGCTGTCGAGGCTGAGCTCGAAGGGCGGCCTCACCAATCCGACCACCGGCGTGACGGTGAAGCCGGTCCCGGTACGGTATTCCGGCAGCAGTCCCAGCACCTCGATGCGCGCCGGATCGAGACCGATCTCCTCCTCGGTTTCGCGCAGCGCCGTGTGCACCGGAGAAGGGTCGTCCGTCTCGCAGCGGCCGCCAGGGAAGCTGACCTGGCCGGCATGGTCATTGAGATGGGCGGTGCGCTGGGTGAACAGCACGGTCAGACCCTCCGGCCGCAGAATCACCGGCACCAGCACCGCGGCCGGCGTCAGCCCCGCCGGCGCCCCCTCCTCCTCGATGCCCTGCAGCTGGCGCGGGCCGGCGAGCCGTTGCCGCAGCAACGCCTCGGTCGGCTCGACGACACGCCTGGGAGACGGTGGCCTGGGACTCAAAATTCAGTAGCGCTTGCGCAGCGTCATGGTCTGCCCGTCGCGCTTCATCTCCATCCGGTTCAGGAAGCTCATGCCGAGCAGCGCCATCGGCATGTCGTGCTGATGCACGATGCCGTCGACCTCGCTCAGGCTGAGCTCGCCGACGCGCACGTTGCCAAGGGTCACCAGCCAGGCCTGGGTCACGCCGTTGGCCGTTTGCACCATCACCGGTCGGGCATTGGCCAGGCTGACATTGGCGCGCCGCGCATCCGAGGCGCCCAGTGCCACGGCAGTGGCGCCGGTGTCCACCATGAAGCGCACGGTGGCGCCGTTGACCGTGCCGGTGGTAATGAAATGGCCGCGCCCGTCGGCCGTCAGGCTGGTGGATTGGGCGCCGCCTCCATCGCCGCCGCCGGAATGCGCATGCTGGCCGATGGCCAGCCGGGAGCGCTTGCCGCCGATATCGACGGTGGCGCCGTCCTGGTCCACGGCCAGCAGCCTGACGCCGCCGACGTTGGCGCCGACCGGCACGGTGCGCGGCGCGCCGCCGTCGATGACCAGCACCGCCTTGCCGGGGAACAGGCCCACCACCCCGACATCGACCGCCCAGGCCGGCGCGGCGCATGCGCAACACAGCGCGAACAGGCTAAAATTCCCCGCTCGACGTGTCCTGCCATTCATCATGAAACCGGTTGCCATCTTCCGTCATTTCTACAGCGAAGGCCCTGGCTATTTTGCCACATTCCTCGACCGCCACTCGATCCCATGGACGCCGATCCGCGTCGACGCAGGCGAGGCCGTGCCCTCTTCGGTCGAAGCGTATTCCGGCCTGGTCTTCATGGGCGGGCCGATGAGCGTCAACGATCCCTTGCCCTGGGTGGGGCAATCCTGCGCGCTGATCCGCGCCGCCGCAGCCGCCAGCATGCCGGTACTGGGCCACTGCCTGGGCGGCCAGCTCATCGCCAAGGCGCTCGGCGGGACCATCACCCGCAACCCGGTCAAGGAGATCGGTTGGGGGCCGGCGGAGCTGCTGGACAATGCCGAGGCGCGCCGCTGGTTCGGCGATCTGGCCGGTTTCGAGACCTTCCACTGGCACGGCGAGACCTTCAGCATCCCGCCCGGCGCCACCCGCCTGTTGGAGAGCGCGCACTGCGCCAACCAGGCCTACGCGCGGGGCAAGGTTTTCGGCATGCAATGCCACGTCGAGATGACGGAGGAGATGATCCGCCAGTGGTGCCGGGACGGCGCCGCCGAAATTGCCGCTGCGGCCAACAGCCCTGCGGTGCAGTCGCCGGAAGTCATGCAGGACGGCATGGCGCCGAAGGTGGCGGCGCTCAACGCCGTTGCCGACCGCATCTACGCGCGCTGGGTCGAGGGCCTGAATCGGGACTGATCAGTCGCGGAAATTGTTGAACTGCAGCGGCACGTCGGTGATGGACTTGCGCACCAGGGCGATGGCTTCCTGCAGCACGTCCCGCTTGGCGCCGGAGACGCGCACCGCCTCGCCCTGGATCGAGGCCTGCACTTTGAGCTTGCCGTCCTTGAGGATGCGCACGATCTTTTTGCCCAGTTCGCCGCCGACGCCTTCTTTGACCGTGACGACCTGCTTTGCCTTGTTGCCGCCCACCTTCTCGACCTCGCCGCGATCGAGAAAGCGCACGTCGACGTTGCGCTTGGCCAGCTTGGCGTTGAGGATGTCATAGACCTGGCCAAGCTTGAAATCGTCGTCGGCGTAGAGCGTCAGCGCCTCATCGTCCTGCTCGACGCGGGCGTCCGAGCCCTTGAAGTCAAAGCGATTGGTGATTTCCTTGTTGGCTTGCTCGACGGCGTTGCGCAACTCGACCTGATTGACTTCGGAAACGATGTCGAATGAAGGCATGGCATTCCCTCCCAGGAAAACTCCGCGGAATCCGCGGCTATCCGAAGTGGCAGACGTAATCCAGCAGCTCCAGCGTCTCGATGTCGAAGCTGCTGTTGCCCGGCACGCTGAAGCGCTCGCCGGCGCCGTATTCCCGCCACTGACTTTCGCCCTTCAGGCGCACCCGGCAGCGGCCGGCATTGATCTCCATGATCTCCGGCGCGCCGGTGTTGAAGACGAGCTGCGACGGGAAAATCACGCCGATGGTCTTCTTCGTGCCGTCGGTGAAGAGCACGGTATGGCTGACGCACTTGCCGTCGAAATAGACGTTGGCCTTCTTGACCACGGAAACGCTATCGAATTGCGACATCTCAGATCCCCCAGAGCTTCTTGATGACGGCCTTGGCGGCAAACCCCAGCATGCCGAAGGCCAGGACGAAAAACAGCACGAAGGTGCCCATCTTGCCGGCCTTCGACTTCCAGGCCAGTTCCCCGATGATGAACAGCATGAAAAGGATGAACCCGCCGAGCAGGAAGGTCAGCCCGAAATCGGCCACCTCCTGCTCGGTGAAACCGAACAGCGTGCCTTGCATGCCTCAGCGTTTCTTCTTGGCGCGATTCGCGGCGATGCGCATGCGCAGGGCGTTCAGCTTGATGAAGCCGCCGGCGTCGCGCTGATCGTAGGCGCCGGCATCGTCCTCGAAGGTGGCGATGGTCGGGTCGAACAGCGAATCGGTCTTCGAGTCGCGGCCGACGAGGATGACGTTGCCCTTGTAGAGTTTGAGCCGCACCCAGCCGTTCACGGTCTGCTGGGTGTGGTCGATCAGCGCCTGCAGGGCGCGGCGCTCCGGGCTCCACCAGTAGCCGTTGTAGATGAGGCTGGCGTAGCGTGGCATCAGGTCGTCCTTGAGGTGCGCCACTTCACGGTCGAGGCACACCGACTCGATGGCGCGGTGCGCCTTGAGCAGGATGGTGCCGCCCGGGGTCTCGTAGCAGCCGCGCGACTTCATGCCGACGTAACGGTTCTCGACCAGGTCGAGGCGGCCGATACCATGCTTGCCGCCAAGCTGGTTGAGCTTGGCGAGCAGCTCGTGGGCCTTCAGTTTCTTGCCGTTGAGGGCGACCGGATCGCCCTGCCTGAACTCGATATCGAGATACTCGGCCTTGTTCGGCGCCTTCTCCGGCGACACCGTCCAGCGCCACATCGATTCCTCGGCCTCGGCCGCCGGGTCCTCCAAATGACGGCCTTCGTAGGAGATGTGCAGCAGGTTGGCGTCCATGGAATAGGGCGAACCGCCCTTCTTGTGCTTCATGTCCACCGGGATGCCGTGCGTCTCGGCGTAGGCCATCAGCTTCTCGCGCGAGAGCAGGTCCCATTCGCGCCAGGGGGCAATGACCTTGACGTTGGGCATCAGGGCGTAGGCTCCCAGCTCGAAGCGCACCTGGTCGTTGCCCTTGCCGGTGGCGCCATGCGAGATGGCGTCGGCGCCGGTCTTGCGGGCGATCTCCACCAGCCGCTTGGCGATGAGCGGGCGGGCGATCGAGGTGCCGAGCAGATATTCGCCCTCGTAGACGGTGTTGCAGCGGAACATCGGGAAGACGAAGTCGCGCACGAACTCCTCGCGCAGGTCGTCGATGAAGATGTTCTGGCGCCTGATGCCGAACTGCAGCGCCTTGGCGCGCGCCGGCTCAAGCTCTTCGCCCTGACCGAGGTCGGCGGTGAAGGTGACCACCTCGCAGCCGTAGGTGTCCTGCAGCCACTTGAGGATGACGGAGGTGTCGAGGCCGCCCGAGTAGGCCAGCACGACTTTCTTGACGCCGGAGGATGTCTTCTTCGCTTTGCTCATGTTTGCTTGTCTGGGTTTCAGGGATTGACTCGGCCGAGGAGCAGGTATTCCATCAGAGCCTTCTGGGTGTGCAGCCGGTTCTCCGCCTCGTCCCAGACCACGCTCTGCAGCCCGTCGATCACCTCGGTGGCCACCTCCTCGCCGCGATGGGCAGGCAGGCAGTGCATGAACAGGGCGTCGGGCTTCGCCAGCCGCATCATCTCGGCGTCCACCTGCCAGTCCTCGAAGTCGCGGCGGCGCTCCTCGTTCTCGGCCTCGAAGCCCATCGAGGTCCACACGTCGGTGGTAACGAGGTCGGCATCGCGCACCGCATCCATCGGATCGGCGAACTCTTCGTAGTGGTCATCGCCATAGAGGCCGGCGCGCTCGGGCTCGATCTCGTAGCCGGGCGGCGTGGACACATGCACGTTGAAGCCGAACACCTCGGCCGCCTGCAGCCAGGTGTTGCAGACGTTGTTGGAGTCGCCGACCCAGGCCACCGTCCTGCCGGCGATCGAGCCGCGATGCTCGATGAAGGTATAGATGTCGGCGAGGATCTGGCAAGGATGGTATTCGTTGGTCAGGCCGTTGATCACCGGCACGCGCGAATGGCGCGCGAAACGGTCGATGATGTCCTGCTCGAAGGTGCGGATCATGACGAGGTCGCACATGCGCGAAATCACCTGGGCGGCGTCCTCCACCGGCTCGCCGCGGCCGAGCTGCGAGTCGCGGGTGCTGAGGAAGATCGCCGAGCCGCCGAGCTGGTGCATACCGGCCTCGAAGGACAGCCGCGTGCGCGTGCTCTGCTTCTCGAAGATCATCACCAGCGTGCGGTCGAACATCGGGTGGTAGGGCTGGTAGCGCTTGAACTGGTCCTTGATCCAGCGCGTGCGGGCGAAGACGTGCTCCAGCTCGTCGCGGGACAAGTCGTTCAGTTGCAGGAAGTGCTTCGGTGCGGCCATGGCGGACCGTCCTCAGGCCAGGAATTCGCGGATCAGCGCAGAGAGTACGGCGACCAGCTCCTGCGCGTCGGCGTCGCTGAAGACCAGCGCCGGCAGCAGGCGCACCACCTTGTCGGCGGTGACGTTGATGAGCAAACCGCGCTCGATGGCCCGCGTCACCAGCTCGCCGCAGGGACGATCGAGCTCGATGCCGATCATGAGGCCGTCGCCGCGGATGGAGACGATGCCGGCCTGCCCTGCCAGCGCCATGGCGAAGTCATCGCGCAGCTTCTGGCCGAGCGCGGCGGCACGTTTGAGCAGGCCCTCCTCCTCGATCACTGCCAGCGTCGTCAGTGCCGCGGTGCAGGCGAGGGGATTGCCGCCGAAGGTCGAACCGTGGTTGCCCGGCTTGAACACGCCGGCGGCCGCGCCCGCGGCCAGGCAAGCGCCGATGGGCACGCCCGAACCGAGCCCCTTGGCCAGGGTCATCACGTCGGGCCTGACGCCGGCATGCTGGCAGGCGAACCATTCGCCGGTACGGCCAAGGCCGCACTGGATCTCATCGAACATCAGCAGCCAGCCGCGCGCATCGCAGATGCGGCGCAGGCCCTGCAGGTATTCCGCATGGGCAACATTGATACCGCCCTCACCCTGGATCGGCTCGATCAGCACGGCGACGACATTCTGATTATTGGCGGCGACATGCTCCACCGCCGCCAGGTCGTCGAAGGGCACCCGCACGAAACCGCCGACCAGCGGCTCGAAGCCGGCCTGCACCTTGCGGTTGCCGGTGGCCGAGAGGGTCGCCAGGGTGCGGCCGTGGAAAGCCTTTTCCATGACCACGATGGCGGGCAGATCGATGCCCTTCTGGTGGCCGAACATGCGCGCCAGCTTGATGGCGGCCTCGTTGGCCTCGCAGCCGGAATTGCAGAGGAACACCTCGTCCATGTCCGCCAGGGCGGCCAGGCGGTCGGCAAGCTGCTCCTGTTCGCGGATCCGATAGAGATTGGAGGCATGCAGGATGCGTCCGGCCTGATCGGCGATGGCTTTCACCAGGCGCGGATGGGCATGGCCCAGGGTAGACACGGCAATGCCGGCGAGGGCATCGAGATACCCCTTCCCGGCCTCATCGAATACCCGGCAGCCCTGCCCATGGGTGAAAGCCAGGGGAAGCCGGGCGTAGGTGTTCATCAGGTGCGGCATGATCGAATATCCACTGCAAAAAGCGAAAGGCGGCTTGCGCCGCCTTGCTCACATGCGCATCTTAAGTGAAAAATCCCGGCTTGTATATACTGGCCGGCATGGCGCGCATAGCCGTTTTCAACCAGAAAGGCGGGGTCGGCAAGACCACCACGGCGCTTAACCTCGCCGCCGCCCTTTCGCGGCGTGAAGCGCGTGTGCTGCTGGTGGATCTGGATCCCCAGGCGCACCTTTCGGCGGTACATGGCCAAGCGCTGGGCACTGTCGCCGACAGCATTTTCTCTTTCTACCAGGATAGACGCTCCCTGTCCGAGTTGGAGATCGAATGGCGGGGTGTCGGCCGGCTGATTCCCGCCCATGCCGAACTCATCAAGGTCGATTCGATTTTCGGCAAGGGGCCGACCATCCTCAACCGCCTCAACCAGGGGCTCAACGAACTCGGCACCGACCGCGAGGAGCGGGAGGTGATGATCGACTGC
Source organism: Rhodocyclaceae bacterium (assembly GCA_016791205.1). GTDB lineage: Bacteria > Pseudomonadota > Gammaproteobacteria > Burkholderiales > Rhodocyclaceae > Desulfobacillus. The sequence goes on along the minus strand of JAEUNH010000027.1, from coordinate 14,355 downwards.
TGCCCTTTCCTCGGCGTGCTGTCCCTCAACGCGGTGTTCGCCGCCGACCGGCTGCTGGTGCCGATCTCCTCGGACTTCCTCGCCCTGCGCGGCGCGCTGCAGGTGGAACGCACCCTGCAGGCACTCGAGCCGGTTCTGAAACGGCGGGTCGAGCGCCGCTACCTGCTGACGCGCTTCGACCGGCGTCGCAACATGAGCTTTGAAATCCAGAAGCGCCTGACCGAGCAGTTCGGCGACGAAGTCTGCGAGACGGTGATCTCCGAGAACGTTGCCGTCGCCGAAGCGCCGGCCTGCAACCTGGACATTTTCAGCCATGCCAAGACCTCGCGCGGCGCGCAGGACTATGCCGCGCTGGCGGACGAACTGGTCGAGAAGGGCTTTTTCTAGTTTGCTAGCGCGTGATCAGGGCAATCACGTCTTCATAGCTGGCCGGTACGGCCTTGGCAATCGGCTGCTGGCAGCTCCGGTCGAGGATTTCGCAGTCGCGGTAGATCTGGCGCAGCTTGCGCTCGGCTTCTGCCGCGTCCCGTCCGGGTATCAACAAATTATCCACAACAAGACCCACACGCGTCTTGATTCGGAAACCGTACTTCTTCAGCAAGGGTGCCTGCATTGAAAACCCCATATAGGTCAATGGGATTTCTGAAGTATATGCACCGATTCCTAAAAAAGCAAGCTAGCCCATTATTTATTCGCGGATTTTCAGGATCGTGCCACAAAATAAGGCGCCATCCACATTTGATCCACAGCGCTAAGTTGGCCTGATGGGCGGATAAGGGAAATAGGGAATTCTGCTAGAATCGCGCCTTCGTCTGGCGGCAGGATATTTCATCCGCCCGCCGCCTGCCGGGCACCATGTCAGAGAAGCACCCAGAAAACTTCATCATCGTCGGTCTGACGCTGGAGGGGAAGAAATTCCGCCCCAGCGACTGGGCTGAACGCCTGTGCGGCATCATGTCGGCTTTCGGCGCCGACCATCGCATGAGCTACTCCCCCTACGTCCGACCCGGCCTGCATCTCGGCGAGAAATGCGTGTATGTGGCCGCCCGCCTCTACGAACTGGAGCCGATGGCCTACAACTTCCTCGGCAGCTTCGCCAAGGACAACAGCCTGCAGGTGATCCATACAGGCCGGCCCGACGCAAAAACCGACGACTGAAAAAGAAATGGCGGCCGGAACCGGCCGCCATTGGGCAGGGACTGCCTTGTCTTACAACGCCTTGATGGCGGCAGACAGGCGGCTCTTGTGGCGAGCCGCCTTGTTCTTGTGGATGATCTTCTTGTCGGCAATGCTGTCGATGGTGCCCATCGACTCGCTCAGGACCTTCTGGGCGGCCACCTTGTCGCCGGCGGCAATCGCCTTGCGGACGCTCTTGATGGCCGTGCGCAGTTCCGAGCGCTGGCTGAAATTGCGGGCCCGGCGCTTGATCGCCTGGCGGGCACGTTTGCGGGCTTGTACGGTGTTGGCCATGAAAGTCTGTAAGGCTTGGAAAAGGGGCGCATTTTAGGCCCATTCCGGACCAATTGCAAGCAGCACGAGGGGGAAACAAAGCCGATAACATTGCGGCATATGAACCTGCTCAAGGCCCTCGCCACCGTCAGCAGCATGACCCTGCTGTCGCGCATCCTGGGCTTCGTGCGCGATTTCGTCATCGCCCGCAGCTTCGGGGCCGGAATGGCCACCGACGCTTTCTTCGTCGCCTTCCGCCTGCCCAACCTGCTGCGGCGGATGTTCGCCGAAGGAGCGTTCTCCCAGGCCTTCGTGCCGATCCTGGCCGAGTACAGGAATAAGCGCGGCCCCGACGACACCCGGCGTCTGGCCGACCATGTCGCCACCCTGCTGTTTCTGGTTCTGCTGGCGGTGACCCTGCTCGGCATCGCCCTGACGCCGATCCTGATCTACGTCTCGGCCCCCGGCTTCGCCGCCGACGCCGCCAAGTTCGAGCTGACGGTCGAACTGACGCGCATTGCCTTCCCCTACATCCTCTTCATCTCGCTGGTGTCGCTGGCCGGCGGCATCCTCAACACCTGGAGCCGCTTTGCCGTGCCGGCCTTCACACCGGTGCTGCTCAATCTCTCCTTCATCGGCATGGCGCTCTTCGCCGCGCCGCATTTCGACCCGCCGGTGCTGGCCCTGGCCTGGGCGGTGTTCCTCGGCGGGGTGCTGCAACTCGCCCTGCAACTGCCCTTCCTGGCGAAGATCGGCATGCTGCCGCGCTTCTCCCTTTCCCTGCGCGACGAGGGCGTGCGACGCATCCTCACGCTGATGCTGCCGGCCCTGCTCGGCGTCTCGGTGTCGCAAATCTCCCTGCTCATCAACACCATCTTCGCCTCCTTCCTGCCCAGCGGCAGCGTCTCCTGGCTCTACTATGCCGACCGGCTGATGGAGTTTCCAGCCGGGCTGCTGGGGGCGGCGCTGGGCACCATCCTGCTGCCCAGCCTGTCGAAGAGCCACGCCGACAACGACCGCGGCGAATTCTCCGCCCTGCTCGACTGGGGACTGCGGCTGACCTTCCTGCTGACCCTGCCGGCCGCCTTGGCCCTGGCGCTGCTCGCCGTGCCGCTGCTCGCCACCTTGTTCAACTACGGCGCCTTCCAGACCGAGGACGTGCTGAAGACGCGCGACGCCCTGGTAGCCTACAGCGTCGGGCTGACCGGCCTGATCCTGGTCAAGGTGCTGGCGCCGGGCTTCTACGCACGGCAGAATATACGTACGCCGGTAAAGATCGCCCTGGTCACCCTGGCCGCCACCCAGGCGATGAATGCCGCCTTCATCGTGCCGCTTCAGCATGCCGGCCTTGCGCTGTCGATCGGCCTGGCCTCCTGCCTCAACGCGGGGCTGCTCTGGCGCGGGCTGCGGCGAAATGGCGACTATGTGCCGCAGCCGGGCTGGCGGGTCTTCGCGATGCGGGTGGCCGGAGCATTGGCGGCGTTGGGCCTGGTGCTGTGGGCCGGCATGGGCGACTCGGAGCGCTACTGGATCGACGCGCCGCCGCTGCAGCGCATGCTGCACCTGGCGGCGCTGGTGGCGGGCGGCGGCGCGGCCTATTTCGGCGCGCTCTGGCTGCTGGGCTTCCGGCCGAGGGATTTCAAGAAGAAAGGACGGGCATAAATCCACGGGAGGTGAATATGAAGTTCTGGACCGACAGCTTCACCCGCATCATCCACGGCGACAACGCCTTCTGCATTCCGCATGCCCAGAGCCATGTCTGCCTGGGTGGCAACCACAACCCCCACCTGGCCTGGTCGGAGCTGCCGGCCGGCACGAAATCGCTCGTGCTGATCTGCTGCGACCCCGACGTGCCGAGCCGGGGCGACGACGTCAACCAGGAAGGCCGCACGGTGCCGGCCTCGCTGCCGCGGGTCGACTTCTTCCACTGGGTCATGGTCGACTTGCCGCCGAGCCCCGCGCACATCGAGGCCGGCGAATTCTCCCAGGACGTCATGCCGCGCGGCAAGAACGGTCCCGGCACGGCGCGCGGCGCCCGCCAGGGGCTCAACGACTACACCGGCTGGTTCGCCAGCGACAAGGACATGTGCGGCGATTATTTCGGCTACGACGGGCCCTGCCCGCCGTGGAACGACGAGATCCCGCATCACTACGTATTCACCCTCTATGCCTTGGACATCGCCCGCTGCCCGCTGGAGGGCAAGTTCACCGGTCAGCAGGTGCGCGAGGCGATCAAGGGCCACGTGCTGGGGGAGGCCAGCATCACCGGGCTCTACACACTGAATCCCGGCGTTGCTTTGTAACTACTCTCCCCGCGCCGCGCCTTCCCGGCGCGGGTCGGCGGCGCCGACCCAGTCGTCGCCGACCCGCTGGATGACAGACAGGCCGCTGGTCATGTCCTGCACCGTCACGGCATGGCCGAACTTCTCCAGCGCCGGCCGCAGCGATTCGGCCGGCGTGTTGCGCTCCAGTTCGGTTGGCCCGTTTCGGCTCCCGAAGTGCGGCAGGGCCACCGCTTCCGCAGGCGAGAGTTTCCAGGCCAGCAACGCCAGCGCGGTCTTCGCCACATAGTTGATGATCCGGCTGCCGCCGGGCGAGCCGAGCAGCATGGCAAGGCGTCCATCCTTGCCGTAGATCACGGTCGGCGCCATCGAAGAGAGCGGCCGCTTGCCCGGCTCGATTCGATTGGCCACCGGCCTGCCGTCATCCTCGGGGCGGAAGGAGAAATCCGTCAGCTGGTTGTTGAGCAGGAAGCCATGCACCATGATGCGACTGCCGAAGGCCGCCTCGATCGAACTGGTCAAGGAAACGGCATTGCCCTCTACATCGACGATGGACAGGTGGGTCGTCGCTGGCAACTCCGCCGAGACGCCCTCGCCCTGCGATTGCTTCGCCGGCAACTCGCCCGCCTCGGCGCGGCCCAGGCTGGCGTCGCTGCGAATCAGCTTCCCGCGCGCCGCCAGATAGGCTGGATCGAGCAATGCCTTGACGGGCACATCAACGAAGGCCGGATCGGCCAGATAGCGGGCGCGGTCGGCAAAAGCCAGCCGCCCCGACTCGGCGAAGCGGTGCACACTGCCTGCGGCGAGCGGCGCCCGGCCCGCGAGGTCCTCGGCAAAAGTCAGTGTCTGCAGCACGGCGATGCCGCCCGAACTGGGCGGCGGCATGCCGCAGACGCGATGGCCGAGGCGCTCCCCGCAGACCGGCTCGCGCTCGACGGGCTGGTAGGCGGCCAGGTCGGCCTCGCTCAGGTCGCCTGGGTTCCTGGCATGGGCGCGCACAGCGGCGACGATGTCGCGGGCGATCGGCCCTTCATAGAAGATCCTGGTGCCGCGCTGCGCCAGGGCCAGCAGGACGAAGCCGTATTCGCGGTTGGCGATCCTCGTGCCGACCGCCTTGGGCCTGCCGTCGGCATCGTAGTAGAGCCGCCGCGCCGCAGGATCGTCGCGCAGGAAGCGGTCCTCCGCCAGCAGCTTGTGCAGGCGCGGCGACATCGGAAACCCCTCCACCGCCAGGCGCAGTGCCGGCGCAAACAGCTTCGGCCAGAGCGTGCGGCCGTGGTTGCGATAGACGAGGTCGAGCAGCGCAGGCAGGCCCGGCACGCCGACCGAGCGGCCGCCCACCGCCGCTTCGAAGAAAGGCGGCGGCTGGCCATCCGCACCCAGGAAGCGCCCGGGCCGCGCCGCCGCCGGCGCCGTCTCGCGCCCGTCGTAGGCGCGCAGCCGGTTCTCCTTCGCATCGTGGTAGAGCAGGAAGCCGCCCCCGCCCAGCCCGGAAGACTGCGGCTCGACCAGGTTCAACACCAGTTGCGCCGCAATCGCCGCATCGGCCGCCGTGCCGCCAGCGCGCAGGATCTCCGCCGCCGCGTCGGTCGCCAGGGGATTGGCCGTCACCGCCATGAACAGGCGGCCGCGCGCCTCTCTGGCGGCAGCAACGCCGCTCGCCGCTTCAGGCTGGACCGGCCGCTCCGCCCAGGCAAGGTTGCCGGCCAGCAGCGCCAGCAGCAACAGGAAGGTCTGTTTCATGTTTGCAAAAAATACGGGCAACCCGCAGGTTGCCCGTATTGTTGCAGCGAATTGGCGATCAGGCCATCAGCGGCACGATCAGCAGCGCCACCAGGTTGATGATCTTGATCAGCGGGTTCACCGCCGGACCGGCCGTATCCTTGTACGGGTCGCCCACAGTGTCGCCGGTGACGGCCGCCTTGTGCGCATCGGAACCCTTGCCGCCGAAGTGGCCGTCCTCGATGTACTTCTTGGCGTTGTCCCAGGCGCCGCCGCCGGTCGTCATCGAGATGGCGACGAAGAGGCCGGTGACGATGGTGCCGACGAGCAGGCCGCCCAGCGCCTGCGGGCCGAGGGCCAGGCCGACCACGATGGGCACGGCCACCGGCAGGATCGACGGGATCATCATCTCCTTGATGGCGGCCACGGTCAGCATGTCGACCGCACGCGAGTAATCCGGCTTGGCGGTGCCTTCCATGATGCCGGGGATCTCCTTGAACTGGCGGCGCACCTCGACCACCACCGCCCCGGCGGAACGGCCCACCGCCTCCATCGCCATGGCGGCGAAGAGGTAGGGGATCAGGCCGCCGATGAACAGGCCGATGATGACCATGTGGTTGGACAGGTCGAAGCTGATGCCCTTCAGGCCGGCGGCCTCGAGGCCGTGCGTGTAGTCGGCGAACAGCACCAGCGCGGCGAGGCCGGCGGAGCCGATGGCGTAGCCCTTGGTCACCGCCTTGGTGGTGTTGCCGACGGCGTCCAGCGGATCGGTGACGTTGCGCACTTCCTTGGGCAGACCGGACATCTCGGCGATGCCGCCGGCGTTGTCGGTGATCGGGCCGTAGGCGTCGAGCGCCACCACGATGCCGGCCATCGACAGCATGGAGGTCGCGGCGATGGCAATGCCGAACAGGCCGCCCATGGCGTAAGCAGCGTAGATCGAGGCGCACACGGAGAGCACCGGCAGGGCGCAGGCCTTCATCGACACGCCGATGCCGGCGATGATGTTGGTGGCGTGGCCGGTCTGGCAGGCGGAGGCGACGTGCTTCACCGGCGCGAAATCGGTGCCGGTGTAGTACTCGGTGATCCACACCAGCGCGGCGGTGAGCGCCAGGCCGACGACCGAGCAGCCGAACATGCTCATGGTGGTGATCTTGGCGGCGGGATCGCCGGCGCCGATCAGCCATTGGGTGACCGGGTAGTAGGCTGCCAGCGCCAGCACCCCGGCGACGATCAGGCCGCGATACAGGGCGTTCATGATCTTGCCGCCTTCGGCGGCCTTGACGAAGGCGCAGCCGACGATCGAGGCGATGATCGACACGCCGCCCAGGGCCAGCGGGTAGAGCAGCAGGTTCTCGCCCAGGCCCGGCGAGGTCTTGATCACCAGCGCGGCGAGCACCATGGTGGCGACGATGGTCACGGCGTAGGTCTCGAACAGGTCGGCGGCCATGCCGGCGCAGTCGCCGACGTTGTCGCCGACGTTGTCGGCGATCACCGCCGGGTTGCGCGGATCGTCCTCGGGAATGCCGGCTTCGACCTTGCCCACCAGGTCGGCGCCGACGTCGGCGCCCTTGGTGAAGATGCCGCCGCCGAGACGGGCAAAGATGGAGATCAGCGAGGAGCCGAAGGCCAGGCCGACCAGCGGCTCGATCATGTGGTGCAGATCGGCGCTGGCGCCGCTCATGGCCTTCAGCACGGCGTAGTAGCCGGCGACGCCGAACAGGCCCAGGCCGACCACCAGCATGCCGGTGATGGCGCCGCCCTTGAAGGCGACGTCGAGCGCCGGGGCGAGCCCGCCGCGCGCCGCCTCGGCGGTGCGCACGTTGGCGCGCACCGAGACGTTCATGCCGATGTAGCCGGCCGCGCCGGACAGCACCGCGCCGATCAGGAAGCCAATGGCGGTCTTCCAGCCCAGTGCCGGCACCAGGCCGATCACCAGGAACAGCGCCGCGCCGACCATGCCGATGGTCTTGTACTGGCGATTGAGGTAGGCCGAGGCGCCTTCCTGCACCGCCTTGGCGATCTCTTGCATCCGCTCGTTGCCCGCGGGCAGCGAGAGGATCCATTTGCTGGATATGGCCCCGTAGACCACGGCCAGCGCTGCGCATACCAGCGCAAGGATAAGTGCTACTGACATGAACTCCCTCCTTAACTGAAAACACCGAGACGGCGTCGCCACCGTCTCCCGAACTGCTCAACCCTTTATAAAGCCGCGCCGTTGATCTTGTTCGGGCGCGGCACACGCCCGGGGCGGTCAGAGCTTGAACTCGCCCAGCTTCTTCTTCACGCCCACGTTCTTCAACCGCACATACTGCGGCAGGCCGTTCTTGTAGGGCGGGTAATCCTCGCCCTGGATCAGCGGCGCCAGATACTGCCGGCACTTCGCCGTGATGCCGAATCCATCCCCGCTGATGAAGTCCCGCGGCATGAACTTCTCCTTGTTGGCCACGTCCTTCAGCTCGGCGATCTCGATCTTCCACTTGTAGGGGCGATTCGAGACCCGCTTGATCGCCGGCATCACCGAGTTGCGCCCCTTCAGGGCCACTTCCACTGCGGCCTTGCCTGTTGCATAGGCCTGCAGCACGTCCGTCTTCGAGGCCACGTGGCGCGCCGCCCGCTGCAGGTAATCCGCCACCGCCCAGTGGTACTTCAGGTTCAGCTCGTTCTTCACCAGGCCGGCGATCACCGGCGCCACCCCGCCCAGCTGGGCATGCCCGAAGGCATCGCGCAGGCCCTGGTCGGAGAGGAACTTGCCGTCCCGCCCCTTCACGCCCTCAGACACCACCACGGTGCAATAGCCGAACTTCTTCACCGTCGCGTCCACCCGCGCCAGGAACTTCGCCCGGTCGAAGGCGATTTCCGGAAACAGGACGACGATCGGCAACGCCATGTCCTTGTCCGAGGCCAGGGCGCCCGCGGCGGCAATCCAGCCGGCATGGCGTCCCATCACCTCGATGACGAACACCTTGGTCGAGGTCTTCGCCATGCTCGCCACATCCAGCGTGGCTTCGCGGGTCGATACCGCGATGTACTTCGCCACCGAACCGAAGCCCGGGCAGTTGTCCGTGATCGGCAGGTCGTTGTCGACCGTTTTCGGCACATGCACCGCGGTAATCGGGTACCCCAACGTCTCCGACAGCTGCGACACCTTGAGGCAGGTGTCGGCGGAATCGCCGCCGCCGTTGTAGAAGAAGTAGCCGATGTCGTGCGCCCTGAACACCTCGATCAGGCGTTCGTACTGTGCCCTGTGTTCCTCGATGCTCTTCAGCTTGTACCTGCAGGAACCGAAGGCGCCCGCCGGCGTGTGGCGCAACGCCGCAATGGCTTTTGCCGATTCCTTGCTCGTGTCGATCAGGTCTTCCGTCAGGGCGCCGATGATGCCGTTGCGCCCTGCAAACACCTTGCCGATCTTGCCCTTGTGCTTGCGGGCCGTTTCTATGACGCCGCAAGCACTGGCGTTGATGACCGAGGTCACGCCGCCCGACTGGGCATAAAAAGCGTTTTTCATGCCTTAACTCCTCATTATACCAGTATGGGCGTCCCCTGTCTGCGTGGGCAGGGGATCGGAATCATTTGATTTACAGGACTATTTCAGCGCCGTCAGGACGGCCTCGCGAATGCCGTCGAGAGGGCCGACACCGTTCACTTTCCTGTATTTCGGGGCCCGGGCATCGCCCGTGGCGGCCCATTGCGAATAGAACTCGACCAGCGGCTTGGTCTGGCTGTGATAGACGCTCAAGCGCTTGCGCACGGTCTCTTCCTTGTCGTCCTCGCGCTGGATCAGATCCTCTCCGGTAGCATCATCCTTGCCGGCGACCTTGGGCGGATTGAAGACCACATGGTAAGTGCGGCCCGAGGCGGTGTGCACCCGGCGTCCGCTCATGCGCTTGATGATCTCTTCGTCGGGCACGTCGATTTCCAGCACCAGATCGAGGTCGACACCCTGGCTGCGCAGCGCCTCGGCCTGCGGGATGGTGCGGGGAAAACCGTCGAACAGGAAGCCCTTGGCGCAATCCGGCTGCTGCAGACGCTCCTTGATGAGTCCGAGAATGATGCCATCGGACACCAGCTGGCCGGCATCCATGACCTTCTTCGCTTCCAGGCCGAGCGGCGTGCCGGCCTTGACGGCGGCGCGCAGCATGTCGCCGGTGGAAATCTGCGGAATGCCGTACTTCTCGGTAATGAATGCGGCTTGCGTGCCTTTGCCGGCGCCCGGTGCGCCGAGCAGGATTAATTTCATGACTACCCTCCCAAGTGAAACTTATATATCTATATGATTTATCGGATGTTTTCCGAGCACCGAAAGGTACCGCTAAATCTTCCTTACGTCAAACTTACACCGGATACGGGCGAGATCTTCCTCCGTATCAACTCCGGCTTCGGGCGCCTGCCCGATCCGGGCAACGCGGATGCGGAAGCCATGCCAGAGCATGCGCAACTGTTCCAGCGCCTCGAAACTTTCCAGCGGCGAAGACGCCAGCGCGCCATAGCGGCGCAGGAAGCCGCTGCGATAAGCATAGATCCCGATATGGCGTTGCGCCGGCAGCGCCGAGGGCAGGTTCCTGCGGTCGGCCGCAAAGGCGTCGCGCGGCCAGGGGATCGGAGCGCGACTGAAATACAGGGCATGGCCGCGATGATCGCAGACCACCTTGACGACGTTGGGATTGAAGAACTCTTCGGCGCTGCCGATCGGATGGCAGGCGGTGGCGACAGCGGCATCGGGGTCGCCCGTCAATTCACGGGCCATCTGGTCGATCAGTTCGGGCTCGATGCAGGGCTCGTCACCCTGGACATTGACCACGATGGCCTCGTCGCCCCAGCCGCGCCGCGCAGCAACCTCGGCGATGCGGTCGGTGCCGCTGGCATGGTCGGCGCCCGTCATCACCGCCGCAAAACCATGCTTCTCGACGGCGCGGCGCACCTCCTCATGATCGGTGGCCACCAGGATTTCCGACGCGCCGCTTCGGGCGGCCTGCTCGGCCACCCGCACCACCATCGGCTTGCCGGCGATGTCGGCCAGCGGCTTGCCGGGCAGGCGGCTGGAAGCAAAGCGGGCGGGAATGACGACCTTGAATGACATGGCATGCCCGCCAGCAAGGGATCAGCCCGCCGCTTCCTCGTGGGTCAGTTGGCGCGCCTCCTCTTCGAGCATGACCGGGATGTCGTCGCGCACCGGATAGGCCAGCTTGCAGGCCTTGCACACCAGTTCCTGTTTGGGCTTGCGAAAATCGAGAGAGCCCTTGCAGACGGGACAGACGAGGATTTCAAGCAGGCGGGGATCCATTGAGCTTCTCCAGTACCCAGTGCGCCAGATCGGGATCGAGCTGGGCGTCGACCGGTTGCACCCAAGTTTCCGGAGGCTCGAAGGCTTGGCATTTTACCGCATCTTTCTCGGTCATCAGGAGCGCTTCGGCGCCGTGCAGGGCGAGATCGGCGGGCTGGAACGCATGGTGATCGGGAAAGGCCCGGGTTTCCGCTTGCAGCCCCATCTCCTCCAACTGGCGGAAGAAGCGGGCCGGGTGGCCAATGCCGGCCAAGGCCCGCAAGGCGCGCCCGCGCAGCATCCCGGCATCGCAGGTGCGCTGCGGATCGAGCAGATTGCGCCAGCGGGCGCCTGCCAGGCTCATGCGGAACAGGCGGCAAGGCACGATTCCTGGCGGCAGCGAGGCGGCGCCGTTGAGCACCAGCGCCTCCGCCGTCGCGAGTCGCGCCGGGCATTCGCGCAGCGGGCCGGCCGGCAGCGGCCAGCCGTTGCCGAGGCCACGCTCGTCCATCACCACGACCTCGACATCGCGCGCCAGGCGCAGGTGCTGCAAGCCGTCGTCGGCAATCAGCAGGTTGCATTCGGGGTGGGCGGCCAGCAGCGCTTGCGCCGCGGCGACGCGGTCGCGGCCGACATAGACCGGGCAGCCGGAGCGCCGCGCCAGCAGCAGCGGCTCATCGCCGACGCGGGCCGCATCGCTCTGGGGCGACACCGCCTCGACGCCGGTTGCGCTGCCGCCGTAGCCGCGGCTGATGAGGCCTGGCTGCCAGCCGTGGCGGGCCAGCTCCTGCGCCAGATAGAGAACCAGTGGTGTTTTTCCACTGCCGCCGGCGGTGATATTGCCGACCACCAGCACCGGTACCGGCAGCCTGACGGACGGCAGCCAGCCCAGGCGATAGGCCAGCCGGCGCAGATTGACCGCCAGGGCAAACAAGCCGGCGAGCGGCAACAGCAGGACCGCAGCCAGGCCGCGTGTCTGCCATCCCGCTGCGATCCGCTGGCTCAAGTCCATCGCGGACCTGTCAGTTTGGAAGGTTACGCAGTCTCCGTCAGCGCGACGGGCTCTGCGTGGCGAAGGAAATGTGGCTGTAGCCGGACTGCTGGGCCGCCTGCATGACGTCGATCACGCTCTGGTGCGCGGCCTTGGCATCGGCGTTGATGACCACCACCGGCTCTTTCTCGCTGCCGCCGGCGCGGCGCAACGCCAGGCTGATGGCGGCGACGTCCTTGCCGCCGACGGCGACGCGGTTGACCATCACCTCCCCGCTGGCGGTCACCACCACATTGATCTCGTTCGGCTTGTCCGGCGACTGGGTCGAATCCGCGGTGGGCAGGTTGATCTCCAGGCCGGAGAACTTCGAGTAGGTGGTGGTGATCATCAGGAAGATGAGGATCACCAGCAGCACGTCGATCATCGGGATGAGGTTGATCTCCGGCTCCTCACGGTTGCTGCCGCGCTGGAAATTCATGGCCGGTCCGTCTCAGTCGGCGCGCTGGCCGTGCACCAGCTCGACCAGCTTCACCGCCTGCTGCTCCATTTCCACCACGAAGCTGTCCACCAAGGCGCGGAAGTGGCGGTAGAAGATCATCGCCGGGATGGCGATCAGCAGGCCGAAACCGGTGTTGTAGAGCGCCACCGAGATGCCGTGGGCGAGCTGCTGCGGATTGGTGCCGGCGGCGGTGGTCGAGCCGAAGATCTCGATCATCCCGACCACCGTGCCGAACAGGCCCATCAGCGGAGCGATCGAGGCGATGGTGCCCAGGCTGGTGAGGAATCGTTCCAGCTCATGCGTGACGCCGCGGCCGGATTCCTCGATGGCCTCCTTCATGGCCTCGCGGGAGCTTTTCACATTGCGCAGGCCGGCGGCCAGCACCTGGCCGAGCGGCGAGTGGCGGGCGGTGCGGGCCAGCATGTCTTCCGTCACGCCGGACTGGCGATATTCGGCGGCCACGCTTTGCAGCAAACCCGAAGGCACGATCTTGCTGCGGCGCAATGCCACCGAACGTTCGATGATGAAGGCGACGGCCAGTATCGAGGCGAGCAGCAGCGGCCAGATCGGCCAGCCGGCCGCTTGAATGATTGCGAACACGCGGGGCTCCCGTGACTTTTCAAATAAGCGCGAACTTTATATGGGCCTCTCTGTTTCGGCAAGGAAAACCAAGCGGCCGTTGTCGTGCTCAAGCGACGAATTCTTTATCCACAAAAGCTGTGGATAAGCTTGTGAATTAGGCTTGGGCGTTTTGAGTAAGTCGGCATTGCGTAAGACTTTTTCTTACTTCGATGAAAAATGCAGCTAGATATTTTAGCTATATATATCAAAGCATTAACAAGAGCGACGGAGAGAGACGGATGCAGCCTGTGAAGGTCATCGGATTGGCTGTCGAAACCATCGGCTAAAATTGTTGAATGACTGCGGAATCTCAAACTGTCAAGGCCGGCATCGAGGAAATACTCAGCGTTTCGGCGCTGAACCACATGGCGAGACAGGCCCTTGAAAACCGTTTTCCCCTGCTCTGGGTGAGCGGCGAAATCTCCAACCTGCGGCGCCCCGCTTCCGGCCATCTCTACTTTGCTCTGAAGGACGAAAGCGCCCAGGTCGACTGCGTGATGTTCCGCGGCCGCGCCCAGCTGGTGCCTTTCCGCCTGCAGGACGGCCTGCGCGTCGAGGCCCGCGCGCTGGTCACGCTGTACGAAGCCCGCGGCGGCTTCCAGCTCAACGTCGAAGCATTGCGCCATGCCGGCATCGGCGCGCTGTTCGAAGCCTTCGCCCGGCTGCGCGAGCGGCTGGAGAAGGAAGGCCTGTTCGCCCCGGAACGCCGCCAGCCCCTGCCGCGCCATCCGCGCCGCATCGGCATCGTCACCTCGCCGCAGGCGGCGGCCCTGCGCGACATCCTGGCGGCGCTGGCGCGCCGCGCGCCGCACCTGCCGCTCATCCTCTACCCCACGCTGGTGCAAGGCGAAGGCGCCGCGGCAAACATCGCCGAGGCCATCGGCCGAGCCGCCGCGCGCGCCGAATGCGACGTGCTGATCGTCGCCCGCGGCGGCGGCAGCATCGAGGACCTGTGGGCCTTCAACGAGGAGATCGTCGTCCGCGCCGCCGCCCGCTCGGCGATTCCGCTGATCTCGGCGGTCGGCCACGAGACCGACACGACGCTGATCGACTTCGCCGCCGACCGGCGCGCGCCGACGCCGACCGCCGCCGCCGAGATGGCGGTGCCGGTCCGGCAGGATCTCGTGCTGCAACTGCGGGCCCTTGCCGACCGCGGCGACGCCGGGATGCGCCGCGAGCTGCAGCAGCTGGGCGCCACGCTCGAGGGCCTGCGACGCGGCCTGCGCGATCCGCAGCGGCTGGTGGCCCAGGCGGCGCAGCGCCTTGACGATCTCGGCGAGCGGCTGCGCCTGCGCACCCCGGAGGCCGTGCTGCGCCAGCAGGCCGAGCGCGTGGACACACGCCACGCGCGGCTCGCCGAGCTGGTCGCGACCCGACTCGGCCGGGCCTCGGGCGACCTCGCAGGACTACTGCGCCGCCTGTCGCCCGAGCCGATCCGCCTGCGCATCGAGCGCGCTGGCCCGCCGCTTGACGGCCTCGGCCGCTCGCTGCGCGGCTGCATCGACCGGCGGCTGGCCGACGCCAGGGC
>JAEUNH010000273.1 GCA_016791205.1 Rhodocyclaceae bacterium | reverse complement strand
GGGCTCAAGTTAAACCCGCCTCCGTCCGTTAACCATACGTGGTAACCGGGCAGTGGGGCACACATGACGGCGCGTCCGATGATTGCGAAAAAGAACCAAGGCGTTGGTTCGCTGGATTTCTCCGTCCAGCTGATGGAGCATCTGGTGGTGCCGACCTTCGTGCTCGACGCCGAATGCCGGGTGATCATCTGGAACCGGGCCTGCGAGCGCCTGACCGGCGTCAAGGCCGAAGAGGTGATCGGCACCCGCGAGCACTGGCGCGGCTTCTACGACGAGCCGCGCCCCTGCCTGGCCGATCTGGTGGCCCAGGGCCGCATCGCCGAGATCGACGCGCTCTACGCCAATCACGACCATGCCGGCGAGGACGCCATCCTGGCCCACGGCCGGCGCGCCGAGAACTGGTGCGTGATGCCCCAGGTCGGCAGCCGTCTCTATCTGGCCATCGACGTCGGCCCGATCTACGACGAGGACGGCCGGCTGATCGCGGTGGTCGAAACCCTGCGCGACATGACGGTGCAGAAGGAGGCGCAGGAAGAGCTGCAGCGCCTGGCCACCCGCGACGGCCTGACCAGCGTCGCCAACCGGCGCTCCTTCGACGACACCCTCAACAACGAGTGGCGGCGCGCCTCGCGCGAGTCGCGCGCCCTCTCGCTGCTGATGATCGACGTCGATTACTTCAAGCGCTTCAACGACACCTACGGCCACCAGGGCGGCGACGAGTGCCTGCGCCAGGTGGCCGCCGCCATGTCGCGCGTGGTCAAGCGCGCCAGCGATTCGATCGCCCGCTACGGCGGCGAGGAGTTCGCCATCCTGCTGCCGGCCACCGAGCCGGACGGCGCGCTGCTGGTCGCCGAGCGCATCCGCGCCGCGGTGGAGGCCATGGCCCTGCCGCATGCCGGCTCGGAAGTCGCCCAGCACGTCACCGTCAGCATCGGCGTGGCCAGCGTCCATGCCGCCCAGAGCGGCGTGCCGGCCAGCCTGATCGCCCAGGCCGACGCGGCGCTCTACCGCGCCAAGCACGAAGGGCGCAACCGCGCCGTGCTGGCTCAGACCGAAGCGGGCTGATCCCGCCCCACCCGCAGCGCCGTCAGCACCGCCATCCCCTGCAGCAGCGCCACCCCGACCAGCACCGCGGCAAAGCGGCCCGCGTCCATCAGCGGGCCGAACAGCAGCGGCGACACCGCCAGACCGATGTCCAGTCCCGAGTAGACGAAGCCATAGACGCGGCCATAGGCCTGCTGACCAAAGCGGGAAGTCGCCGCGCGCCGCACCAGCATGTCGCGCGAGGGGCCGGCGATGCCGGCGCAAAAGCCCATGGCGGCCAGCGCCCAGGCCACGCTCCAGGCGGCCAGCAGGCCCGAGGCCAGCAGCCCGGCAATCAGCGCCGCGGCGACCAGTGCCGCAGCGATCAGGCGCTCATGGGCCTGGCTGCGCGCCGCCAGCACCCCGCCGGCGGCGATGCCGGCCGCCCCGCCGAGCAGAAAAGCCGTCAGGGCGGTGGCCGCGGCGGCGACCGTCAGGCCGTAGACATGCTGCATCACCGAAGGCGCGAAGTTCTGCAGCGCGCCGAAGGCCGTGGTGATGAGCAGGAAGAAGGCAAAGCACAGCCACACCGCGGCGGAGCCCAGAAAGCCGAACGCAGTCGCCGTCCTGGCGGGACCGACTTTTGCCGCGGCCTCGCCCAGATCGGTGGCCTCGCGCTGCAGCCAGATCACCAGCCAGGCGGCGGCCCCCAGCCCGGCGGCGCCGAAGGCCGCCAGCCGCCAGCTCGAGGCGGCGGCGATGCCGGCCAGGAACACCGGCGCCAGCGCCCAACCCAGGTTGCCCGAGAGACCGTGCACCGAGAAGGCGTGGCTCAGCCGCGCCGTGCCCACCTTGCGGTTGAGCACGGTGAAATCGGCCGGATGGAAGACGCTGTTGCCCAGCCCGGCCAGCGCGCCGGCGGCGAGCAGCATGGGGTAGCCGTTGGCCGCCCCGAGCAGCAGCGCGGCGAGAATGAAGCAGGCGATGCCGGAGAGCAGCACCCGGCGCGGCCCGAAGCGGTCGACGACGAAGCCGGCCAGCGCCTGTCCCACGCCGGAGACCACGAAGAAGACCGTCATGATGATTCCGGCGGCGGTGAAGCTCAGTCCGAACTCCGGCATCAGCCAGGGAAACAGCGGCGGCAGCAGCAGGTGGAAGAAATGCGAGGTCGCGTGGGCGAAGCCGACCAGGCCGATGACGCGGACGTCGTTCCCGCGCGGTACCGCGGCAGATGCGGAATCCGTCGTGTTCAAACGCGGCGAACCGAGCCGGGGTAGCCGGCGAGCAGCGAATCGGTCGTCAGCAGCGTGACGCTCTCGATAATCGATTGGGCGACAAGGATGCGGTCGAAGGGATCCTTGTGCAGCGTCGGCAGGCTATCGACAGCCAGGGCATGCTCGCCGGAGACAGGCAACTCGGCATAGCCGTTGTCGATCAGGCCGCGGCGCAGCAGTCGCGGATCGACGCGGAAGTCCTCGCGCCCGAGGCTGCGCTTGATGACGATTTCCCACAGGCTGGCGGCGCTGAACAGCAGTTCGTTACGCGCATCGTTGATCAGCTTGCGGGCGGCAGCCGGGAGCCGGCGCGGCTCGCCGGCGGCCCACAGCAACAGGTGCGTGTCGAGCAGGAGTTTCATTTCCCGGCGAAGAGACGCTCGATCTGCGCCGCCCCCATGGTGTCGAAATCGTCCGGCACGCTGATCTGCCCGGCCATGAAGCCGAGGCGTTTCATCTCGCCCGCTTCCGGCGCGTCCAGCGGCATCACCTTCACCAGCGGCTTGCCGGCCTTGGCGATGACGAAGGGCTCGCCCTTCGCCGCCTGCTCGACCAGCCGGGACAGCTGGGTCTTGGCCTCGTGAATATTGACCGTGCGCATCGCGCTCTCCAGTGGACTAAGTTCCGTTAGTCTAGTCCACCGGGAGCGGGATGGCAAATCAAGCCTTCTCGAAGGCGATCACGCCCTGCGCGGCCGTAACGCGCACCACGTCCTTGGCCGCGAACTTGCCTTCGAGAATCTGCTTCGCCAGCGGGTTCTCGATGTGGCTCTGAATGGCGCGCTTCAGCGGCCGCGCGCCGAACACCGGGTCGAAGCCGGCCCTGGCCAGTTCCGCCAGCGCGGCGTCCGTCACGTCCAGCTTGATCTCCAGTTTTGCCAGGCGCTTCTCCAGGTAGCCGAGCTGGATCTTCGCGATCGAGGCGATGTGCCGCTCGTCGAGGGCGTGGAACACCACCGTCTCGTCGATGCGGTTGATGAACTCTGGCCGGAAATAGGTCTTCACCTCGGCCATCACCGCCAGCTTGATCACCTGGTAGTCGCTATCGTTACCTTGCGACATCTGCTGGATCATCTGCGAGCCCAGGTTGGAGGTCATGACGATCACGGTGTTCTTGAAGTCCACCGTGCGGCCCTGGCCGTCGGTCATGCGGCCGTCGTCGAGCACCTGCAGCAGCACGTTGAAGACGTCGGGGTGGGCCTTCTCGACTTCATCGAGCAGGATCACGCTGTAGGGCTTGCGCCGCACCGCTTCCGTCAGGTGGCCGCCCTCCTCGTAGCCGACGTAGCCGGGCGGCGCGCCGATCAGGCGGGCGACGGAGTGCTTCTCCATGAACTCGCTCATGTCGATGCGGATCAGGTGCTCCTCGGAATCGAAGAGGAAAGAGGCCAGCGCCTTGCAGAGTTCCGTCTTGCCGACGCCGGTGGGGCCAAGGAAGAGGAAGGAGCCGTAGGGCCGGTTCTCCTCCGACAATCCCGCCCTTGAGCGGCGGATGGCGTCCGAGACCAGGCGCACCGCCTCGTCCTGGCCGACCACGCGGCCATGCAGGCGCTCTTCCATCAGCAGCAGCTTCTCGCGCTCGCCCTGCATCATCTTCGAGACGGGGATGCCGGTGGCGCGCGAGACCACCTCGGCGATCTCCTCGGCGCCGACCTGGGTGCGCAGCAATTTCTTCGCCGTATCGGGGAGACCGACTTTTTCCGCGGCCTTCAGCTGCGCTTCCAGCTGCGGCAATTTTCCGTACTGCAGTTCGGCCACCTTCTCCAGCTTGCCCTCGCGCTGCAGCCGGGCGATCTCGGCGCGGACGCGCTCGATCTC
>JAEUNH010000162.1 GCA_016791205.1 Rhodocyclaceae bacterium | reverse complement strand
GACTCATGCACAGGATTTCTCCCAGCGCCGCCCGCTCGCCTTCGAGGGCCGCGCCCAAGCCGTGGTCAACGACAAACGCCTGGCTTACGACTTCTGGCTCGGCCGACCCGATCCGCACTCCTTCCCGATCAAGGCCTGGCGCCGTCTCATCAACCGCGCACTGGTCACGGCAGGCACGCGCCTGACCGAGTACCGCGACCCCGCCGGCCTGATCGACCTGCGCAAGGCCATCGCCGACCATCTCGGCCCGGCGCGCGGCATCAACGTCGACCCCGACCAGATCGTCATCGTCGCCGGATGCCAGGAGGGGCTCAACCTGACGGCGCGGCTGCTCCTGCGCGAAGGCATGAGCGTGGCGATCGAAAACCCCGCCTACCAGGGCGCGGCCTATCTATACGAGAGCTACCGCGCACGGCTGGCGCCGGTCTGCGTGGACGACAACGGACTGTGCGTGGACGAGCTGCCGGCGGAGGGCGCGGCGCTGCTCTACGTGACGCCGTCGCATCAGTACCCGATGGGCTTCACGCTCTCGCTGGAGCGCCGCCTGCGCCTGCTCGACTGGGCCTGGCATACGGGTACCTACATCGTCGAGGACGACTACGACAGCGATTTCCGCTACCGCGGCTCACCGATTGCCGCGCTGATGGGCCTCGACAGCCACGGCTGCGTGATCTACATGGGTACCTTCTCGAAGTCCATCGGTGCCGGGCTGCGCCTCGGCTATCTCGTCGTGCCGAAGCACCTCGCCGGGCCGGCGCGCACGGCCAAGGCCCTACTCGATAATGGCCACCCCTGGTTGGAACAGGCCGTGATGGCAGAATTCCTCGCCGGCGGCGGATACGACAACCACCTGCGCCGCATCCGCCAGAGCTATGCCGAGCGCCGCGACTGCCTGGTCGACAGCCTGAGGCGGCATTTCGGCGAGGTCGTGGTTTCCGGCACCGAATGCGGGATGCACATCGCCTGGCACCTGGCCGAGGATCTGCCGCGTGCGGCCGAACTGCAAGCCATGGCGGCGGAGCACGGCGTCGGCATCTATACCCTGCAATCCGGCGCCGCCTGCGACTTCGGCGGCTGCGCCTATTCCGAGCGGGCCATCATGCTCGGCTTCTCCTCGCTCAACGAGCGGCAGATCCGCAGCGGCGTCGAGCGCATCGCCGCGGCGGTCGATGCGGCGTGCAACCCTTTAAACGCCACGGCAAGCCCGCCTAGGCTGCCGGTGGCGAGGGCGCATCACGAGCAAATCCGCAGATAGGTTGCGCAAATCACCGCCGTACCGCCCCAACGGGTAAAATCCCGCGTTTTCGGGCTGTTACGGCCCGTTTTGATTTTGGACAAGCTCCCTCCCGGCGGAGTCCTGCAGAATTCACCATGCTTGAAGCCAGCAACCTGGAATGCGTGCGCGGCGAGAAAAGCCTGTTCCGCGGCTTGTCGTTCCGGCTCGAACCCGGCGCCTGCCTGCTGGTGCAGGGCGCCAACGGCAGCGGCAAGACCAGCCTGCTGCGCATGCTCTGCGGCCTGTCGCAGCCGGCGCAGGGCGAGATCCGCTGGAACGGCGAGCCGATCGGGAAACTGGCCGAGGACTACCGCGGCGAACTGCTGTATTGCGGCCACGCCGGGGCGGTCAAGGACGATCTGACGGCGCTGGAGAACGCTCGCATTTCCGCCACGCTCGCCGGCGCACCGGTCGACGAGGAGGCGGCGCGGACGGCGCTGCGGCAGCTGGGGCTGAAGGGCCGCGAGGACCTGCCGGCGCGGGTGCTCTCCGCCGGGCAGAAGCGGCGCGTGGCGCTGACCCGCCTGCTGCTGGAGAAGCGCAGGCTGTGGGTGCTGGACGAGCCGCTGACGGCACTGGACAAGGCGGCGGTGGCGAACCTGGGCGGCGTCATCGACGCCCATCTCGCCGGCGGCGGCATGGCGGTGCTGACCAGCCACCAGGATCTGCCGCTCGCGGCGGGCCGCATCGAGCAACTGCGGCTGGATTGATGAACGAACCGAGACTTCTGTCGGCGCTCGGTGCGGTCATTCGCCGCGACCTGCTGCTCGCCCTGCGGCGCAAGTCGGACGTGCTGACGACGCTGTTCTTCTTCGTCATCGTCGTCAGCCTGTTCCCGCTCGGCATCGGGCCGGAAATGGCGATGCTGCGGCAGATCGCGCCGGGCATCCTGTGGGTGGCGGCGCTGCTGGCGACCATGCTGTCGCTGCCGCGCCTGTTCGCCGCCGATTACGCCGACGGCACGCTGGAGCAGATGGCGCTCTCGGCCGTACCGCTGGGGGTGCTGGTGACGGGAAAGATAACTGCCCACTGGCTGCTGTCGGGCCTGCCGCTGGCGCTGCTGGCGCCGGTGCTGGGCCTGCAGTTCGACCTGGCGGCGGACTCGCTCGGCGTGCTGGCGCTGGCGCTGCTGATCGGCACGCCGGTGCTGTCGCTGATCGGCGCCGTCGGCGCGGGACTGACTTTGGGCGTGCGCGGCGGCGGCGTGCTGGTGTCGCTGCTGGTGCTGCCGCTCTACGTGCCGGTGCTGATCTTCGGCGCCGGCGCGGTGGAGGCCGACTTGAGCGGCCTGGGCGCGACGGCGCACCTGTCGCTGCTGGCGGCCTTCCTGGCGCTCGCGGCTTTTTTCGCACCGTGGGCAACGACGGTGGCTTTGAGAATTGCATTGGAATGAACAACCGCATCATCAACTGGTTCAGGTTTTCCTCGCCGCAGACCTTCTATCCGCTGGCGGGGAAGCTGATTCCCTGGTTCTGGGCGCTGACGGCCGTCTTCGGCCTCGCCGGGCTGTACATCGGCTTCTTCGTCGCGCCCACCGACGCCCAGCAGGGCGAGGGCTACCGCATCATCTTCATCCACGTGCCGGCCTCGTGGATGTCGATGTTCATCTATCTGGTCATGGCCTTCTGGGCGGCGCTCGGCCTCGGCTTCAACACGCGGCTGTCCGGCATGATGGCCTCCGCCCTGGCGCCGACCGGCGCGCTGATGGCCTTCCTCTCGCTGTGGACCGGCGCCCTGTGGGGCAAGCCGATGTGGGGCACCTGGTGGGTGTGGGATGCGCGCCTGACGTCAGAGCTGATCCTGTTCTTCCTCTACATCGGCTTCATCGCCCTGCAGTCGGCCATCGACGACGCGCGCCGCGCCGACAAGGCCGGCGCCGTGCTGGCGCTGGTCGGCGTGGTGAACATCCCCATCATCTACTTCTCGGTGAAGTGGTGGAACACCCTGCACCAGGGCGCCTCGGTCAGCCTGACCAAG